>CANKBX010000001.1 GCA_947480055.1 Planctomycetaceae bacterium
AATAAAAAAGGTTGCCAATTCCCGCGTCGCAGAAAGGGTGGCACCACAAGCGAGTTTAGCACCCGCGCAAGCCCCGCTTGCGTGGGGTGCGTTGTCTGAGCGACTGGTGCCACCCTTTCTGCAAAGCGTGCACTTTCTTACAAAGGGTGCGTTGTCACAGCTCCTGTGCCACCCAAATTTATGCAGCGCGTGTTGTTTAAGCGCTGTGACTACGAACCCGCCCCGCACCCGCCTCTCTCGCAAAAGACCTTCAGAAAAACAGCGATAAAAGAAGAGCCTGCCAAAATCGATTCGTACCCTGCAATTCAACATTCAATTGGAGGCAGGTGTGGCAAAAAAAATACAAAAAAATCGCGCTCGAACTGGCATCATCAAATCAACTGTCATCAGGGGAAAACCAAGTCGCGCTGGCTATCAAAATTTACTTGTGACCGTAAGCGACCTCCTAGAGAAATCACGCCGAGGCAGCGCTCGAGTGATCAACTCATTCATGACGGCAACCTACTGGGAAATCGGCCGGCGAATTGTTGAGTTTGAACAGCGTGGAAAGAAGCGTGCGGAGTATGGCCAGACTGTTCTTGAACGACTTTCAAAAGACTTGACGCGTCGTCATGGCCGCGGATTTGCCCGATCAAATCTCATTCGATTTCGGCAGTTTTATGTTGCTTTTCCAAGAAACCCAATTCGTTCGACAGTGTCGAACGAATTGGAGGCGACTCAACATCTCGCGCGCTCATTTCCAATGCCTTGGTCACATTATGTATTGCTGATCAGCCGCGCTCGCTCAACGGACGCACTGGAGTTTTATCAACGCGAGGCATTGCGCGGAGGTTGGTCAGTGAGGCAACTCCAACGGCAAATTGAAACTCAATTTTATGAACGCACCGCGCTGTCACGCAACAAAAATAAAATGCTTGCCAAGGGCGCAAAGCCGAATGCAACGGACGCGGTCAATGCCCAAGATGAAATTCGACATCCTTTAGTTCTTGAGTTCCTTGGCCTGCGCGACGAATACTCCGAGACTGATCTTGAGCAAGGACTCATTGGCCATCTTGAATCATTTCTTCTTGAACTTGGAAACGACCTCGCATTTGTCGGTCGCCAACGTCGGTTGCGCATAGATGATGTTTGGTACCGCGTGGATTTGATTTTCTTCCATCGTCGACTGCGCTGCCTTGTGATCATTGACTTGAAACTTGGCAGGTTCACGCATTCAGACTCGGGGCAAATGCACATGTACCTGAATTACGCGCGCGAGCATTGGATGCAGCCCAACGAAAATCCTCCCATTGGCGTCATTCTGTGTTCAAGCAAAGGTGAATCATTGGTGCGATACGCCACGGACGCGCTGCCCAACAAATTGCTTGTTCACGAATATCTCACCGCGCTTCCAAATGAGAAAGTTCTGTCGATTGAACTTGCAAAGTCACGAAGACAATTGGAAAAAGTAAAATAAAAGTTGATTGCACGGTTAACGGGATCGCTTAAACTCGTCAACGCAACATGCCGCAACTTTTATTGGTTTCAAACACTGGCTCCGCGCGTGACACGCTTGCCGCCGCGCTTAAAAACAACGGCGCACATTGCTTGTTCGCGCCAATAGATCAGGCTTTGCAAATGGCGTGCTCCACGCAGACAACGTGCATTGTGTTGTTGGATGACTCGAGCAACTTCGCCGCGGCATTGCTTCAAAAAATCCGCGCCACACAAGTTCTTGCTCACACATTGGTCGTGGCCATCGCGGCGGCCGACACACTTGCGGCGCTGGCGACCGCTGGCGCGGACGCCACTGTGGACGCGCGCGCGCCGGTTGAAACCATCTGCCAAGTGATAGACGGCGCGCTCTTGCGCCGCGAACAGTGGCTTGGTGCTTCGCAGCTTGGGCGCGGTAAAAATTCCACCGAGCGGCAAGTGCAAAGCGCGCTTGATCAAGAACACATTGGAAGCCTGTTGCTGCTGCGATTTAATCATTTCACCAATGTGTCCACGGCGCTGAATATGTTGGGCGTGGCCAGCGACGCGCTGCAAATGGAAGTTGAGCGATCGCTTCAAGCGCGCTTGACCCCGCTGTTGCCAAGCGGCGCGTGGATGACATTTATGGACGAGGAGAATTTTTTAATCGCCCTGCCCCGCAATTTGGTTGGCTTGGAAACACTCGCCGACAGCGTGGCGCTTGCGGCGCGCATGCCCGTATTTCTGGCGCAGCGGGAAATTCGCTTGCGCGCGCATGCGGGTTTCTGCGTGGTGACAGTCAGTGAAAAAATTGACGCGCGCACGTTGATCGGCCGCGCGGAAATGGCGGCGGACCAAGCGCGCGACGGCGCAAACTCTACGGCGGTGCAGTGGTCCGCGCAGATGAGCTCGCAAGTTCTCAATGATCTTCAGTTGGCCAGCGCCATGCGCCACGCCGTGGAACACTCGGAATTTCAATTGCTGTTCCAGCCGCAAATCAACATGAACCGAGGCGATGTGTACGGCGCCGAGGCGCTGATTCGCTGGACATCGCCCACGGGTGTGTCCATTGCGCCGGGGCGATTTGTGGCTATTGCCCAGGAATGTGGCGTGATGGATCAGATCACTTTGTGGAGCATGCGCGAAGCATGCCGCCAATGCGCGGCGTGGGAGGAAATTGGCCTGCATATTCGCGTGGCGGTGAATATCACGGCGAATCAATTGGCAAACCCGCGCTTTGTGGACACGGTGCGCGGCGCGCTGAATGAAAGCGGCGTGTCCGGCGCGCAGTTGGCGGTGGAAATTTCAGAGGCCGCGATTATTTCAAACCCGCAAGTGTTCAACGCGCCGCTGACCACGCTGCGCAACTTGGGCGTGACTGTGTGCATGGATGATTTTGGCGTGGGCGTGGCCACGTTGGCCAACATGAAAGCCTTGCCTGTGTCTGAATTAAAAATCGACCGCAGTTTTATTCGGCCGCTGCCTGGAACGGCGCAAGACAGAATGATGGTTCAGGCAATGCTGGCGCTGAGCAAGCAACTGAACACGCGCGTGGTGGCGGTGGGCGTGGAAAATGTCACGCAGTGGGCGTGGCTCAAGGAGAATGTCTGCGACGGCGCGCAAGGCTGGTTGATTGGTAAAGCTGTTGCCGCCGAAGAATTTTCCGCGCTGGTTGGAGAGATTCGCCAGAACAAATTCGCCGCGGCAAGCTCGCGCGCTATTTTGTGATCGCAACTTGAATTGCAGCGCAAAAAAAGAAACGCCCCATTTGAGCGGGCGTTTCTGCTGAATTTGAAATGTGCCGACTTGCTTACGCGCTGAAACTTGAGCCGCATCCGCACGTGGTGGTGGCGTTTGGATTGCTGAACACAAATCCGCGTCCCATGACTTCGTCCTTGAAATCAATCGTGGTGCCGTTGACATACAAGTAGGACTTTGGATCGCAGATCACTTTCACGGCGAACGCTTCTGGCGCTGTCGCGGTGGCAACGGAGCCGCCTCCGCTTTCGTTCTGCGCCTTCGCGGAAACATCTGGTCGACGTGTGAAGGAAACTTCCCACAACTCGTCATTGTCCTTGCGGATCTCGGTGAGATCAAGCAGGTAGCTGAAACCGCTGCAGCCGCCACCCTTCACTCCAACGCGCAAATGAATCTTGGCTGGATCAAGTCCCTGTTGACGAATGATGGAATCAATTTCGCGGGCCGCTGTTTCTGTGACGATGACTGACATGTGGGGTCTCCTAAAACTTTGAGTAAGGTTGAATTTTATTTATGCAAGAAATATGTGAGTTGAATTAGTGCGCGTGCGCGGCGTGGGTATCAACCGCCGTAGCGTGTCCGTTCTTCTTCTTCCAATCTTCAATCGCGGCGCGGATGGAATCCTCCGCCAACACGCTGCAGTGAATTTTAACGGGCGGAAGGCTGAGTTCCTCCACGATTTCAGTGTTCTTAATGGCCAGCGCCTCATCCACGGTCTTGCCCTTGATCCACTCAGTGGCCAAGGAACTTGACGCGATGGCGGAGCCGCAACCAAAGCACTTGAACTTGGCGTCCTGAATCACGCCGGCGTCGCTGACTTGAATGTGCAACTGCATCACATCGCCGCATTCGGGGGCGCCAACAATGCCCACGCCAACATCTTTGCGGGCCTGAACTTCTTTGCTGCTGCCAAATGAACCAACATTGTGCGGGTTCTGATAGTGCTCGATGACTTTGTCGCTGTATGCCATGGTGTGTTCTTTCTTAAATTTCTATCCAACTTTTTACCAAACTTGTAAGTCAAAACTTTTTAAACAACTCAGTGGGTTTGCCACTGAATTTTACTAATGTCCACGCCCTCTTTGAACAAATCATAAAGAGGACTCATCTTTCGCAAATGCAACACCGCTTTGGTGATGGAAGCGATGGTGTACTCGATTTCCTTGTCGGTGGTCCAGCGGCTCATGCTTAAACGCAGACTGCTGTGCGCGAGTTCGTCGCCCACTCCCAAACTTTTCAGAACATAACTTGGCTCAAGGCTGGCGCTGGTGCAAGCGGAACCGGATGAACACGCGATGTCCTTGATGCCCATGAGCAAACTTTCGCCCTCGACAAAACCAAATGAAATGTTGGTGATGTTTGGAACGCGCTTGCTGGCGTTGCCGTTGACTTGCGTCACTTCAATCGCCTTGGCGAGTTCTGTTTCCAAACGATTGCGGAACTTTAAAAGGCGCTCGCCTTCGGATTGCATTTCATGCTGGCACAATTCGCAGGCTTTGCCAAAGCCAGCAATTCCGCTGATATTCAGCGTACCGCTGCGCATTCCGCGCTCTTGTCCGCCTCCGTCGAAGATGGCTTCCAAGCGCACACGCGGTTTGCGACGGCGCACATACAACGCGCCCACGCCCTTGGGTCCATACATCTTGTGACCGCTCCAGGAAAGCAAATCAATATTGTCGCGCTCCACATCGGTTGGCATTTTTCCAACCCACTGCGTGCCGTCGCTATGGAAAATAATTTCCTTGTCATGGCACAGTTTGCCAATGGCTGGAATTTCATTGATGGTTCCAATTTCATTGTTGGCCCACATGATGGAAACCAAAATGGTATCGGGGCGAATTTCTTTGGCGACCATGTCAACGGTGATCACGCCGTCAGCGGGCGGCTGCAAATAAGTGACATCAAAGCCTTCCTTCTGAAGACGCTTGCATGGATCAAGCACGGCCTTGTGTTCGTGAAGCGCGGTGATAATGTGACCGCGTCCAGTTTGTCCTTCTGGATTTTTGGCGTACATGTGCGCGGCGCCCTTGATGGCCAAGTTGTTGCTTTCGGTCGCGCCGCTGGTGAAAATAATTTCCTTGGAGTTGGCGCCGATTAATGCGGCGGCTTGCTCGCGCGCTTTCTCAACGGCCTCCTCCGCCTCCCAACCAAATGCGTGATTGCGACTGCCGGAATTTCCGTAAGCCTCCGTAAGGTAAGGAAGCATGACTTCCACCACGCGAGGATCGCATCGAGTGGTGGCGGCGTTGTCTAAATACAATGGTCGTGGTTTATTCATGTTGCTGTTTTTGTATCGAAGGTAATGAAATTCGGACTTTCTATCTTAAATTACGGTCCGTGAATTGGAATCAGTAGTGTAGGCAACATTGACAGCGCCGCAAAGGAAAATCTCAACTTTTTATGCGCGTGGCGAATGAGCTTTCAAGTTGAAATTTATGCGCAAGCGCGCCATAAAAGGCGAGTACCTTCGCCATATGCAGATTGTTGAACACGCGGAATCACTCACTCCACTGCATGGATGCGCTTTGGTTGCAACCATGGGCGCGCTGCATGCGGGACACGCTTCGTTGATCAAGCAGGCGGCGAGCGATGGGCGCCCTGTGGTGGTGAGTTTATTTGTGAACCCCACGCAATTTTCCAAGGGCGAAGATTTTTCAAAGTACCCGCGCACGCTTGAAGCGGACCGCGAACTCTGCCAGTCGGCGGGCGCGGCGGCGATTTTTATTCCAAGCGTGCAAGATATGTATCCGTATGGCGTGGATGCGGCCAACGCGGAGGCGATTCAATTGCAATTGCCGCTTGTGGCAACGCAACCTAAACTAGAGGACGCGCAGCGCCCCACACATTTTGCTGGCGTGTGCCAAGTGGTTGCGAAACTTTTTGACATGTGTCAACCCGCAGCCGCAAATTTTGGCGAGAAAGATTTCCAGCAACTGCGGGTGATACAAGAGATGGTGCGGCGCGAAGGAGCGCGCTGGAAGAAGCTTGTTGTGCACGCGTGCCCCACTATTCGCGAGAGCGATGGCCTGGCCATGAGCAGCCGCAACCGCTATTTGCAGGCGAATCAGCGCGAAAATGCGCGTGGACTTTCGCGGGCCTTGGCCGCCGCGCAAGAATGCGCGCGTGCGGACATGGACATTGCCGCGGCGGAAAGTGAAATGCTCCGCGTGTTGGCGCGGCACCAACTGCTGGTTGAATACGCGGTGATTCGAGCGCCGGACACGCTTCTGCCAATTGAGAACTTTGAACCAAAATTAAAGTCTGGGGCGCGCGCTCTGATTGCGGCGCGCCTTGACGGCGTGCGGTTGATTGACAACGCAAGTTGCGACGGCGCGATCAGCGATCGCGGCGGATGACTTCCATCGCCAACTCTTGCAACAGTGTCTTCACTTGGCTTGGGGGAAGCGGCTCGAGCGCGTCTTGCGCGGCGCGGATCATATTTTCCGCCACCGCTTGCGCGGCCGTGATTGAGCCAGCCTTGTTCATGCGTCGCACCAATTCAATTCCGTCGCGAGATTCAATCACATTGATCGCGTCAACACGCGAGGAACCAACGCAATCACGCAAATATAAAATCAGCGGAAGCGTTGCCTTGCCCTTGAGCAAATCGCAACCCAATGTTTTACCCACCACGCTTTGATCGCCGATGAAATCCAGAATGTCGTCTTGAATTTGAAACGCCACGCCAGTGTGCTGGCCATACATGCCAAGCGCTTTTTGAATTTCCTCGCTGGCACCAGACAATTGAGCGCCAAGTTGGCAACACGCGGACACCAACGCCGCAGTCTTGCGCTTCACAATTTCCAGATACGTGCTCTCGTCCAAACACACATCCTCGCGGCGGCTCAGTTGCAGCAACTCCCCTTCGCACAAGGTGTTTGTGGTGTGGCCAAACGCCACATTGAGCGATGTGTCGCCAATCAGCGAGCACAAATGAAACGCGTTGGAGATAAGCCAATCGCCAAGCATCACGGCGGTCTCATTGCCGCGCAATGAATTAATGGTGGCGCCACGGCGACGCGTGTCGGCTTCGTCAAGCACATCGTCGTGCACCAACGTTGCCATATGGATCATTTCAGAAACTGCCGCCGCCATTTTATGATTGCGAGTCAGCGCGGATTCGTCCTCGCGACCGGTTGCCGCCAAACCCGAAAGCAAGAGCAGCGTTGGACGCAACATTTTTCCTCGGTAGCGCTCCACATGTCGCGCCAATTCATTCACGGCAGGCAAATCGCTGCGCAATTGGCGGCGAAAAATTTCTTCCACTTCTTGAAGGGCTCCCGCCACAATTCCAGCGGCAGGAGCGCGGCGCCAAGCGGGCGCGAGTATTGCGAACGGATGCATGGGGATCACTTTAGACTAAGTTTCCGTTCATTTCCTGTTGAAGTTTCTTTTTATTCTGAAGTTTATTTTTCAGCGGCGATGTAGGCAATCCAGCCGGCGCACGCCTCGCCTTGTGTGGCCTTGCGGAAAATTCCGTTGCCCCCGCCTGTGGCGTGGTCGGTGCCTTCCCAATACACGGTGCTTCGTGTAAAGCCCGCATCGACGAGCAATTCCTGCAACTCGGCGATGGTCCACAAGCGCCAATCGTAGGTAAATGCCTTGCGAATCTGCGTGCCGTCTGGAAATTTGAAATGAATGTGATTCAGCACCTCGCCCGAAATTGGGTTGTACTTGGCGGTGTCCCATATATAGGTGAATCCGTCCAAATTGCGCTCCTCATTTTGCTCGGAGAAACTTTCGTAGCCACCGTAGCAGTCCAAGAAAAACACGCCGTCATTTTTCAGGCGCGTGCGCGCGAATTTAAAATAGCGCAGTAGTTCCGCGCGCTTTTTAAATATGTAATACGAAAAATTGAAGGCGGCCACCACGTCAACAAGTTCGCCCTTGTGCGAAAGCACATTTCCTTGCACGGTGTGCAAACGCTTAAGCGCGCCCGGCGAGAGCTGTTGCTTGCGACGCGCGGCGCCCCATGCAAGCACGGATGGATCCAGGTCCACGCCATACGCGTGATTGGTTGGGCGGCGAATCACCCACGCGCTTGAAAGAATGTGCGTGCCACAAAAGTCCTCGCGAAATGTCGCGGGCAAACGGTTGGTGATGGACTTGAATACTTTGTCAATGAACTCAACCTCCTCCTTGGGAGTTTGCACGGATAATTCATACAGTTCATGATGATCGCTGGTGGCCGCGGTGCGCCAACCATTTTTAGAAATCTTGCGAGAGGACTTCGCGGCTGGCTTCTTCTTTAATTTTGCCAGAGCATTGACAGAAGCTTTCGCCGAAGTTTTTGCGGCAAGATTGGCCGCAGCTTTTGCAGCGACTTTGCCTAGCGTCTTCGCACGCAACAATGTACTGGTGGAATTTTTAACGCGTGGGTGATTCATTTCTATAACGGACATGGGTGAAGCAAGTTAGCGAATTGCGGTGGTTTCGTCACGCAAGGCGCGGTCAAGCGCGGCGCGCGCGATGAAACCAATCACCGCCAACGTGGCCATAAAAATGACAACCCCCACAATCACAGCCAAATATCCCTGATTTTTGGCCAGTGTTTGAATATCGGTGGCGCCCGTGGCGGAAGCCGAAGCCGCAATAAAGCACGCGAACAACGTTCGCGGCGCGATGCCCACGGAAGATCCGATTAAAAATTCTGTCCAGCCCGCGCCGCAAGCCGCAAGCACCAAGTTGGTCACGGCGAAGGGTCCGCTTGGAGAAAGTCGAATCAAAGCGATGATGCCCGTGGCCTTCCACTTATTTTCCTCAAGAATGGTTTTACGAATAATGCGCCAACGCTTGCGCGAGTCAATCCACGTTGCGACATGATCCGAGCACACCAATTTGCTGATGCCAAAACCAATCGTGCTGCCGCCCAAATATCCGGCGGCGCATGCGGCGAAACCAAGTTCCACACCAAAGACCCAGCCGCCCACGATGGTGGCGGCGTAGGTTGGCAAAATGCCAAGCCCCGTGAGCACCGCGTAGCTTGCCGCAAATATCGCGGCGGCCTTGAAGTCTTCGCTACCAAGCCATTGGTGCGCGAAGTTGATGTTGGCCAACAAAATCAGTCCGCACGTTAAAGGCAAAACGCACCACGCAATAAACAAAACAAAACCTCCGCGCATGCCGCGGGGAAGCGTCTGAAAAAAGTGCTTCCACGCGGGTGGCGGAGGTGATTGCGTTGTCATTGAATTCGTGGGTTTTTAAGCCGTAACCGCCACGCGCGCGTCCATGTGGCGAATGATTTCGTGGGCAAATTCGGAGCATTTCACCTTGCGCGCGCCTTCCATCAGGCGATGGAAATCGTACGTGACGGTGCGCGCGGTAATGGCCGCGTCCATGCCCGCGATGATCATGTCAGCGGCCTCGCTCCAACCCATGTAGCGCAACATCATTTCGCCGGACAAAATCACGCTGCCTGGATTCACTTGATCAAGGTTGGCGTACTTCGGCGCGGTGCCGTGCGTGGCTTCAAAGATGGCGTGCCCGGTGATCTCATTGATATTGGCGCCTGGCGCGATACCGATACCACCCACTTGCGCGGCGAGCGCGTCGGACAAATAGTCGCCGTTCAAATTCATGGTGGCGATCACATCAAAATCTTTGGCGCGTGTGAGCACTTGTTGCAACGTGATGTCGGCGATGGAATCCTTGATGAGCAACTTGCTCTTCCACTTTCCGCCGCCATGCGTCGCCGCCAACTTCATGGCCACATCAATCTCGGCGCGAATCTTGCCTTGTTGATCTGGCGTCATCATGTCGTAACCCGGATCGATCATCTTGGCGTTGGCCTCGGTGGTCAGCGCGGCGTTGGCATCCTTGTTTCCAAAGATCCACGTCTCGCGCTCGCTCACAGTTTCATTGCGGAATTCCTTGGCCGCAAGCGCGTAGGCCCAATCCTTAAAGGCGCCTTCGGTGAACTTCATGATGTTACCCTTATGCACAATTGTCAGGCTTTTTCGCTTCTCTTTCAGCGCGTACTTGATTGCGCTGCGAACAAGACGCTCGGTGCCGTCCTTGGAAATTGGCTTGATACCAATGCCGCTGGTTTCTGGGAAACGGATTTTTTTAAACTGCTCTGGAAACGCCAACTTGAAAGCATCCATAAATTTCTTGGCGTCGGGCGAACCTTCCTTGAATTCAATGCCGGCGTAAATGTCCTCGGTGTTCTCGCGGAAGATCACGGCGTTCACATCTTCTGGCTTCTTCACCGGACTTGGCACGCCCTTGAAGTAACGCACGGGTCGCAAACAAACATAGAGATCAAGTTTTTGACGCAGCGCGACATTCAGACTGCTGATGCCGCCACCGATTGGAGTGGTGAGCGGACCCTTGATGCCAACAAGCATGTCGCGGAATGCGGTGAGCGTTTCTTCGGGCAACCATGATCCAGTTTTGTTGAATGCTTTTTCGCCGGCGAGAACTTCGTGCCAGTGAATCTTGCGCTTGCCGTTGTAGGCTTTTTCAACCGCGGCGTCGAACACCATTTGACTGGCCTTCCAAATGTCGGGGCCAGTTCCATCGCCCTCAATGAATGGAATGAATGGTTGATCTGGAACTTGAAGTCCGGCGGTGGTCATTTGAATTTTGCTTGGCATAGGGTTCTCCTTGGAAAGATGAAAAATTGGCTGATTCAGTGATTTACATTACCCGATGATTTATGGATCAGGTGGTGGCTCAAATGGCGGAGGTTCGACGGGATCTGGCTCTGGAATTGGCTTGACAATAGGAGTGGGCGCTGGAACCGGACTTGAAACAGGATTGGCCTTGGGCGCCGGCTCAACTGGGGAAGGTTGAGTTTTGGGCGCGGGTTCTGCAGCTGGAATTGGCGCGGGTTCTGCAACTGGTTCTGCAACTGGAATTGGCGCGGGTTCTGCAGCTGGTTCTGCAACTGGAATTGGCGCGGGTTCTGCAGCTGGTTCTGCAGTTGGCTCTGCAACTGGAGTTGGCGCGGGTTCTGCAATTGGTTGCGCTACAGGAACCGGAGTGGGTTCTAACAATGGGTCCGAAAGTGGAATCGGTTCTGATTGAACAATTGGTTCCGCTGCTGGAATTGGCGCGGGTTCTACAACTGGTTCTGCAACTGGAATTGGCGCGACTTCTACAACTGGTTCCGCAACTGGAGTTGGCGCAGTTTTTACAACTGGCGCAAGTCCTGGTTCTATTTCGGGATCCACTACGGGCTGTGAAACTCCACCTGGCGCGGATTTGATAATTGGTTGCGCAACTGGAATTGGCGCAACTTCAACAACTGGTTCTGCAACTGGAGTTGGCGCAACTTCAACAACTGGTTCCGCAACTGGAGTTGGCGCAACTTCAACAACTGGTTCCGCAACTGGAATTGGTGCAACTTCTACAACAGGCTCCGCTACTGGAATTGGTGCAACTTCTACAACGGGCTCCGCTACTGGCTCCGCTACTGGTTCTACTTCAGGATCTGCTACCGGCTGAGCAACTGGAATTGGCGCAACTTCTACAACTGGCTCCGCAACTGCAATTGGCGCAACTTCTACAACTGGTTCCGCAACTGGAATTGGCGCGACTTCAACAACTGGTTCCGCAACCGCAATTGGCGCGACTTCTACAACTGGTTCCGCAACCGCAATTGGCGCAACTTCAACAACTGGTTCCGCAACTGCAATTGGCGCAACTTCAACAACGGGTTCCGCAACTGCAATTGGCGCAACTTGCAAATCTTCAAGCGAGACTGGTGGCTCAATAACCGCCGCTTGAGTTGACCGCGGGCTCGCAATCTCAGGAGGCGCATTCGCATCGCTTTGAGAAACTGCCACCACTGGAAATGGCTTTGCGTGATCTGGCAATCTGCTCGAATCGGTGGAGGAATACTGGGTAATTGTGGCCTTTTTCTCCAACGGCATTCCACTGAGTCTTCGTTCCACTTCATCCAAATAATGCCGCGCTTGCAACCAAAAATGCGCGGGAATCACAATGGTGCTTGTGGAAAATTCAACCGATGGCGGAGTTGCGTCGGTGACCGACGCGCTAAATCTCCACTCAAATTCCTCGCGACGCGGCGGCGATCCCGCCACCATCAAATCGCGGCGCACATCACGTCGGATTTCAATGCGACTCGCGGCGTCATCGCGCCAGACTTCATTATCAACAACAATCCAATCGGCGTACCGTGGATCCTCCGCCGCTTGCACCATGGCTTTCCAAACTTGATCACGAGTGTGCCCAGGAAATACACGTTCCTTGGTTCCACACGCGGCAAGCGCGGGAACGCACACAACGCAAAAAATAAAGAAGTTCCAAAGTTTCATCACATGGGCCATTCTTTTAATCGCGGGACAAATTCGTGTGCACACGTTGCACATCATCATGATCCTCTAAAGCTTCAACCAATTTTTCGATTGTTTGAATTGTTTCTGAATCAACGGACACCGTATTCAGTGGAACATATTCGATTCCCGCGCTGACCACAGAAATATTCGCCGCTTCAATCGCCTCGCGCACCACGCCAAATATGGCGGGAGCGGTGGTGATTTGCCAACCCTCCTCCCCACTTTGTACATCATCGGCCCCGGCCGCCAAGGCGATTTCCATAAGCGCGTCCTCAGTTGAGGCTTGGCTAGAAATCAGCAGAATTCCCTGCTGAACAAAGCCAAACATGACGCTGTTGGGCACGCCAATTTTGCCGCCATTTTTGTCAAAAATAGTGCGAATTTCAGGCGCGGTTCGATTGGTGTTTGCCACAAGGGCCTCAACCACAAGGGCAACACCGCCGGGACCAAATCCCTCGTAACGGGTGGGCTCATAGCGCTCGCTTTCCAGCCCGCCCGCTCCCTTCTTCACGGCCTTTTCGATTGTGTCGCGGGGCATGTTGCCGGCCTTGGCATCCAGAATGGCTAGGCGCAACGAGGAATTAAATTTTGGATCCACGCCTCCGGTGCGCGCCGCGACAATCACGGCGCGGCTGAGTTTGCTCCAAATTTTTCCACGCTTGGCGTCCACCGCGGCTTTGCGATGCTTGATGTTTTTCCAAACACTATGACCCGCCATTATTTTACCCCTGTGGAAGTTGCGGATCCTTGGCTTGGCGACAAATCTTTCGCAGGCGCTGGAGATGGTTGTGCGAAATCCATGTCGGCCAATTCAGGCGCTTCGCCTTTGGCTATGGCCTTTAATTTTTTCGCGGCGCGATCGATTGCGGCGCCATCATTGCGATCGTAAAAAGCGTCGGCGTTCCACGCACGAATTCCCCACTCGCGCTGCTGCAATATCTGAAACGCTTTCACAACATTTTCCCGTGAAGATTTGTTCGCCTCCGAATCCTCAATCAAGCGCCATAATTCCACGGCCTTGCCGGTTGCGCCGGTTCGATACAGGGCGTCGGCGTAGTGATCCATGGATTCGGCGGAGGCGCGATCCTGCGACTGTTCAATCGATTGACGCAGCAAGGAAATTGCGCCCAATTCGCCTGCGGAATCAAGCAATTGTCCTTGTCGATACGCCAACCAACCCGCCGTATCCAAAGTGCTTGGGTCGTTGGGGGTCATCGCCAGCGCGCGCTTGACCAAATCAATCGTGGCGGAATCAATTTGGTTGTGCTCCATTCGAAGCCACGCCAAGTTGTTCATCGCGCTGGCGAGATCGGGCGCAAGATAAAGCGCGGATTGAAAACATTCGCTTGCGGCGGCGGCATTGCTGGCCATTAGGAACGCGTTTCCCAACTCCGCAAGATCTTCGGCTTGCGTTGTGACGCGCGGATCTTTGATGAGAAATTTATTGATCGACCGCTCTTGCGCAAGCCGCGCGCTCGCCCTTTGCGTGTTGCCTTGGGCGATGATGCTGGCCAATTCGGCGCGAAAGAGTTGCGCTTGATCTTTGGCCTTGTTCAGCGCGCCCACATCATGAAGCAACGATTCGGCCTTCATGAACATGCCTTCATCGGCAAGCATTTGCGCGGCTTCAATTGTGGCGGACACGGTCCACGGGCGCGCGAATTTTTTGCTCAGGGCATGGGCTTCATCCACAGTTGCATTCAACATGGCATAGGCGAGATACATGGGTTGAACCTGCGCGTCATTTAAAAGTGGCATGGCGAGCGCGGATTGAAGCGCCAAGCGGTCCTCAATATTTTTTGGCAAGCGATGCGCGAAAGAAATCGCGCTTTGGCGCTGTGTTTTTGATATTCGCGCGTTTTGAGACAAGTTCCGAATCTCTTGCGCCGCGATGTTTGGATCAAATGAAAGCGCGAACTCAATCCGCTCCAACTGAGATCGGCCCGTGGCATTTTTCACGTGATCCGATGCGTTCATCATCACGCTCCATGCCTCCGATGTTTTTCCGGCGGCGATTAAACTTCGCACGCATCCACGAGTCAACGCGTCGGAATCTGGATCACTCGCGGACGCGCTCTTGAGTATTTGAATCACTTCAAGCAATCGGTCTTGCTGCGCCTTGCAAGAAAGATCCGCTTCACCAAGCTCGGCCACGGCGGGATGCGTCTTGGAAAATGCTTCGAGGAATTTTTCCGTTTCAATCAATCGACCAGTATCCACCGCGGCGGACACCAATGCTTGCCCCACCTCGACATCAAGTGGATCCTCCATGAACAGTAAGCGCAGTGATTCCAAAGCGACCTCTGATTGACCGCGTCGCTTCGCCTGCAGCGCCTTCTCGCGAAAATATTCACGCCGCACCTGCGCGAACTGGGATGCATTAACAATTTCCAACGCATCCTCGTCGGGCGCGATCGAACGATCTGGCACCGCCACTTGCAAATACTTCCGCGCCGGCAATCGATCCGCCGGCGCGTTCTGCATGGCGCGTTCAAGTGAATTGCGCACTTCAAGCGCGGTTTCGCGCTGTTTTTCAAAATTCCGCGCGGCGGTTTCATCCATGACACGCGACAAATCGATCGCCGCACGCACCATCCACGCTGGGGAACTTTTCTTATTCAAAGCGATGGCTTTTTCCACGTGCTCTATGGCTTTTTCAGTTTCACCACATTCAAGAAAAGCCGCAGCCAGCGCCACCGACTCGTCGCAGGATTTCACGTCGCACAACTTTTCAATGCGCTCCACTTGGGCAAGATCTTGTTCGATCGCCAACGCTTTCAACGCCACGATGCGCGACGCGCTTGCGAGTGCGTCTTGGGAATCAATGAACGGCTCAATCGTTCGCAGCGCCAACAGGGAATCAAATCCAACTAGATCAAACCATGCGGCAAGAAGAGCGCGCGTCGCGTTGTTGGCTGGAGTGTTGTTGGCATTGGGTCTTTGAATGTCGCCACGAAGTTGCTTTGCGCCAATGGGCAAAGCGCGCAATGCCGTGGCCCAACGCGACGCGGACATTGGATTTTTTTGTACTTGATCCAAGGCCATGTCAAGAACAACTCCAACACCTTGGCGTGATGCTAGAAATTGCGTGGCCTCGCTCATGGCGATGGGATCTTCAAGTGCCGCCGACTCCAAGGAAAGTATGGAATCCACGGCGTGAGTGTCGCCAATGGCCAACATGCTGCGCGCATAGATCACGTCTTCCCTGGATGTGTCTGATTTAAAATCAGCTTGTAATGGCTGCGATAAGCCACTTTTGAACAACCATGTGATCGCCAGTGGCGCTCCCGCGCGGCCCGGTGAATCGATTTGTGCCAACGTGGTCTTGATCAGTTGCCAGGCTTCATCGGGTTCACCAGAGCAACTCAACGCCCAAACCACCAGCGGTAAACTTGCTGCGTCGCTGGTGTCGGTCTGTGCCAACGACTGGGAAAATGACGTGGCTGCGTCGCTCCATTGGTCAATGCTGGCTTCGCACTCGCCAGCGAATCGCAAAAACTCCTTGGATTGTTTACGCGGAAGTTTTTCTTGATTGGGCAAGGTGTCCAACTCTGTTTCAAATTGAACCGCATCATGAAAGCACGTTGCTGCGGCGCGCGCGTAACCAAGTTCGCGCAAGGCCAGACCCAAGCCCCCCGCTGTGGCGATGCGCATTTTCAAACGCGAGTCCGTGGGCTCGACCGTCAACCAAATTCTTCGCGCAAGAAATAATTTTTCAGCGGCGGGCAAGAATTTTTTTCCCGCCAGAAAATCAAGCCCGCTCCCAACCAATGCCTCGGCGTCGTTGGGCTCCAGTGATAGCACTTGGTTCCACGCGCTCAACGCTGTTTCCCGCCGTCCCGCTCCATCAAGTATGCGCCCTATTTCGCGCCACGCCAGTATATTTTTAGGGTCGGTTCGGACCAATTGCAAAAGCAATTGCATCGCTTGATCGGGTTCGCGTTGGCGCATGTGCGTGCGGGCCTTGGTCAACCACGCGGGATCAGGCTCGTTTGGCGATGGCGCGGCGCGATCAGTGGACTTGGGCGGGGATATTTTATTTTCAATTTCATCTAGCGATTGCTGCGCGCCCAACGCGTCCGGATGTGATTTGATTGCGATGAATGTTGGTGGCGCGAGTGTTTTGTATTTTTCTGAATTTTCTTGCGGCGCTTGAGCGTGGGCCGACTGAGTGGGTGCTTGGAACATGGGCGCGCAAATAGCGCAACATGCGAACAAGATCCACACCCAAATCGGACGGTTCATTCATCCACTCACTTGCGAGAAGCACGCTTGGATGGAGAAGCACTTGTCTTGCGCGTCGTGCGCCCAACTCGTGCGGGACGCCCCGACACCAAATAGCGGTCGACGGCTTTGCGAATGGCGACATGCGTGGAAACCGCGTCCTCGGCTCGAACGTGTCGCAACATGAGTTGCGAAATATCCGCCGCTGATCCCGCGGCCGTGAGAATGTCCGACTCCACCAATAGACGAATGGTGGTTCGATCCATGGGCACCGCGTGAATATTCAACCCCAGCAAACACACGCGCGCGGCCACAAATGAGGGAATTCCATCTAGATTTTCAATGTAACTCTTGGCGTCGCGCTTGGGGATGGTCGTGAGATGCTCCAAACTCACCTTGTGCTGGCGCTTGAAAATATCATGCAGAGCCCGGCGCAACAAAACGCAACGATCATGCGCCTCTGGATAACGCACGCCAATTGTCTCCACCATTTCCTTCACAAGCGACACACGCAGATCGTTGAAGTCGACCATGTCATGGCGAATGCGCGACATGGCGTGGGCGGTCTGGTCGCGCGAAGCGTCGGTGAGCAAGAAACTTTCAATCAGCAACTCGATCAAGTCGGTTGGCGGAGTGGGATCCTTCTCCATGTTGGTGCGGACAAATTGTGCGAACTTGGTTGTGTAGAGCTCTGGCTTGGCGGTCATAGTTCCTCGAATTGATTTGAATATTGGGTGCGATAGTGAGAGTGAACGCGAGTCGAATTTAAATTTGCTTGAATGCTTTGATTTTGTTTACGTGTTGGACTATTGAAGTTGAAGTGGAATGCGTTGATTTCAATCTTGGGCGTGTTCTTCTGGCGCGGGATCATTGGCTGGACTCTCGCCGCGGGATTGACTGGCCGCGAGCATGGCGGCGTCAAGCGACGCTTGCTTCTTCAGCGAATCATCAAGCTCAAATTCCAAGCGTGGAAGACGGCGAATTTCGATCTTTTTAATCATGCCCGCTTTTAAACGACCACTGGCGTGGCGCAAGGCGGCGATGGCCAACATGCCACGCTCGCCAGGCAAAACCGAAATATGAAATCGCACCGTGGAACGGTCCGGGGACATGACGGCGTTCAGAACGCTGATCAAACAACCTTCAACCCGCGGATCGGACAAGCCCTCGGCTATGGCCGATTGCATGGCGCGACGAAGCGCCGAGGACAATCGTCCAGCGGTGCGCTCATCCGAAGGCTCGTGGGATTGTCGGTTCATCTTGTTGAAGGCATGGATCGAGTCACGCTTGAAGTTTTATAACACTCAAGCACATCGCCGGTCTTGATGTCGTTGTAGCCAACGATCTTCATGCCGCATTCCATGCCGGCGCGAACTTCCTTGGCGTCGTCCTTGACCCGCTTCAGTTGCTCAAGTCGACGGTCCTTCTCAATGACAATGCCGTCGCGCGTGACGCGGATTTGCGCGTTGCGCTCCACCACTCCATCGGTGACGTAGCAACCAGCGATCATGCCAACCTTGGAAATCTTGAACACCTCGCGCACTTCGGCGTGGCCCAACACTTCCAATTTGATTTCCGGCGTCAATAAGCCACTGGCGGCTTGCGTGACATCGTCCACCAGCTCATAAATCACTTCATACAGCCGAATTTCAACGTTTTTGCGTTCCGCCAACGCGCGCGCCTTGCTGCTACTGGTGACATTGAAACCAAGAATAATGGAGCCCGTGGCCTCCGCCAAAGAGACATCGCTTTCATTGATGCCGCCCACAGCGGAGTGTCGAACATTCACCGCGACCTCGTCGGTCTTGATCTTGCCCAGAACAGTGCGCAACGTTTCCATGCTGCCTTGCACATCGGCCTTCACAAGAAGACCAAGTTCCTTCACTTGCTCCTTACCCATGTGCTCAAAGATGTTGTCAAGCGTGATCTTTGGCGCCGCAAGTTCGCGTTCGCGCTCAATGCGACGTCGCTCATGCGCGGCGTCCTCCGCGTCGGGCAAACTTTTCACGCAGAAGAATTTGTCGCCCGCGTCGGGCATCATGTCAATGCCGCTGATGGCGACCGGCGTGCTTGGCCCCGCAGAGTCAACGCGCTGTCCCTTATCGTTGACAAGATCACGCACGCGACCAAAGGCACGGCCAATCACAACAAAGTCGCTGCGATTTAAAGTTCCTTCTTGCACGATCAAGCGCGCCACGGCGCCACGGCCTTCCACAAGCTGCGCCTCAAGCACGGTGCCTTGCGCCAAACCCTTGTAATCCGCCTTCAAACCAAGCAATTGCGCCTGATAATCCAGCACATCCAGCAACTCTTGAATGCCCGTGTTCTTGGCCGCGCTTGTCTTGATGACTTCAGTTGAACCGCCCCACTCCACCGGATTCAATCCGTGTTCGGCGAGCTGTCCATTAATGCGCTGGATGTTTTTCTCCGTGGCTTCTGGTTTGTCAATCTTATTCAGCGCCACAACAATCGGAACACCCGCGGCCTTGGCGTGGTTGATGCTCTCAACGCTTTGCGGCATGACGCCGTCGTCCGCGGCAATGACCAACACAACAATGTCGGTGACCTTGGCGCCGCGCGCGCGCATGTTGGTGAATGCCTCGTGGCCCGGCGTGTCAATAAATGTGATGACGCGATCTTCATCGCCGGCTTTGACCGGAGTTTGAAACGCGCTCGTTGCCTGCGTGATTCCGCCAGCCTCGCCCGCTGCGACATTGGCGTTGCGAATGCGGTCAAGCAAACTTGTCTTGCCGTGATCGACGTGGCCCATGATGGTGACCACGGGACTGCGCGGACGCTCATCGCTGCGCACGCGCTCCTTGAATCCAGCTTCAATAATTTCTGCGGCGCTGCGGGCCTCCTCAATCACCAACTCAATGTCAAACTCAAGCATGGTTTCAAGCGCTTGATCGGATGTGATCACACTGTTGATTGTGGCTGTTGTGCCCTTCATAAACAGCTTTTTTAGAATGTCGCCAGCCTTGACACCAGTGACGGATGAGAGCTCCTTGATGTTGATGGGCTCGGAAATTTTCACAACGCCAGTGACCGGTCCTTGTTGGCGAGTAGGTTGCTGAAACGAAGTTTTTTTGTTTGTCGTGACCGTGCGGTTCTTGCGGAAGAAACCCGTGGACGACATGCGGTCTTCGCGCTCCTTGATGTCCTGCTTGCTGCGCTCGCTGGCCGGAGATTCTCCACCAGTTCGGCCACGCGTATCGGTCGCGCTGACGCGACGTTTGTTTCGATCAGGCGCGCGCGCGGACGCGCCAGTTGGAGCGCCGCTGGCTGGAGCGCCAGAGCCACCACTGACACCAGCGCCACCACCACCAAATCGCGGACCAGGACGAAAAGTTCCTTGACCAGCGCCCGGAGTAAATCGTGGCCGCGGCGCGGGAATCACATCGGGAGTTTCCACTCGAATCACACGCGGACCTGACAGACTTGTCTTTATTGGTTGCTGCAACATTGGTCCAACGGGTCGCACATCTGTGGGACGCGTTGGAACATTGGCTTGCGCTGGCGGTCCTGGCCTGAGGAAAGTTTTTGGTGGCGCGACTGGCGCAATTGAGGGCGACGCATCTGTTGGATGGGCTTGCTTTACGGCGTGTGCCTTTGGCGCGTCTTGGGTTGGAGAAACTTGAACTTGATCGCCTTCATCAGCCTCAGGCGACTTTGAAATTGCGCCTTTTTTGGCTGGTTTAGCCTCAGTTTCAACGGCGCCGTGATCAACAACAGCGGTCGACTCTGCCGCAACTTTGGGCGCGGCTTTGCGCACAACAGGCACTGGCTTGGGTGCGGTTGGCCGAGCCGCCAATTTCTTGGCGCTCACTTTTTTCGCGGGCTCATCACCCTCGGCTTGATCAACCTCGCTCGACTTGCCAGCTGTGGTCTTGCTTGCAACGACCTGCGTAGGCGCGTCCTCAACCGCCACGCCGCCACCGAACCACTCACGAATAGTCAGCGCCAATCCCATCGAGATGGTGGATTGCGGTTGCTTGACATCTGGAATGCCCTCAGTTTCACAACGAGCAATAATGTCCTTGGTTGCAACTCCAAGGTCTTTCGCCAACTGTGAGACGCGGACTTTCGTGATTTTGGACAATGTGTTTCCTTTGTTGATTCAATTCAAATAAACGAGTTCAAATAATGTTCATCACTTCAACGCTGCATCAATGTTTGCCACCGAGAATGTCGTCGGCCGCGGCTTCCGCGGATTGATCCACTTCAACCGCCGGCGCGGAGCCCAACAGCACATCCGCCGCCGCGCCTTCTTCCGCCGCCAATTGCTCGGCCGCGGTCTTCTCTTGCTCTTGTTGCTCGGCGACAATCTTGGCCTTGTCAATACATGTGGTCACGATCAAGTCGGCCAACTCCGGAGCGATGCCAAGATTTGTCTCCAGAATTTCTGGACCAACTTCCTCCACATCAAACACGCTGATCAAACCAAGCGCGCCCAATTTGTCCAGCATTTCATCGGTGATTCCTTCAATTGGACGAACCGTCTCCTCCAAAATGGCGAGGCCCTTTTGGAACTCTGGTGGCGTGAGAATGTCCACGTCCCAACCGGTCAAGCGCGCGGCAAGGCGCACGTTTTGTCCGCGTCGACCAATGGCAAGACTCAATTGATCGTCGCGCACAATAATGGTGGCGCGGCCAAGTTCAAAGCACAAAGTCACTTCCTCTACTTCGGCTGGCTTGAGCGCGTTTGAAATCAGAACCTGGCTGGATTCATTCCAACGCACAATGTCAATCTTCTCGCCGCCGAGCTCGTCAACAATATTGCGAATGCGGCTGCCACGAACACCAACGCATGCGCCAACGGCATCCACTTTGCTGTCCACGCTGGAAACCGCCAACTTGGTTCGGAAGCCCGCTTCACGCGACATGGCTTTGATGTCGATCACGCGCTCGGCAACCTCTGGAACTTCGGCCTCGAACAAACGACGAATGAAATCTGGATGCGCGCGGCTCAGAACAATCTTCACTTGATGGCCAGCGTCACGCACATCAAGAATGAGGCAGCGAACGCGGTCGCCTGGCTGAAATTGCTCGCCTGGAATTTGCTCGCTGCGCGGCATGAACCCTTCGGCGCGGTCAATTTGCACAACCAATGAACCGCCCTCGTACATTTGCGCGGTGCCTGTGACCAACTCGCCTTGGCGCTTGGAAAATTCCTCCAAAAGACTGTTGCGCTCCTCTTCACGGAACTTCTGAATCATCACTTGCTTGGCTGTTTGCGCGGGAATACGACCCAATGACGACAGTGGAATTTCCTCCTGCGCGCCCTCATCTAGATTGCGCCAAATGCGCATGCCGCCATTAAGGCGATCGATCTCGCAACCAAACTCCTCAAGATTTTCGCTGTTGAAATGCTTGCGCGCGGCGCTGACCATGGCTTGCTCAAGATCCATGAGCAAAATCTCACGGTCAATGTTGCGGTCGCGGGCGATGGAATCAAGAATGCGGAGTGTTTCACTATTCATTTGGATGTCTCTTCTGTTTTTGAGTTACGAAAAATAAGATTTGAGTTACGCGGGGCACACAGTGTCGCCGTAAAAAAAAACGCGGGTCACGCTCGGTACGGCACCGCGGCGTGACCCGTCCAATGACTGTCCATGGTGGACAATCAAGGCTTGCTCGGGGGGACCTTTACAACGCGGTCTCCACGAATAAACCTTCAATCACGCTTGGCGACACGCCAAGGCGACACCAACTTCCAAGATGGACGCTCAAGTGCGTCATCGCAGGAAGGTGGTCGACGAAACCATGTTGAGAAAATATGTAGTCATGGGATTCGATCGTGAAACGGACGGGTCCTATTCCAACAAGGAACGGGTGCGTGATTGTACATGAAATCCGCTGAAATCTCAAGTGACTGAGGCGAACTTGTGGTCTAGAAATGGGTTAAAGTCGCTTCTTATAGAGTGCTAGGCTCGTTCATATGAAAGTGAAGAACTTGAATTTGTGTTGGATCATGGCCATGGCCGCGGCTTTGTCGGTCACGGTTGCTCACGGACAAATTTTGGGGTCTCAGCCTCAAATTGGAATCACTGGCAAATTCAAGGCGGCCACGACCGAGACTTTCGGTGACTCGCGCGACGCGGTAAGCGCCACCAGCGAAATTCCAAGCGGCGCGGCGCGCCCTGGTGCGTTGGTGCCGGTTGCCATCCGTGTGAAAGTGAAAAGTGGTTGGCACATGTGGCCCGTGGAATCCCAAGCGCGCTCCGTTGCGGATGCGGAGGTATTTGAGGGCGCGATTTTTTCCACGCTTGCGCTGCAAGGGTTGCCATTGCAATCCGACGCGACACGCGAGTCCAAGTTGAAATTGGTCGGCGCGCAATGGCCGCAACCAGTTGGCGCCGCATTTGATTTTGGCGAAGGCAAGCAAACACTCGCCGTGTATGAAGGCCAGTTGCTGATCTTCGCCGCGATTCAAATTGGAGCGGGTGCGAAAAATGGTCCGCTGCCAATGACACTGCTATTGAATTTTCAATCCTGCAACAACACAAGTTGTCTGGCGCCAGCCGAAATTGAAATTCCAATAACGCTGCAAGTGGATTCCGCCGCCGCCGCGGTGGCGCCAAGTGGAGAATTTCAAAAGTTTGATCCGGCAAAATTAATCAGCGACGCCACGGAAATGAATATCCAAAGCGGTGTGCGGTTTGATTTTTTTGGCGCCTCTTTCAGCGTTGATCCCCAAGGCGCGGGATTCTTTCTATTGCTGTTGGTGGCGTTTGTAGGCGGCATGTTGTTGAACTTCACACCCTGTGTTTTGCCTATAATTCCGCTTAAAATCATGTCGTTGAGCCAAAGCGCGGGCAATCGGGGCAAATGTTTTTCACTTGGCGTGGTGATGAGTTTGGGCGTAATTGGATTTTGGCTGGCGCTCGGCGCATTGGTGGGTGGCGCAAGTGGCTTCAGTGCGGCCAACCAACTTTTTCAATATCCCGCGTTCACCATCGGGATTGGAATTTTTATCGCCATCATGGCCGTGGGCATGGCTGGGTTCTTCAGCGTGGGTCTGCCAGCATGGGTGTACGCGATTGAACCCAAGCACGATTCATTCATTGGAACATTTGTATTTGGAATTATGACGGCGGTGTTGTCAACTCCTTGCACTGCTCCATTAATGGGCGCGGCGGCTGGCTGGGCGGCTTCAAGTGGCAACACTTCCACGGTGCTGATTGTGTTTGGAGCCATCGGCGCGGGAATGGCCACTCCATATTTATTTTTAAGCGCGTTTCCAAACTTGGTCGCACGCATGCCACGCACTGGCCCCGCCAGCGAGCTTGTAAAACAAGTCATGGGAATTTTATTATTAGCTGCGGCGATATTTTTTATTGGGGCGGGCGTAAATGGATTGCTGGAAACTCCCACGCACGCGCATTGGTGGTTGATTGGCGCCACGGGCTCAGCAGCTGGCTTGTGGTTGATTTGGCGCACTTTGCGAATCACCAAAAAAACCATATTTAGGCTTCTTTTTAGTGTAATTTCAATTGCCGTGATCGCCCTAAGCGTGGGCGTGAGCATGGCGTTGGGTGGCGCTGGAAAAACCGAGTGGATTCCATTTTCAAGCGAGGCGGTGGCCGCGGCAAAATCAAAAAACAAAATCCTGGTTCTGGATTTCACCGCCGAATGGTGCCTGAATTGCAAAGCGCTTGAGAGCGCCGTGTTGGATTCAGTTGATGTGGCGACGGCTTTGGCGCAATCGGATGTGGCGGCCATCAAGGTGGACATCACAAGCCGCAAAAGCAACGGCTGGAATTTACTTCACGACTATGATCGCGTGAGCATTCCGTTGCTGGTTGTGCAGGACGCCAAAGGCAAAGTAATTTTAAAGAGCGACGCATACACGCGCGCGCAAGTTGTTGAAGCAATTCAAAGCGCGCGCGCGGCCAAGTAGAACGCAACTTCGTTGGAAAAATTTATTTTTCCGGCCAAGGCGGCCAAGTCGCCGCTAATTCTTCGGCCTCATGCCGATCGGCTGGCCGCAATTTTAAAAGCACATCAAAGCGCATTGAGTCATCCGATTCAATGGCGCGCCTTGCATACTCGCCGGTCCAAGGTTTGGATAATTTTGCGGACCAACGCGCTGCGCGTAACCACGCTCCTGCGCAACGCCGATCCAATTCCGTGACATCAAGCGCTCGGTTCATGGCGGAGGCGGCGTCAACTTCCGCGTGCGTTTGCATGGCAATGGACTCGCTTAATAATGAGGCAATTTGCCTTTGTTCAAAGGTATTTTGGTCCATTTCCTGACTGAGAACAATGGCCTCTTTTAGCAAATCTTGAGCTTGCTCGGCAGATGCGCAAAGCGCCGCCGCGCGCATCAATTGATCCACGGCGGCAAGCTTGGAACTGTCAAATGCGGCAGATCCGTTCTTTGACTCACGCAAGATGCGCGCGCACTCCATTCTGGCTTGCGCTCCAGGCTCGCCCTTTGCCAATGCAGTGGCGTCAACAAGTTTTTGCGCCGCAAGTTCCACGCGCGTTTCTTCTTGTGCGGCGATGTTGGCGAACCTGAAACACGTGAGCGAAAATAAAATCGCGGCCACGGCGGTGAACCATTGCATGCCGCCTTCAAACCAACGGCGCGGCGAAGGCGAGCATCGGGGTACGCTTGCAGCCAATAAGGCGCAGCCCCAAATCATGGATCCCGGATTCCACAAAGTCATTTCAATTTGTCCATCAATCCAAAGGGTCAAAGCGGCCGCCCCCAAAATAGTCGGAGCAGCGCAAGTCCAACGCGTGATGTTTGCGCACATCCACCATGCAAAAGTTCCTGCCGCCACCACGCCAATCAAGCGCGCCAAAAGCGAAACAAGATCAAGCGAGTTGGCCTCAAAGCGAATGGCCAACGAAGCGGCCAGAATCACCGCAAGCGTTGCAACTTGGCGCGGAAATTGAATATCACCCTCGGCGGAGTTTTCATTGCGTTGATTGCTGGCTTGAACCGAGATAAAAATAAGCGCAATCACAGCCAAAATCATTGGAATTCCAGCGATTCCGATTTGCGCCAACCAGTCAAAGAACACCGAGTGCGCGCTTTGCACGGCGTCCACCGCGTCGACTGGTCGAAACCTAAGAAAGGCGTCTTGAAATCCATCGATGCCACTGCCCGTCCAAGGTTGGTTTAGAAAAATGCGCCATGCGCCAGAGATGTAGTGACTGCGAAACAACAAACTTCGCTCTTGGCCAAATGCCTGCGAATTAAAAAGCGCGCGCAGTGGTCCGGCGAAACAACACAGCAGCAACAAGGCGACTGCGCCCATCGCCAATATGTTGGGCGCGACGCGAACCCGCCGCGTGATCACAAGAAACGCAAGCCCAAGCAACATGGCGACAATCGCGCCCTTGGAACCATTGGCAAGCGGAATTGCCGCGCACAACAACGCGGCGATGAAAGCGATGATTCGATTGCGACCTGCCAGGCGCACGCCAATGGCAACGCACGCCACGGTGATGGATGCGAAGAGACCCGCGAAGATATTCGCCATGCCAAACCAACCCGACATTTCCCGCTGCGAAAGTCGCCGCGCATAGGCGGCCGCTTGCGGACCATCGGCGTCCCAACCATGGTCTGCGAAATAAGCGGTGTCGCGTCCAGATGAATGGAAAAATTCCAACACCGCCGGTTGCTCCACAAACCACTGCCACGCGCCGCGCATCCACCACGCTCCCGCCACCGCAATCAAGCAGGTCACCAGCACGATCCAGCCTATTTTTGCCGTGTTTTTGGGTGATCGAGCCATTGACAGCGCCGCCGCGGCCGCGACAAATCCTGCGATCCATGTAGCGCCCCGCCACGGCGTTCCCGCCGCGCCAACGCCGTGTATTTGAAAAATAGAAACGCAAGCCGCTCCCGCAACGAGCAACAAAACCAATCCCCACAGCGATGCGCACTCGGCAAAAATAAACGCGGCGCTTATTGAAATCACCGCGTCGATGTACAAACTTCCGGCGGGCCCAAGACCGGCGAATGGCGCGGGATCAAATACTGGATCAACATCAAATCGAAGCACTGGCGCCCACGCCACCAATGTTCGCAGAGCAATGGCGCCACCAAGTATCGCCGCGAACACCGCCAGTGTCGGACGTTTCGTTGACGCAAGTTTGCTTCCATCATGACTCGCATGAGGAAGAAAAGTCATCGACTAAAAATTCCTTCCATGAAGCCAAGCAACAACAGCGCGGCGATGGTTTGCAGAACCACCAGAACTGCGGGAAATGGCGTGAGATTTCCAATGACAATTCCGCCCATTCCAATGATGGCCGCCAACGCCCAAATAATCAGCACCGCTCCGCGCTTGCTGAACCCGCGCTGCACAAGCCTGTGCGAAAGATGTCTTTGATCCCCAACCCACGGACTACTTCCTTGACGGATGCGAATCAGGCTGGTGGCGATCATGTCGTAAATCGGAATCGCCAAAATAATCAACGGAGCGAGAATGCCCCACCAATTCGTGCCAAGTGCATATCCCGGCTCGCCTGGATTAATGAACGTGGTTCGCATCGCCAACACCGCCAATAGAAATCCGATCGGTTGGCTTCCTCCATCGCCAAGAAAAATCTTGGCGCCATTCTTGGGCGCAAAATTAAAAAGTAGAAATCCCGCGAGTGAGCCAGCCAAAAGCGAGAACATGCCGGCGATGAACCACTGTTGAACTATGAACGCCCCTATGGCGAACAACAACGACGCGATCATGGCGACGCCCGCGGCCAATCCATCCATGTTGTCCAGGAAATTGATGGCGTTGATCATGGCCACAATCCAAATCACGCCAATGAACACGCTCAACGCTTGACCCTCTGATCCAAAGTGATCCAGAAACGTGAGCAAACGCACATCAAAGCCCCAGACAATCACGGTGGCTGGAATAAATTGCAGCAGAAGTTTAGTGGACGCGCGCAATGGTTTGCGGTCATCCCACATGCCCGCCAAGAGCAACCACACCGCGCCCGCAAGCAATGCAATTGTTGGCCGAAAGCCTTGGTCAATTCGGCTTTGGAAAAAATCCAAGCCATAATGTTTCGTGGGATCAATGTTGGGGGTATTTCTCATGCTGATAAAAATCAACCCAGCCACCACCGGCAAAATGAAAGCGCTGATGACCGCGACCCCGCCAACATTGGGAACTGGCCGCAATTCCTTCACATGCCCCTCGGCGCCCGCGGAATCAAGCGTCTTGTATCGGTTGCCAAACGCGATGGCCATGGCGGTGAAAATAATCGAGAGCATCCAACCGACAAAGAAATATGTGGGCGAAAGTAATTGCATGTGAGTAATCTAGCCAAAGATCGCCATGAGAAATATCACCGTCTATTGTTCAAGTAGCGTAAGTCTGGACACCAAATTTATGGACGCCGCGCGTCTGCTTGGCCAAGAGATGGCGCGGCGAAAAATGGCGTTGGTGTACGGCGGCGGAAGCATTGGTTTAATGGGGGAAATTGCGCGAACCATGAAGAGCGCTGGCGGAAAAGTGGTGGGCGTGATCACCAAAAGATTGTTGGACTTGGAGCAAGGCTACGACCAGTGCGACGAACTGATCGTGGTGGACACCATGGCTCAGCGCAAAACATTGATGGCGCAACGTGGCGACGCGTTCATTGCGTTGCCCGGTGGTCTAGGAACATTCGAGGAACTTTTCGAGGTGTTGGTGCAACGCCAAGTGGGCGAGCATCGCAAGCCAATCGGACTTGTGAATTTGGCGGGCTATTACAACCCGCTGGTGAGCTTGATCGACCACGGCATCGAACATCGTTTCATCAAACCCGCGGTGCATCATCTATTACATGTGCATGAGGACCCCATCAATGTGTTGGATGGCGTGCTCAGCGCCGAGCCATTTGAAATTGATCCCGATCGATTTCTACCGATGGGAAGCGGATGAATTCATCCGCATCCGCGATTCAATCTTTGCCGCCGCTTGGCTTGATCGCGGGCAACGGCCACTTGCCGTTGTTGGTCGCGCGCGGCGCCAAGGCCGCGGGCCGGCGCGTGATCGCGGTTGGTTTGCGCGATCAATTTGATTCGGCGTTGCCAGCGCTGTGCGATGAGTTTGACCAGGCTGGTTGGCTGAGAATTGGAAAGTGGATTCGCCTGCTTCGCCACGCCGGCGTGCATGAAGCCGTCATGGTGGGCGGAGTTTCCAAGCAGCGCATGCATGATCCATTCAAGTTGATTCGGCAACTTCCAGATTTGCGCGCCGCCCGACTGTGGTACCGTCGTCTACGTCACGATCGCAGAAATGCCGCTGTTCTTGCGGCAGTTGCCGATGAATTGGCCAGCTCAGGAGTTACCTTGATGGATTCAACAACCTACATCCAAGAACATCTCGCAACACTTGGCGTCATGGGTTCCGTCACGCCCAGCAGCGCGCAGCAGGCGGACATTGCATTTGGTTGGCCGATTATTTCACAAGTGTGTGAACTGGATGTTGGGCAAGCCATTGCCGTGCGCGACCGCGACACAATCGCCGTTGAAGCAGTTGAGGGAACAGACGCCATGATTGATCGCGCCAGCACGCTGTGTCGCTCGCGCGGTTGGACGTTGTTGAAAACATCCAGCGGCAACCATGATCGACGCGCCGATGTGCCCACGGTTGGCGTGGCCACGATTGAGCGATTGGCCAAAGCGGGCGGAACATGTTTGGCCCTTGGCGTGGGCCGCGTGATCTTGATTGAGAAACCCATTGTGATTGCCGCAGCCAATCGACTTGGCGTAGCGGTTGTTGGCGTGGCCTAAACGCGCGCGCACATGAAAGCACGCGCCAATGCATGACGAAGAAAAAATCACGCGCGGCGCGGATGAACACGCGATTGAAAAAGAGAACTCGCCCCCGCTTGCGCAACCCACGCTTGCATCACGCGCGGGCTTGAAATTGCAACACGCTTTGGAGACATTCCAACTGGATGTGAAAGATAAAATTTGCGCTGATTTTGGCTGCAATATTGGCGGTTTCACGGATGTGCTTTTGCGCGCCGGCGCGCGTCAAGTGATCAGCATTGACACGGGCTACGGAACGCTGGCGTGGCGCCTGCGCAATGACGCGCGCGTGATTGTGCGCGAGCGCACCAACGCCTTGCACGCCGATGTCACGGAGGGCGGCGTTGACATTGTGGTGATGGATTTGGCGTGGACGCAACAAAAACTTTCGGTTCCGGTGGCGCTGAAGTGGTTGCGCGGCGGCGGAAAAATTGTGTCGCTAGTGAAGCCGCACTACGAAGTGGAAGGCGCGGAAAAAGCGTGGCTGAAAAATGGTTTTCTTGCGCACGAACATGTGCCCGTGGTTGTGGCGCGCGTGCGCCAGGCCATGCAAAACCTTGGCGCAAAAGTTCTTGCGGACACCGCTTCTCCAATCACTGGCGGCAAAAGTTCCCGCCGCGCCGGCTCGCCTGGCAACATGGAATGGCTCATGTTGCTTGAAGCCTTGTAAGCGCTGAGCGCGTTCAATTTTTGCTCATGAACCGCGATCCAAGCGCCAAGTAAATGATGGCCAACGCATGAAATCAGACGTTGTATTTTTCATCATAAATCTGCGGCAATTCAGGGCAAAATTTCCTTAAGAAATAAGGCGCCATCATGCTCGTGCAGGGGCAATTTCGACTAGAATAAACGCTTGAATTGCGTCCCTAAATTCGTGCCTGAATTTGTCCCTTTCTGTGCCCCAAAAGATGTCGTGAACGATGTCGCATTTGATATTGCAAAGATGCCACAACCATGAGTGAACCTGATCCAACCACACCCGCGCCAATTGATCACGTTGTTGAAATGCCCATTGAGCAGGAGTTGCACACCAGCTATCTGACATACGCCATGAGCACCATCATGGACCGCGCGCTGCCCGATGTGCGCGATGGTTTGAAGCCAAGTCAGCGCCGCATTTTGGTGGCCATGCATGACTTAAATCTCACGCCAGGGCGTAAGCACATCAAGTGCGCCAAGATTTGCGGCGACACCAGCGGCAACTATCACCCGCACGGCGAGAGCGTGATTTATCCAACGCTTGTGAATTTGGGGCAAGTGTGGAAGACGCGCTACCTATTGATTGACAAGCAAGGAAACTTTGGATCCATCGAGGGCGATCCTCCAGCCGCCATGCGTTACACCGAAGCGCGCATGACCGCGCCGGCAACCGCGATGCTGGAAGATTTGGACAAGGAAACAGTTGATTTCAAGGCGAATTACGACGAGCGCTTGCAAGAGCCAACAGTTCTTCCGGCGCGATTTCCAAACTTGCTTGTCAATGGAAGTTCGGGCATCGCCGTGGGCATGGCCAGCAGCATGCCGCCGCACAATCTCAGCGAGGCCTGCGACGCCATTGTGAAGATGATCGACAATCCAAACATTAGTTTGGAAGAACTCATGCGCGTTTTGCCTGGGCCCGATTTTCCCACCGGCGGAATCCTGATTGGTCGACGTGGAATTGTGGAGGCCTACACCTCTGGCCGCGGCAAAGTCACTCTGCGTGGGCGCGTGCATGTTGCCAAGGAAGGCGGCCGCGACGCCATCATCATCGATGAGATTCCATATCAAGTTGTGCAATCCAATTTGATCGAGAAGATTGTCATTGCCAGTCGCGAAGGTCGTATTCCTGATATTGCCGATGTGCGCAATCACTCTGGCCGCGATGCGCAAACGCGCGTTGTGGTGGTGCTGAAAAAAGGCGCGGACCCCGCGATCGTCGAGAAACAACTTTACGAATACACGCCACTGCAAAGCACCTTCTCCATTATCAACATTGCGCTGGTGAACCACCAACCGCGAACCCTTGGCGTGCGCCAAATTATTCAATGCCACATCGACCACCGAAAAGAGGTCATTCGCCGCAGAACTGGCTTCCTTTTGCGCCAAGCCAAGCAGCAGGCGCATCGCCTTGAGGGCTTGATCTACGCGGTGTGCGATATCGATGAGGTGATCCGAATCATCCGCGAAAGCCGTGAACGCGAAGAGGCAATTCTGAGCCTGATGCAACACGCGTTCCGCATCACTCCGGACCATCGATACGCGCCGCTTATTCCAACGCGCGTCGCCGAGGCTTCGCGTGTTGGCGACGGCGCGCTGCTGACTCGCGTGCAAGCCGAGGCCATTGGCGCCATGCGGCTCATTCAACTTGTTGGTCTTGAAGTTGAAAAACTTGCGGCGGAATTTAGCAAGGTGCTTGAGGACATTGACGGACTTGAATCTATTTTGGCGGACGAGAAGCGCGTGCTTGACATTGTGCGCGAGGACGTGCTTGAGCTGAAGGAAAAGTTTGGTGACGAGCGCCGTACCGCGATTGAACAGGGCGAAGCCGAGGACTTTGAAATGGCCGACCTGATTCCAGAGCACGAAGTGGTGGTCACCATTTCGCACGCGGGCTGGGTGAAGCGATTGCCGGCCGACGCCTACAGAACCCAAGGCCGCGGCGGCGTTGGCGTGCGCGGAAGCGACGCCAAAGATGGCGACTTCATTGAGCAAATTTTCACCGGCTCCAGCCACGACGATCTTTTGTGTTTCACCACAACTGGCCGTGTTTTCCGCATGAAAACCTGGCAAATTCCAGAAATGTCGCGCACCTCCAAAGGCCGCGCCATTCAGAATTTGATCGAGTTGCGCGACGGCGAAACCGTGCAGACATTCTTGTCGGTTTCAAATTTTGAAACCCGCGAGGATTTTCTGTTCTTCGTCACGCGCGAGGGCCGCGTGAAGCGCACCGCGCTGCAAGAATTCCGCAACGTGAACAAAAGTGGAATCATCGCGCTGAAACTGAACGACAACGATCACTTGGTGAACGTGCTTTTAACCAGCGGCAAAAATGATGTGCTGCTGGCCACCGCGCAAGGACTCGCTATTCGCTTTGATGAGAACGACGCACGCGTGATGGGTCGCGCCACCGCGGGCGTGACTGGAATGAACTTGCGCGAGGACGACTACATCGTGGGCGCGGTCCGATGCGATCCCGACACTGATCTGCTCACCGCCACCGTGAACGGCTTCGGCAAGCGCACCGCGCTCACCGAATACATGGTGCAACAAGATGATGGCTCCATGCGTTGTCAAAATCGCGGTGGCAAGGGTCGCTACGACATCAAGACCGAGGGCCGCAACGGCCTTGTGGTTTCTGTTCGAGCAGTGACCGCAGCCGATCAACTGATGCTGCTTTCCAAAGAGGGCATGGTGGTGCGCATTCCAGCCACGGCCATCGGTCAAATTGGTCGCAACACCATGGGGGTGCGCATTATGCGCCTTGGCGAGGGCGATTCCCTTATGGGCGTTGCGTTGGTTGCCGAAGTGGATGAGACAACTCCACCAGGCGAACTGCCACCAACCGAGGCGACTTCGGAAATCCTTCCAGAAACCCCGCCAGAAACCCCGCCAAACGCCGCATAAACCTTCACGGAAACAAAACCGAACTTGGCTACTATTCACGCATGTCAATTACCGAATGGTCCGAAGAAGTGTTGTTGGTTGATCTCTTTCCCGAGCCATTGCTTTCGGAAGATTTGCAACAACTGTTGCTTGCCATCGATGGACCAGGCGCGCCGACGAAACATGTGATTTTGGATTTTCAACAAGTCTACAGCCTCACCTCCAGCAACATCGCGTCACTGTTGCGCGTGCGCAAACGAGTGCTGCAACAAAAGCGCAGGCTATTTGTGTGCGCCATCAACGACCGGGTGTGGAGCATCTTCATGACCGCGGGTTTGGACGATGTGTTTGAAACTTCCGCCGAAGTTTCCACCGCGTTGGCCAGCGTCCAATTGGGAATTGAATAAGCCATGCGCCGCATTCGCCGTGATCCACCGGAGGCCCGCATTGAGCTCAATCCACTGATTGATCTCATGACATTCTTGTTGACGTTCTTCATTTACGCCGTTGTGATGATGGTGCGCGTGGATTTGGTGCCGATGGATTTAAAGCAATTTGCCAGCGGAAAGCCCGCAAAACCCGCCACGGCCGCCACGATCAGCGTGCTGCGCACGGGCAAAATTTATTTCAACAAGGAAGAAGTTGAGATGAAAGATGTTGAAGTGAAGGTGCGCGAAGCCAAGGCCGCCGACCCAAAGACCGTTGTGTATTTGGCCATTGAAGATGGCCAAGGCGTGACCGACCGCGCGCCAATCTTGCAAGATTTGTGGGACCGACTGCAAGACGAGGGCGTGAATATTCAACTGGTTGGTGGCGCCAAAGCCAGCAAGCAGTAATGCCTCCCACCGCCGCGAGTCCAGTATCTAGGGACACGATCTACGCCGAAGTTCGGCTGAATCAACAACTTCGTCGGCTCGAGCAAGAGAGCGTATTCAGTTGGCCGTTGGCGATTGGATTTTTCATCGGCATCTTTGTTGTGTTGGCGGGCGCTCCAACCATGCTGATCATGGGCAGCTATATGGATAAATATTCCAACGAAAAGAAAGCGCGCCAAGCGGCATTCAGCGTTGAAAAGGAAATGGAGAAGTCAAAGCAGCGGACGCCCGAGGAAGAAGAACAGCTGCTGAAACTTGGAATAGAAGACGGCACCGAAAAATCCACCATGACTTGGATTGGATATAAGGATTATCAAGAGCAATTCGCGCGCAAAAGCGAAGTGGAGCAAGCCGCGTTTAAAGAAACTGATGCTGGAGGGCAGCCCGCGCAAGCTCAACCAAATCAACAAGCGTCCCCGCCGGCTCAGGCTCAGGCGCAAACTCCACCGCCAACTCCACAAACACCACCCGCTCAACAACCCGCGGCGCCAACCGTGCTTGCACAAGCCGAGCCGCCCACAACTGAAACCGCGCCCGCGCCAACCGAACCTGCTCCGCCGGTGCAAGCCCCCGACACCACCAAAGCTGTCGCGCCGCCACCCATGCCGGTTTCATTGGCGCTGCCTGAAACACCTAAAGTCGCGAATCCATCCGCGGTTGTTCCACTTGCGGATGAACGCAAAATTGAAACACAAATATTGCCTGTTGAAAAAGTGGGCGACTCCAAAGATGACAAAGTTCCGCCAGAACCGCTGAAGATGCCGCCACCAGATTCCAAGCCAACGGATGAGAAACCCAATGATTTAAAGCCAAATGAGGCGAAACCAACGGATGCAAAACCGATTGATGAAAAGCAACCAGAGAAACCCGCGGATGTGAAACCCACCGATGAGAAGCCGCTTGAGGCGACCAAGCCACAAGTAAAACCGCCTGACACAAAGCCGCCAGAAAAAACTGCTGAAGCAAAACCCGCGGAGGCGAAACCGGCGCAGCCAACAACTCCGCAGCAACCAACGGTTGCCACGCCACCGCCATCGCCAGCCACTCCGCCACAACAACAATCACCCGCGAGTCCGCCCGCAAATCCAAGCCAACAAACTCCCGCGACGCAACCTGGCTCCACTCCCGGTCCGCCCGCGGATGGAGAGAAGTCTGATCGCGAGTCGGACGCCACAAGCATTGTTGATGTTCCTCAGGCCAAGTGGCGCAACGGTCGCCCACTTGCGAGCAAAGGTTTGAACGTTCGCACGCAACGTCCCGTCTTTGACGAGCTCACAACAATTTCAACCGCTCCCGCAAATCCAATCATTGAAATTGATTTTGACAAAGATGGCGTGCCCACAAAAAACACTCAAATCTTGCAGAGTTCTGGCTCTCCATTGATCGATCAACCCATCCTTGATTGTCTGTTTCGTTGGCGCGCTTCTGGTAGTCAATTGACGAATTTGCCCGAAGGCAAGACCCTGAAGTATCGCATTCGCTTGATCTTAAAATAATTCCAAGCTGCGAAAATTAAATTCGCCGCAACATCACCGCATAACAATTTACGTCAACGAATACGCACGCGCGGCTCACTCTTTTGCAACGCCAAGATTGCGCAAACGCTCCAGCAACATGCGGTCGGTCAAGTCGTAGAACAATGGCGTGATGGTGATGCAACGCGCGGCGAGCGCCTCCACATCGCTGCCTTCGGCGGTGTGATAAAATTCCATCCCATTTCCAGAGGACCAGTAGTACACCTGTCCATCTGGCGCGACACGTTTTTCATAGCCGTCAATTCCCGCGGAAGTGTTCATCGGAACAAGTTTGATTTGTGGCATTGGCGCATCGGCTGATTCAGTGTGCGGAACATTGATGCTGATCACGCGGTGCGAGTGGGGCAAGCCAGGCTTGAGAACATGATCAATGGCGTAACGCGCAATCGCGGCGGCGCGCGGCCAATTGGTTTTGCTGCGATCGCCAATATGCAGGCTGACGGCGATGGCGGGCACGCCCAGGAAAGCGGCCTCCACCGCGGCCGCGATGGTGCCGGAATAAATCACGTTTATGCCCACATTTGAGCCATTATTCATGCCGCTGATCACCACGTCGGGCTGAGAATTGGGGCCATATTTTTCTTTCCACAACGCGCGCAAACCCAACTTGACGCAATCCGCGGGCGTGCCCACCACCGCGGTTCCGTTGGCGCCGTTGAGCAATGCGCGGGGGCGCGTCATGAGTGGCGTGTGAAAAGTAATGCCGTGGCTTTCCGCGCTTTGGCCATTGGCTGGAGCAACCACCATGACTTCACCGAGCGATTGGATCGCCGTGTGCAATGCGGAAATTCCTGGCGCGTCCAAACCATCGTCATTTGTCAAAAGTATTTTCATTGTTTCACCAATTTCCTACTACGGGGTTCAAGAATATATTCACGACCGCCCCAACGAACTGGAGTGCGATTGATCAAATCTTCCGCGGCGCCAAAGAAGCAGCGCGCGATTAAGAATCCGCCAAGCGGATGAAAGAACGCAGCCAACATTGGCGCGGCGCACAGTTTGTGGATCCATGCGGCGCAGGCCAAGAATGAAAGCGTTCCAAGGAGTCCCGTCCACATCACGGCGGACGCCAGTGGTTCAAGCGAGCCCCCATTCCATTGACCACTCCAAGCTGCCCCCGCGATCAACGCCGCGAAACTACCCAGGGGCAAAAACGCGGCGCCCACGCCAACGATCAGTCCGCTGCGGCGCAAACGCGCCGGTTTTCGTTGCGAGCCTTCAATATAAATACGCTTCCAACCTTGCAGAAATTCGCTTAATTTCTCGTACATTTCCACCATAAGCATGCCGTCTGCCACGGCCAAGCCTCCGCGACCACCGCTGTCTTTTATGCGCCGAGAAAACGCGATGTCCTCTAGTAAATCGTCTTTCACCGCGGCGTGGCCGCCTAACTTGTCATAGGCCTCGCGCTCAAACAACATGAATTGTCCATTTGCGAAGTAGCGCGGATTCTGGGCGCGATTCACTTGCGCCACAGGAAACATGCGCATGAGTTCCATGACGGCCACGGGTTGAACCACGGCCTCAAACCAATGGCGAATGCGCGGCGTGCTCATCAGCGAAAGCAACTGCAATCCACGTTCGTTCAACATTCCCATGGAAGCGCGAATCAGTTGCGGCGAAAATTCAACATCAGCATCGGTGAACAACACGTAGGCGCCCTTGGCTTGCTCCGCGCCAACGCGGCCCGCGTTGCATTTGCCCGCCCAATCTTTTGGACAAGACTCATTGTCGATTAATTTCAGGCGCGCCTCACGCGCGGCGATTGGCTGCAAGTTGGCGCGCGTGGCGTCGGTGCATCGATCCAACACCACGATCACTTCTATGTTTGTGTACGTGCTGCGCAAAATACTTTCAATGCAACCAGGCGCGTGTTTTTCCTCGTTGTGCGCTGGAATAACCACGCTCACCAACGGCTCGCCCGGCGGCAAAGCGAAAGCCAACCCCTGCCCAATGCGGGGAATTCGGGGCAAATCCCGCGCAACTCGAATAGCCACGGTGATCCACCAGAAGGCGCAACCACCCGCCATCACAAGCAACACCCAAAGAATCACAACGCGAAAATCCATTTGGCAAGAGTAGTCGAAGTTCTCGCGTTTGCTCCGCCACAATTTCAGCCAAATCACAATCCAAATGAACACCCGCATGCGCCTTCAACACTCTACTATCTCTCGCGTGTATCCAGTCCAACTCGCCAATCGATATCTCACCAGCCGCATCATTCCGCTGATCGCTGTTGCGGCGGTTGCTTTGTGCGTGGCGTTGGTGGTGATTGTTGTAAGTGTGATGAGCGGATTTCTTGACATGCTGCGTGCCAGTGGCAGAACGCTCATGGGCGATGTTGTGATCAGCTGTCCCATTCGCGGAATTCCTTGGTACGAGCAACTCATTGACACCATTGAAAAACTTCCCGAAGCCCAGGCCGCCACGCCGCTGATTGACACCTACGGACTTGTGCGCATGCCGTATCCAGAGGGAAGCGAAAAAGAAGTTGTGACCGCGAATGTGTGGGGAATTGAGCCGCAAGGCTTCAACCGCGTCACCGACTTTTCCAAGGCGCTCTATTGGAAACCACCCACGTCTCCTGAAGCTGCCGCGCTCATGCTGCCCGATGATCCGCGCTTGAAACTGAACCAAAATATACTGAATGACGGCCTGGATTTAATGAAGAGCGCCACGGGAGAGCCCGGACTTGTGCTGGGCATGCACGTCTCCATTGCCAATGAGCGCATGCGTGATGGCAGCTATCGCCCGCGCTATCAATGGTTCATGCCGCGCCAATCCGTCACGCTGACGTTGGTTCCAATCAGCGCCAAAGGAACAATTGCGGAGCCGCGCGAGCGCGTCTTTCCAGTGGTGAATGAATTTAAAAGTGGCGTGTATCAAATCGACAAGAACCGCGTGATGATTTCACTTTCCGAGGCGCAGAAATTATTGCGCATGGACGCGGGCACTTTGTACGACATGCAAGCGCCGCCGAACGCTGACGGAAGTTTGCCAGTGCTGGGAACAAGCCCCGCGAAAGTGCACAAGGTTTTGGTGCGCGCCAAGCCCGGCGTGACTCCAGATCAACTTCAAGCCGCCGTGTCCAGCGCCTATGAAAAATTCGCGTTCGATATTTCCCAAGATCCATCCAAAGCGGTGAAGGCGCCTCGCGTTGAATCCGTAACCATTCTGACTTGGGAGCAACACCTGCGCGACCTGATCGCCCCCGTTGAAAAAGAGCGGGAAATGATGCGTATTTTGTTCTCCATTGTGTATCTGGTGTGCGCCGGATTGGTGTTGAGCATCTTCTGGGCCATCGTGCAGGAGAAGACCCGCGATGTTGGAATTTTGCGCTCCGTGGGCGCAAGTCGGCTGGGCATTTTGTGGATCTTCTTGCAATATGGATTGGTGATCGGCGCCATTGGCGGACTCTTTGGTGTTGGACTTGGTTGGCTGGTGATTCACAACATTAATTTTATTCACGAGACCATTGGTCAAGACGCGCCCGCGTGGAGTTACATCACGAGTTTCTTAATTGCACTGGTGAGTTTGGCCATGTGCGTGCGCGGCGCGATGACCGGGGTTTTATTAAGCACACTTTTGTGGTTGGTGCTTGGCATCACGCTTGCAATCGTTGGCGCGGGTTTGATGCTGCACCGCGGCACATTGATTTGGGATCCAAGCGTCTATTACTTTGCAACAATTCCAGACCAAGTGGATTGGTTCACCGCCATCAGCACTTGGTTTGGCGCGGTCATTTTCAGCGTGCTTGGCGCCAGCATTCCCGCCGCCAAAGCCGCGGACATTCATCCAGTCAGGGCGTTGCGCTATGAGTAAGTTTCTGCTTGAAGCCAAAAATTTACGCAAGACCTACACGCTTGGACACGTGAAAGTGCCCGTGCTTCGCGGCGCCAGTTTCACGCTGGCCCAAGGCGAGTGGGTTGCCATACTTGGCTCGTCTGGCAGCGGTAAAAGCACGCTTTTGCACTTGCTTGGTTTGCTTGACGAATGCGACGCGGATTCCGGCGGCGTGTGGTTTGATGGCGATCCAGTGGCCGACTTGAAGTTTTCCGCGCGCAACTCCTATCGAAATCAAAGCGTGGGATTTGTGTTCCAGTTTTATCACTTGCTTCCCGAACTTTCTGTCTTGGAGAACGCGCTTTTGCCCAACATGGTCAACGCCGGCATGAGTTGGTGGAGCAAGCGCGCGCAAGCGCAAAAGCAGGCCACCGAATTGCTCGACGCGTTTGGCTTGTCGCATCGGCTCACGCATCGACCTGCGGAACTTTCTGGTGGCGAGCGCCAACGCGTGGCCATCGCGCGCGCGCTGGCCAACCAACCACGCGTGCTTCTGGCCGATGAACCAACTGGAAATCTTGACACAAAAACCGGCGGCGAAATTCTTGACTTGATCGCCGCCAAGCATCGAAATGGATTGTCCATTGCAATGGTCACGCATGATCCAGCCGTTGCCGCGCGCGCCGACCGCGTTGTAAAATTGGTCGATGGCTGCGTGGCGGGCTAGCGCGCATTCACTTTGTGCCATGTTTTATTTTTACGCTCTGGCAGAAATTAAAGCGGCTGCTCGCCTGCGCAATTCAAATTTAATCACGCGCTCGGTAGCGCACCTTCACTGCCTGCGCCAACTGCGCCGCGCTCCAGCCAAAACGCTTTTGCAGGGCTTCTTCCCAAGAAAGACCCGCTTTCACATCCTTCACCCACTCTCCAAACCCTTGGCGATTTGTCTGCACCAAATAATCCACGGTGAGATAGCCAATCGCATATCCAATGGCGTCGGGACCGGGCCATGAACCATCCTCGTAATTCATTCGAAGCACATTCTGAACATCGTTGGTTCCACTTCGAATCCATTGCAACCCTTGTGGTTTGCGATCGCCTTTGGTGGTTGAATTTGGAAAACTTTCCGCGGCCACATATTCCGCGTAGCCCTCATCGGCCCACGAAGGAAGTCGCGAAGGCGAACCATATCGATGCATGAATCCATGCGACGCCTCATGCACCAAAGTTGCCATGAATCGATTCGCGTCGTCACTTTTATACGCGGTCACCACAACTTTAGGGCCGACCATGTGGCACAAACCAATCGCGCCAGGCGGCGGCATTGAATTGAAGGCCGCCATTTCTATGGCGCGGTAATGCGGCTCGGTGGCCGAAATAATCACCACCGCCTTGCCGTGAAAAATATTCAACCCCTCTGGAAGCGCGAACATTTGCGCGACAGTTTGATACATGTCGTCCATGCGACGCGCCAAATCTTTCGTCTCGTCAATTGGCAAATCAGCGTACACAACCCAGTACTTCGCCTCCACCACTGAATAGCGCAAATTGACTTGCTTTAACCAGAGATCAGCGTCGGCCTTCATGTCTGTCAAGGCTTCCGCGCGTTGCGCATCGGTGGCCACGCTCCAAGGCTGCGCGCGGGGTGCGTCGGTGGCCACGCTTCCAGGCTGCGCGTGGGGCGCGTCGGGGACCACGCCTCCAGGCTGTGCGCGGGGCGCGTCGGGGACCACGCTCCCAGGCTGTGCGCGGGGCGCTGGATCTTTTTTCACGGCCGCGTCGGCGCCAACTACCTTGGCTTGAAAATCTTTTTCGGCGGCGATGCGCCGATCTTCAATAATCTTGCGGCGATGTTCGGCAACCTCCGCGCGCAATTTTTGAATTTCAGGATCAAGTTTTTGATCGCGCTTCATCGCGTCGCGCAGCGCGGCCTCGGCGAGTTTGTCGCCACCGTCCAATGCGAACAACATGCGCGCCAATTGGATGTACTGCGAGCCTTCCCTCCAATCCATCAACTTTTTGCACATGCGATTGGCATCGTCGGGTTTGAAACTTGTCCACGCCGCGTGCCCGAATGATCCATCCACCCCGGCGAAATCCCACTTGGAAATTGTGCCTTTGAGAGTCTCCCCCGTGATCAATTTCACCTTCCACGGAAGTGGTGGTTCCACCACGCCTTGGGCATGCGCCGAAGTCCATGAAATTGCGGCAAATGCCAACAAAATTAAGAATTGTGCGAATCTGCTCATCCACCACCAAAGTACTCGGCTACCATCACCGATGGAAGGTCAATTCCGCTTTTCTATAGACCATTTTTAGGAGACTTCGATGTTTGAACGTTTGACGGATCGTGCTCGCAAAGTGATGGCTCTCGCAAATCAAGAGGCCCAGCGCTTCAACCATGAATACATCGGCACTGAACACATTCTTCTTGGCCTTGTCAAAGAAGGTTCGGGTGTTGGCGCCAATGTGTTAAAAAATCTTGGCATTGATCTGCGCAAGGTTCGCCTTGAAGTTGAGAAGTTGGTCAAGAGTGGTCCCGAGATGGTGACCATGGGCAAGCTTCCGCAAACTCCGCGCGCCAAGAAAGTGATCGAGTACGCGATTGAGGAAGCGCGCAATCTGAACCATAATTATGTCGGCACGGAGCATCTGCTGCTTGGTCTGCTGCGCGAACAAGATGGCGTGGCCGCGCAAGTGCTGTTGAACCTTGGCATGAAACTGGAGGAAGTCCGCGAAGAAGTGCTGAATTTGCTTGGGGCAGGCGGCGAGAGCGAGCAGGAAAATCCACAACAAGCCGAGGCCGCTGCGGAACCTGGTTCCGGTGACGCGCCCGCGGCGACTGGTCGCCGTGGCAAGAGCAAGACTCCCGCTTTGGATTCATTCGGCCGCGATCTCACCGAGCTCGCGCGCGCTGGCGAACTTGATCCGGTCATCGGCCGCTTCAGTGAAATTGAAAGATTGGTTCAAGTATTGTGCCGACGCACCAAGAACAATCCCGTTCTTCTTGGAGAAGCTGGCGTTGGCAAGACCGCGATTGTTGAAGGTCTTGCGCAACAAATTATTTCACAAGAAGTTCCAGATCTTTTGCATGACAAGCGCCTTGTTGTGCTTGACTTGGCGATGATGGTGGCTGGAACCAAGTACCGCGGCCAATTTGAGGAGCGCATCAAGGCCGTCATGAACGAAGTGCGACGCGCCAAGAACATTATTTTGTTCATTGACGAGTTGCACACGCTTGTTGGAGCGGGCGGCGCCGAGGGCGCCATCGACGCCAGCAATGTGCTGAAGCCCGCGCTTTCTCGCGGCGAAATCCAGTGCATTGGCGCGACCACATTCGATGAATATCGCAAATACATCGAGAAAGACGCGGCTTTGGAGCGCCGCTTCCAGTCGATCGCCGTGGAGCCGCCAGGACCGGAACAGGCCTACGAAATTCTCAAGGGCTTGCAGGAAAAATACGCCACGCATCACCGCGTGGTCTACACCGATCAAGCCCTGCGCGCCGCCGTTGAATTGTCGGGCCGCTACATTCCTGGCCGCGTTCAACCAGACAAAAGCATCGACGTTATTGACGAAGCCGGCGCGCGTCTGCGCTTGAAGACCATGGCCAAGCCGCCTGATCTTGCGGATCTAGAAACTCGCATCGAGCGCTTGAGCATTGATAAGGATGACGCCGTAAAGAACGCGGACTATGAAAAAGCCGCGGACTTGCGTGATCAAGCCGAGAAACTTCGCAAGGAAAAAGAGAAGTTGCAACAAGGCTGGCGCGATCGCATGAACGAGACCACGGGAACCGTGGACGAGGAAATGATCGCGGAAGTTGTGAGCAAGATGACGGGTGTTCCATTGACGCGTTTGGCCAAGGAAGAAAGCAAGCGATTGCTTCAACTGGAGTCTGAGCTTCACAAGACCGTCGTTGGTCAAGAGGAAGCCGTCAAGACCGTGGCCCGCGCCATTCGCAAGAGTCGCTCTGGTTTGAAAGATCCAAAGCGCCCAATGGGTTCGTTCTTGTTTCTTGGTCCAACCGGCGTTGGAAAAACGTTGTTGGCCAAAGCCATCGCCGACTTTATGTTTGGCGATCAAGACGCGCTGTACACCTTGGATATGAGCGAATACATGGAGAAACACAACGTTTCTCGCTTGATTGGCGCGCCTCCAGGCTATGTGGGCTTTGAAGAAGGCGGTCAACTTACGGAGCGCATTCGCCGCCGTCCATACGCGGTTGTGTTGCTTGACGAAGTTGAGAAGGCGCATCCCGATGTGTTCAACATGCTTCTGCAAATCATGGAGGAAGGCCGCCTCACGGATTCATTCGGTCGCCATGTTGACTTCCGCAATTGCATCATCATCATGACCAGCAATCTGGGCGCCGATGTGATCAAGGGTGGTTCCGCGTTTGGTTTCACCAAGCGCGCCGAAGTGCAGGACTATGAGAAGATGAAGAAGTCGCTCTCCAGCGAAGTGGAGCGCTTCTTCCGACCCGAGTTTGTGAATCGTTTGGATGACATGATCGTGTTCCGTCCGCTCATCAAGGACGACTTGAATCAAATTATTGAGTTTGAGTTGAGCAAGTTGCGCAAGCGTCTCACCGAAAAGGGAATGGCTCTTGAGATTGATCAGAAGGCCAAGGACTTCTTGATTGACAAGGGCTACAACCCAGACTTTGGCGCGCGTCCATTGCGTCGATCTTTGTCGCAATTTGTTGAGGATCCGCTCGCGGAGAATCTGCTCAGCGGAGAGTTCGCCGCAGGCGATGTGATTTTTGTCACCCGTGAGGGCGAGAAGGAGCACTTGGCATTCAGGGCGCAAAAGCCAGCGGAAGTTCCGCCACCGGCCACGCCAACCGCCGCGTAAATCACTGTATTTCCTGCCATTTTCAACCGCGCTTCCTTCAAACGAAGCGCGGTTTTTCTTTCAGCGAATGCCCACGAGTTTCATGCCTGTCGGAGTGGATTCAAAATCAATCACGGTGAATTTGTAACTTCTTCGAAGCGTGGAATCAAGCTCGGCGGTCATGTGCGAGTCGTCTGTTTTTTGCAGCGCGACATGTCCATTTTTTAAATTGATCCGCATGCAATTCAGCGTCGCCATAACCTCCTTGCGATTGTTTGTGAAAAATGTTTTGAAATATTTAATTCCCCCGCGGCTTTCAAGATCCCTCTTGGCGCCCGTGGAGAGCAATTGATTCCAAATCAAGTCATACTCCTCGTTTCGCACGCACTCCGTGAGATGATCCACGACTTGCTCAGGAAATGTCGCGCGCAAAATCACCTCCCCGCTGGCTTTCTTCTCGCGCAAATCCACGGGTGGTTTTTCTAGATCGGGCGTGGAAGATCCGTCGGTGCCACTGGACGTATGTTCATTGATCTTCTCACGTCGCTTGGACGAATAGACAACTTTGGTGCCATCGGCCTTCACAAATGTTTCGTCCACGGGTCGACCGATCGCGTCCGCCTCGGCCTGTGAGCGATAGTGGTACTCGGTTCTTTCCTCGGCGCACCCAAACAGAAATACAGCGACGCTCGAGTTGATAAAAATCAATAAAAACAAGCCAAATTTCATGTTCATACTTCGCTGGACAGGGTCGGCGCAAATGCTCCGCGCGCCTTCCAATCAAAGTCCTCACGGTTGATGTTCCACATGAAATGACCCTCAAGTTCGGGATCGATCAATGGTCGATCAAGCCGCGTATGCGTTCCGCGGCTTTCGTTGCGCGACAACGCCGCAAGCACCATCAAGCGCGCGCTGGTGAGCATGTTCTGAGTTTCCCATCCCATTGGATCCTCAAAGACGCAATCAAACGCGTAGCGACCCCAGAAGGAAAACATTTCAAGCATGTCGCTTAATTTAGCGGAGCTTCTTTCAATGCCAACATTGCGCCACATGGCGCTGCGCAAACTACTGCGCACATCGGCCAAGTCCAACTCGCCGCGCTCGGGCCGCTCCACTTCATGATTCAAGGGCACGGGCGTGGCTGCGGGAAGCGAATCAATTTCAATCGCTTGCGCCACGCGCCGACCAAACACCAAGCCCTCCAACAAACTATTGCTGGCCAATCGATTGGCGCCATGAACGCCCGTGGCCGCGCATTCACCACACGCGTACAACCCGGTGATATTCGAGCGTCCAAACAAATCGGTGTGCACGCCGCCAATCGAATAATGCGCGGCTGGATGAACCGGAATTAAATTTCGACCCGCGTCCAGGCCAAATCCCTGCAACATGCGCGAAAGCCCTGGAAAACGCTTGGAAAACCCAGCAGAGCCCATGGTCCGAGCGTCCAGCCACACATGGGATTCCCCGCTCTTGGCCAAATGCCGCACGATGGCGCGGCTGACCACGTCGCGCGGCGCAAGATCCGCGAGCTCATGCAAATGACGCATGATCGACTCGCCATCGCGATCCACCAGTTTCGCTCCCTCGCCGCGCACAGCTTCGCTGATCAAGTGCCGCGGCGCGCCCGCGACATACAGCGTGGTGGGATGAAATTGCATGAACTCCAAATCAGTCAGGTTGGCGCCCGCGCGCCACGCCATGGATACTCCATCACCCGTGGCAACTTTTGGATTGCTGGTTTCGCGGAAAATTTGTCCGCAGCCACCGCTGGCCAACACCGTGGCCTTAGCCCAAATAATTTGTAAGCCATGCTTGGGATGCCATGTCAACACGCCCGCCGCGCGGCGCGCGCCTTTGCGTTGATCCACCAAAATATCAATGGCGAAACATCGATCAAACATGCGCACTCGCCGCTGCAGGCGAACTTTCTCCACAAGACATCTCGCCAGTTCAACACCCGTCGCGTCGCCATCGCTATGAATAATTCTGTGGCAATGATGTCCACCTTCAAGGCCAAGCGCGGGCTCGCCACTTTGATCGCGGTCCACTCGCATTCCCCAAGCTAGAAGTTGCCGAATTTCATCCGGGCCCTCTTGCACCAATGCGCGCACCGCGTCGAGTTCGCACAAGCCAACGCCAGCCTCAAGAGTGTCTTGAATATGGGCGTTTACGCTATCTTTTGCATTTATCACGGCGGCAATTCCGCCTTGGGCCCACGAAGTGTTTGAAAGATCAATCGACTCCTTGGCCAACACGATCACATCGTGGCGTTGCGAAGCTTCGATGGCGGCGCGCAATCCAGCCACGCCAGTGCCCACGATCACAACGTCGGTAAAAATTTGCGGCAGTAACGCCGAGCGAAATGGAATCAACATTTCTCGTTCGTGATACGAATTCATTTGGGTTGAACCACTGGAGTTGTCTCGGAATGTGTTGGGCTTGCCGAGACCGGCGCGGTTGCGGCCGGCGTCGCGGTGGGTTCGACCACAGGGGCAACAAGTTCCCCGGAAAGTAAATCATTCTGCGACATCTGCGCCAACCACAGTTGGCTGGAGCGGCCGGCGCCTCGTTGGCTTGTCCACATCAATAATTTTCCATCGTGACTGATCGCAGGCAAAAGATCCGCGCCCCCCGCATGCGTCACGCGCCTTGGTTGACCAAGCGGCGCCGCGCGATCGGCGGGAACAGGCACGGCCAGAAGTTCATAATTGTCGTGACCCACGCGGCTTGATGCGTAAACAATCACCTTGCCATTGGGCGAAAAATACGGCGCCCAATTCACAGCTCCATCATTGGTCACGGCGATGGGTTCGCCAATTCCAACGACCGCGCCCGTGGAATCAAACACAACGTCCGCGACGAAAATTTGCAGCAAATTGTCGGCATTTCTGTCGGCTCGCCAAACAATCTTCTTGCCATCGGGGCTGAAAAATCCGCCGCCGTCATAGCCCGCGAACGCGGTGAGCCGCGTGATTTTTTTTGTGGGAAGATCCATGGCGTACAAATCGCCGTCGCCGCTTTCAAGGGTTGTGTAAAGCAACGTTCGTCCATCGGGACTTGTGGAACATTCGGCGGCGTACGCCTTGCCATCACCCACAAGCGTCTTCAAACTTTCGGCGTTGATCTCCTGCGCGCTCAAATCCACTTCAACCACGCGCATCTCTGGCGGAAAACTCCAACGATAATTTCTGGTGCCCCGTTGATATCCCGGCGTCTCTTGCTTGGCGGGCGCGGTGATTGTGCTGGCAAAGATCAACTTATTGGGATCGGTGGGATGAAACCAACCGCAAGTATTCGCGCTACCAATTGGGCTGATGCGTCGGATGTGCTTCAAGCGATATCGGCGCAGGTCGGGTCCGAAAGATTGCCCTTTTCCCTCGTCGCGCAACTGCGCCACATACATGCTGTAATACTCGCTCTCAGGATTGCCCTGCGCGTCATGTTCAATGGCTTGAAATACAATTTGCGTGGCGTCTGAATTAAAATAAGCCTCGCCCGCTTTCACAAATCGCTCGGAAAGAGTGAGTTGCATTTGATGCGACAACACACCCTCGAACTTGCGCCAATCCGATGAATCTTTTTGGGGGCTTTTCGCCTCGTTGTTGAAACCCCGCGTGATAGGCGCCGCCGTTTCAGGCTTTACACCGCTTGCCGCGGAAGTTTGCCCCAAGGCGCACATGAAGATAATGATCAATGTCATAATCAACAAGTGTACGCCTTGCCACTTCTGCTTTCTGCTCAAGTTTCATTTCCACAACGCGAGCAATTTCACCGCATCTTTTTCCCTGAATCATGAGCGAGCCCAACATGACTCAAGACGGATTTCGTGTGATTCACGCCCAACACGATTTTGTCGTGCTTGAAAAAGCGTCGGGATTGCTTTCGGTGCCTGGCATTGGCGCGCACAACGCGGATTGCTTGGCAACTCGCGTCGCGCTTGTATTTCCTGGCGCGCGAAACGTGCATCGCCTTGATCAACACACCAGTGGGTTGATCGTGATGGCGCTCAACACCGAAAGTCACCGCGCGCTCAGCATGTTGTTTGAGGCGCGACTCGTGACAAAGGCTTATCACGCCATCGCATTTGGACACCCCGCGCAAGACTCCGGCGAAATCAACTTGCCGCTGCGTAAAGAAGCCCTAGGTAGCGCGCGCCAAATTGTGTGCCACGCGCAAGGCAAGGCAAGCGTGACACGATGGAAAGTTGAAGCATTGCTTGATCATGTTCCGGCTTTCGTGGCCACTTCGCGCGAAACTTGTCGCTGCACGCGATTTCGCTTGGAGCCAATGACAGGCCGCAGCCATCAATTGCGCGTGCATTTGTTGGCGCTTGGCCAGCCAATTCTTGGCGATGATTTGTATGCGCCAGACGAGGTGAAAAAAATGGCGACACGCTTGTGCTTGCACGCAAGCGAATTATCCTGGGACAACTACGCGTTCACCGCGGCGCACCCATTTCATTGATATTCATTGATGCAGCGCAACATCACGTGTCGCGTTGCGCTGGGGTGGCCAAAGCATTTCCATGCGCTTGCAGATATCGACCCAAAGCCATCAGTGGAAAATAAAGTCGGTATAAGTGGTATCGCAAATAAAATACTTTTGGAAATCCCGTGCCCGTGAATTCAGTTTCGCGCCATGACCCAGCCGGGTCGCCGTCGGGGTTTTTTAGCGGATTTTGCGCGTCAATTTCACTCAGTTGCGTTTGCGCCAGCCACGCCAGCGCGCGCGCAAGATCTGCGTCATTGGCGCCGTAAATCTCCTGCAGGATCATCGCGCCCCACGCGGTTTGACTCGCGGTGCTCTCGCCTTGGCCTTTCAGGGAGGCATCCAAATAACTATTGGCGCTCTCGCCAAAACTACCGTCTGGTTTTTGCACCGACTTAATCCACGCTCCCGCGTTTGCGATCCAAGATTCCGTGCGCGGCACGCCGCAGCGGATTGGACCAATCACCGCTTGCCATGTTCCGTAAATATAATTCACGCCCCAGCGGCCAAAGAAGCAACCCTCTGGTTCTTGCTTTGACTTGATGTACTCCACGGCGCCGCGCACCGCCGGATGATCGCTTTTGATTCCATGCCAACTCAAACATTCAAGCACGCGCCCAGTGATGTCGGGGCAACTTGGATCTTGAATAGCGTTGTGATCCGCGAAAGGAACATACTCATAAATTTTGCGATCTTGCGTGCGATCAAACGCCGCCCAACCACCATCATTATTTTGCATGGACAACATCCATTGCACGCCGCGCAGAGCCGCCGATTCATTGGTTGGTCCGCCGATGCGCTTCAGGGCCATGGCCACCATCGCGGTGTCATCCACATCTGGATACCAAGCGTTGGCGTATTCAAAAAACCAGCCCGCGGGCGCGGTGCCAAGCTTTGTATTTTCAGCCCAATCGCCGCGAAATCGGCATTCTTTAGCGCGCAACCAATCGCCCGCACCTTCAACCGCGGCGTCGGACACGGTGAATCCGCAATCGGCCAGCGCGTACAAAGCGATGCCCGTGTCCCACACTGGACTAAAGCACGGCTGAATACGAATGCGGTCGCCTTGTTCAATAAAAAATTCATCCAGTTCATTTTCCGCGCGAACCACCATGGCGTCACCGCGACGAACACCTAAAGCGTGGAACACGATTTGGATATACACCATTGGCGGAAAGATGGCTCCAAGACCGCTTGTGGGCGCGGGCAAATCTTGACCACAACGAATTGCGCTCCAACGAAACGCCGCCGCAATGGCGCGCTTGCGCCAATTGGTTCCCAGAACGGTGTGCGCCAATTTCATGGCGCGATCCGTGGCGTGGAAAAAAATTCGCCAGCCGAGCGGCACATCTTGGCGCATTTTCAAACGATGTCGAGCGCCTTCATCCACAAAGAGTTCGTCAATTCCTTGGTCCGCCCTTAAATGGCGCGTTGGGCGAAGCGTGGCCACGATGGCCAGTGGCAACAACATGGTGCGGCTCCACGCGCTCATTTTGCTTAAGTGAAAATAAAACCACTTAGGAGCCCAAACTAATTCTGGTGGAATCGCCGGCACCGCATTCCACGAAATTTGCCCCAGACAGGCCAGGTAGAAATTTGAAAAACTATTGCAACATTCAGCCCCGCCCAAGGCACGGACCGTATCGCGGGCCTTCTTCATGTGCGGAGCATCCGGCGAATCTCCATGCAATTTAAGGCAAAAATAGCCTTTTACTGTGGCGCTTAAATCAACGTCGGAACCTGGATATTGTCCCCAACCACCATCCGGTCGCTGCTGATCCCTAAGTTGCCGGACCAATTTCAACAAGGTGTCGGCGCCACGACCATCCACCATGGGCGCCGACTCTTGCGACAAAATCCATTTCATAAGCAGATATTCGCTTTGCAAAATGGAATCGCCTTGCAGTTCGGCGCACCAATGTCCATCCGTTTTTTGCAAGGAGCGAAGCGCGCGGTTGGCGGCTTGGGCACACGCGCGCAATGTGTGCAGGCTCGGGTTATCCGTGGCCGCTATTTGCGTTGAAGCTGTTTGCGAATTCATGCGAATGAAAAAGTATAACGAGCGCCGCCACGCGCTCCAACTTTCTAAATTGCGTCAGTTCGCATCCAGCATCGCTCGCGCGCGCTGATCATTGCGGCTTCTAGAACTTGTTGGGTTCGATAAGCGTCCACAAAATCAGCCAGCGGTTGCTCTGGCTCGCCCCCCGCCAACACCGCGCAAATATCCGCGGCCATGCTGATAAATCCATGCTCATAACCAAGCACATGTCCTGGTGGCCAATAGTGGTCGATATATGGATGCGACGGATCAGTGCACAAAATGCGGCTCCAACCCTGCTCGCGCGCTGGCAATGTGTCGTCCCACCATTGCAATTCGTTCATGCGCTCAAAATCAAATTTCACGCTGCCAAATTCCCCATTCACCTCCATGTGATTGGCATTTTTATTTCCCGTAGCCATTCGACTGGCCTCGAAACTTGCGACCGCGCCATTGTGCATGCGCGCAAGAAACAAGAACGCATCATCCACCGTGCATGCTTGCCGCTTGGCGCCTCGTTTACTTTTTTGCGCGCCCAATCCCAATCTTTTTGAACTCGCCGTCACCACGGCTCGCTCTTGAATAAATTGCGCCTCCATTGCGCCACACACTTCCACAATTTCATCGCCCGTGACAAATCGCGCCATGTCAATCAAGTGCGCGTTCAAATCACCGTGCGCGCCGCTGCCCGCAAGCTTTGAATCAAAGCGCCAAGAGTGCGGCGTGCTGTCTCGGCCCCAATCTTGCAAATACTGCGCGCGGATATGTCGAATACGACCCAAGCGACCTTGTTGAATAAGTTCGCGCATAAGCGATACCGCGGCACATCTGCGATAGTTGAACCACACAAAAGTTCGCACGCCTTTCTTGGCTCCAAGCGCGGCCAAAGCCATGTCGCGCGCATCAGTGATCGTGTTGGCGAGCGGTTTTTCGCAAGCGACATGCTTGCCCGCCTTCAACGCCGCGATGGAAATCTCGGCATGCAAATAATTTGGAACACAGACATCCACCAAGCCAACTTGCGGGTCCTTGATCAGGCGCTCCCAGCTTTGCGCCGACTTTAAAACACCCCATTTCGCAGCAAATTCATTGGATTCACTCGCGTGTCCACCGGCCACAGCCGCCAACCTGGGTCGACACTTCAGATTAAAAAATAGTGGCGACTGCCGCCATGCATTGGCGTGGACGCGCCCCATGAATCCCGCTCCAACAAGACCAATTCCAACTTCTCGCATGGACTTCGTTTTCAAACTTCGTTTGGATTTTGTTTTTTTCATAACGCCACATCATCTTTAAGTTGAATCCTTCAACGATGAATTCGCACACTGCGATCCACGCCCGCCGTATGCTAACGGCTCAACTCAAGGAGCTTCCATGTCATCAATCGAAACCCGTCTTGAACACATCGAACTACAACTGCAACTGATCAAGCAACAACGCCGCCGTGAACGAGGCCTGGGTTTGATCTGCGCCACATTGCTCGGCGCCGCGGCTCTTGTGGGCTTCACACGCTCGCCTGTGCCCGAAGTGATTCAGGCCAGCCGACTGGAAATTTTAGACTCCGAAGGAAAAATCACCTGTCTGCTTTCAAACACTCCAAACGGTGGACAACTTGATGTGTGGAGCAAGGGCGGCGCCAACATCGCGCGAATTTCTTCCAGTGAATCAGGTGGAGATCTTGCGCTTTGGAATTCCGCGGGCAAGCCAGTGGCTGGAATTTTTGCAAACAGCACAGGTGGTCGCGTTGAAGTCACGCGAGGCTCAGGGCAAATCGCCGCCTATATGGAGGCCACCAACGATGGATCGGACTTTGTGTTGACGCGCAGCGACAGCGAGGAAAGCTCCTTGCAACTCAGCGTGAACGCCCAACGAACCGTGGGCACTGTGCATAGCTCAAACGGCAAACAGGCGGTGCGATTTGGCGCCAGCGCAAATGGCGCGGCCTTCAGCGTGCTGGACGATTCTGAAAAAGAAGTCGCATATGTAGGTTCCGACGCCAAACATGCGGGCATGTTTCGCATCGCGGGCACCAACGGAACCACCGCCGTTGAATGCGGCGTGAATGAGAACGGTGGCGAATTTCGCATCGCAACCACAAAAGGAAAGACAGCTGTTGAATGCGGCGTGAACGAGAACGGTGGTCAATTTCTTATCGCTGACACAAATGGAACCACCGCTGTTGAATGCAAAGTGAACGATGGTGGTGGCGAACTCGCGGTGCGTGAAACCAACGGAGATGGCGGCTGCATCTTTGGCAACACCACCATGCGCGGAGGATTCACTGAAATCCGAAATCATGATGGCAAAGCCGCTGTCTCATTTGAAGTGCAAGAAAATCTTGGCGGACGCGCCACCGTCCGCACCGCAACTGGGCAAATCGCCGCGTTGATGGATCAAGGCAAGGAAGAAAGCGGCACAGTGCAGGTTTACGCTGGCGCCACACGCGTGGCGGCTTTGGGTGGCGGACCCACTGGCGGACTTCTCAATCTCTTCAATATGAAGGGCAAAGCCGTGGTTGTGACTGGCGCGGCATCGGATACCGACGGCGGGTTGCTGAGTTTGCGCAATAGCAGCGGGCAACAAACGGTGCGCGCCGCGGCTGAACCAAGCGGTGAAGTGGGAAGTTATTCCAGCGATGGCATGCGTAAACGTATTTTGATCGCGCCCTAATAAATCACTTGATGAATCACTGAATGAATCAATTGATCAATCACTTGCGCGCAAATGCGACGTGTTCCAAACATCCGCTGCGATGAGTCGCTCTCAAGCAACTGGCGTGAATGTCGCGCCGGATTGCGCGTAGAAATTCACCATGTCGCCCGCGTTAAAATCCGCCGCGCTTTGGCCGTCAAATGGCTCAACCCACATAGGCACAACCACCTCGCACAGCAAACGGTTTTTTGCAAGATCAATCGCCAACACGCGCGCCTGCACAACTCGTGGGTGCCCGTAAATTGGCTCGATGAAGGAACCACCCGCGCTTGCCTTGTGCATCCGCAGCGCCTTGATGTCGATCACGCCTTGAATTCTCTTGCCAACGTGCGCGGAGGTCTTTCCACTGCACACAAGGTGAATTTGATAATCGGTGGACGGAATCGCCAGGATGATTTTGTCGCCATCCAATTGTTGAAGAACGGCGCGGGTGAGATCGCTGGCGGTGCTTTGCATGGGAATCAGTTTAGCGCACCACCGCGGACATGGCTAAAAAATTCGACAACAACTTTGGTCCGTCGGGCGTTAAAAAACTTTCGGGATGAAACTGCACGCCCTCCATCGGAGCCTCACCTGGCTTGATTCGCAGGCGAATTCCCATGATAATTCCATCATCGGTTTGGGCGCTCACCTCAAACTCGCTCGAGAGAGTGGCCGGATCAATCACCAACGAGTGATAGCGCGTGGCTTGAAATGGCTGCGGCATTTCCAGAAAAACTCCGCGCCCATCGTGATGAATTTGGCTGGTCTTGCCATGCATGGGTTTGTCGGCGCGGCGCACCGTCATGCCGTGGCAATCACCAATCGTTTGATGCCCAAGACACACGCCCAAAATTGGAATGCGCCCGCGAAAATATTGAATCAACTCCGCGCTCACGCCGGCCTCTTTGGGAGTGCATGGCCCCGGTGAAATCACAAGATGCGTTGGCTTCATGGCCGCCGCGCGCTCGCAATCAATGGCGTCATTGCGAACAACGTCCACACGTAAACCAGGGCGCGCCTCTTGCATGCGGTGCGCCAAGTTCCAAGTGAATGAATCATAATTATCGATCAGCAGAACCACGCCACGATGCTAGCGAAGCGTGCCTCGCTGTTCAGGCGGCTTCTTCCGCAGTGCCCGCCACGCCATCACGCGTGACAAGAAACAGCGAACTGGTGATTGGATATGGAAGCCGTTGATAATCGCGGCCAATGCGCCGCGAAATGCGCTCCACAAAATTGGGCGGATTGCATGTCATGGCCACGAACATGTCGCGTGCCGGGGTGGCAACAAAAAAGTCGCCGCCGAGTTGCGGAGCCAGTTTCAGATGCAGCGAATCAAGCAACAACCGCGCGGCGTCGTATCCATCTTGCAACGCCACAATCGCGGCCTTGCCGCCATCCTCGCCTTCGACAATGCGCACCTTCAACTCCGGCGCGTAGCGGGCCAAATTTTCCCGAGCCAAGATTTCCAAATCATCCAATTGAACTCCCCAGCGCACCATCTGCTCCACCGTCACGCTCACGGTGACATGCGGCATGTCAATCACAAACACAACAACTGTTTCATTGACAAATGGAATGTGCGCCACTTGCTCACGGTCGAGGTGCGTGAAAATACTTTCAGGTTGAATGCGCGGCATGATGCGATTGCGCACCAAGGAAAACGGCATGGGAAGACCGCCAATGGAATCGCCCTCCATCAATTTGTCGATGTAGCTTTCCACAATGTCCTCGGCGCGCGCGGGATCCTGTTTGGCGATTCGCCAAAGATTTTCCAACCCAAGGTGCCTTCCATCAATCACCAAATCCATTGGACCGGCGATTTCAAACTTGTGGCTGGACCATTGTCGAAGAAAAATTCTCTTGACAAAGCCTGTAAAATCCTCGGGATTCATAGGAAATGCTTCCATGCTTTCAACTCCTGAAACGGTCCACCGCCACACGCGTCCGATACGCTCGGCTCGCACATCACATACGGTGTATTACAACTTTTATACTGTCGGGTGAAATTCCTAAAAAACCGTAAAATGAACGATTATGTCCCACCAAAACGATGTTCTTGAAACGTTTTTCGCCCATCCGCACCAACGCCTGCTTGTCATTGGCGGTCCATGCGTGTTGGAGTCCGACGCCATCAATCAACAGATTGGCGAAACACTGCGCGACACGTGCAAAGAATTGGGATTAAGTTTTGTTTTCAAAGCCAGCTTTGACAAGGCCAACCGTTCAAGCGTGAGGAGCCCGCGCGGGCCCGGAATCAAGTCGGGCTTGGAGCGCTTGGGGAAATTGCGCGAGTCGCTTGGCGTTCCAGTGACCACGGATATTCACGATGCCAGTCAATGCCAAGCCGTCGCCCAAGTCGTTGACATGTTGCAAGTGCCGGCGTTTCTATGTCGACAAACAGATTTACTTTTGGCCGCGGCCGACACCGGCAAACCGGTGAATGTGAAGAAGGGCCAATTCATGAGTCCCGCGGAAATGGGACATGTGGTTGCGAAAGTTCGCGAAGGCGGTTGCCGCATGATCATGCTCACCGAACGCGGAACAACGTTTGGCTACAACCGATTGGTGAATGACTTCATGGGTATTGGTGATTTAATGGAATTGGAAGTTCCAATTTGCTTTGACGCGACACACAGCACGCAGCTTCCAGGCGCGGAAGGTGAACGCACGGGTGGCCGTCCAGAACGCGCTCCTTTATTGGCAAAAGCTGCTGTTGCCGTGGGCGTTTCCGCTATTTTTATTGAATGCCATCCTGAACCCGCCAAGGCACTGAGCGATGTCAGCACCATGCTGCCGCTGAGCAGCGTGCCTCAATTATTAAAAACACTCGACGCGATTCGCCGCGCCACAAACAATGGCTGAATTTATACATAATTGCCGCGCGATCAATCAGACGCGGCGCCGCTGTTGCCTATAATAAACCCGCCATGAAATGTGATCTCTGCGACAACCCGGCGATGGTGCATGAAGTTGTCATCCAAAATGGAAACAAGATGGAATTACATTTGTGCGCCGAACACGCGGCGGCCAAGGGATATATTTTACCCACGGTTCCGGTGACGCAAATCCTAAAACAATTCGCGGCCACGGGAAAATCACTCAAGGCGCAGAAAGCCGCCGCTCGATGTTGCGACGCATGCGGACTCACCTTCGCGGAGTTCCGCCAAACAGGTCGTTTCGGTTGCGCCACGTGCTACGACTCATTCATGCCATCGGTGGCGGCCATTATTGAACGGGCCCAATCCGGCGCCGTGAGCCATCG
>CANKBX010000002.1 GCA_947480055.1 Planctomycetaceae bacterium
ATTTCTTTGAGACGCTTTTGAATCAGCGAGGTCAATTTAAAACGACCACCAAACTTTTCCACAATCTCATCGCTTAAAAGGGCTTCAATCATGTTCGGATCTCCAATATGGTTCGAAGAATTCGCCACTTTGGCGAGCCGAATAGTGTAACAAAGTTTCGCCTTCGGGTCGACCACCTTCAATTGCGCCAATCTAGGTCGTTGCCGCCATTGGCTGAAACATTGCAAGAACGCGCCAAGCTCCCCGCTTGGGCAGTTACCCTGCAAGGCGCATGCTTTCAAGCTCATTGGTAAACCGACTTCGCATACGCCTTGGCCTTGACCGGGAATGGTGGTTGGTACTTGTCGCTGGAGGCCTTGGCGTTGTCATGGGAACCGCGGCAATTGGATTCATACTTCCCATCCGCTGGTTGGAGCGCTTGCCGGAATTTTTAGGCGAGGAATTTGTGGGTCTCAGCCAAGTTCTTATATTGCTGGCGCCTTGCGTGGGCGCGCTGTTGACTGCTTTTGTCTTCTGGATATTTCCCACCAACTTTCGCGGTCACGGAGTGACGAGCGTGATGTTGGCGGTGAATCGTGAGCAATCCAATTTGCCTATTCGCCTTGGCATTCGACATTGGCTGGCAAGCACTTGCACGATTGGTTCGGGTGGTAGCGCTGGACCTGAAGGACCAATCGTGACCATTGGCGCGACGGTGGGCAGCAATATTTCCCGCTGGCTCAAAGGAGATGGCGCCAGCGCTGCAACATTGCTTGGATGTGGTTCCGCCGCGGGATTGGCGGCGGTATTCAACGCGCCGTTGGCCGCGATTTTTTTCACCATGGAAGTGATCTTGCGAGATTTCTCGCTGCGCACATTCACGCCCATTGTGATTGCCAGCGTGGTGAGCGCGGCGACTGCGCAAATGTGGCTGGGCAGTTCAGAGCCCTTGTTCGGCGTGGGTATGGATTTTTTTCAGGACAAGTCTGAGACTTTCACGATTGGGCAAACATTGTTTTATGTGGTGTTTGGATTGTTGACCGCGCTGATCGCGGTCGCATTCATACGATTGCTGCCACTGAGTGAAAAACTTTTCGCGCGCCTTCCCGTGCCCAAATTATTTCGGCCACTCATGGGGGCGATTCTGCTTGGCGGTCTTGGCGCGGCGTGGATTGGCTTGAACAAATCAGGTTCTGGCTATCCACCATTTTTCGGCGCGGGGTACGCGCCCACGCGTGAATTATTAAATCGAACGCTCTATGAACCCGCGTTGCGTGGCGCCAACACGGACATGTTGTGGATCGCGGGTGGCATTTGCGTCGCGCTTCTGTTGAAAATGATCGCCACGTGTCTCACGCTTGGCTCTGGAGGAGCGGGCGGATTGTTCGCGCCAAGTTTGCTTCTTGGTGCGATGTCTGGAGGCGCATTTGGCATGTTTTTGCACGCCGTTGGCTTCACAAGCGCGCCGCCACCCACGCATCTGGCGCTGGTTGGCATGGCGGCAATGCTTGCATCAACCACGCATGCCCCACTCACCGGAGTGCTGCTGGTGTACGAACTCACGCGTAGTTACAACATCATGTTACCGCTGATGTTGACCGCGGTCATAGCGGCTTTGGCCAGCCGCGTGCTCTACCGTGACAGCATTTATACGGCGGAGCTTGCGTCTCTGGGAATTCGCCTCGGTGGCATGAGCGACTTAACGGTGCTGCGGCGTTTGCACGTATCCAATCTTCCACTGGACACGGCAATCACCGTGTCGGCGGACGACGAGTTGTCAAAGATCATTGGCATCAGCGCCGAGCATGGAGTGGATGACTTTGTGGTGCTTCACCTGGATGGCTCCTATCGCGGCATGGTGACATCAAATGATTTGCGTCAGGCGCTGATCAATCGACAAGTGATCGCGCTGCTGACCGTGGACGAAGTGACGCGCGATGATTTGCCCGTGGTCTATCCGGATGAAACGATGGATGTGGCGCTTGACCGATTCAGCCGCCATGATGTTGAGCGTCTCGTCGTTCTTTCGCGCGACGTTCCGGCGCAAGTGATGGGACTTATTTCGCGCGCCTCGCTAATGAATCGCTACCAACGCGAATTGGAAGCATCATAAAAATGAAGAATTCCCTGCGATTTCCAGCCAAAATGCGCTTGCGGCTCGACCGCGATTTTCGCCACGTCTACGCGGGGAAACAGCGGGTGGATTTGGGATTTCTCACAATCTACGCGCTACGCAATTCGCTTTCCCACACCAGGATTGGCGTGAGCTTGCCGCGCAAAGTGGGAACGGCCGTGCGCCGCAACCGCATCAAGCGTTTGTTGCGCGAAGGTTTTCGACTGTGGCAGAAACAGTTGCCGACGTGTCTTGATGTGGTGATTGTGGTTCGCCCGCATGAGCCGAAACAGTTGAAGGAGTATCAAGATGCGCTGATGGATGCTCTGCGCAAACTGGAGAATCGCTGCAAGAAGTTGGCACCGGATCAAATCCAGAGCCACCCCAAGGATGACAACGAATAACTCGCCGCGTGGTCAACCACAATCCGCGCAACGCGCCGTGGGTTTGCAATGCCTCCATTGAATAGCAAGAACACGAAGGCTCAAAGCGGCATCGACCGCCAAGCACTGGCGAAAGAATAATTTGATATCCACGAACCAATCCCATCAAGCAACGCGCGGCGAAAGAAGATCGCGCGTTGATCGTGTTCATTTTTCGCTTTGAACAGGATTGCGCACGCGACCCACGCCTGGAATTTCCACTTCCACAACATCTCCATCTTGAAGGAAAACAGGCGGATTTCTTGCCGCGCCCACTCCCGCGGGCGAACCCGTAAGAATGATGGTGCCGGCCAACAATGTGGTTCCATCGCTCAACGCGCAAATAATTTTCTCCACCGAGTGGAACATGCCGGATGTGGACGCGTCCTGCATCACCACGCCATTCACGCGCGTGATAATCCGCAGATCTTGTGGATTCGCGACACGGTCGGCGCGGGTGGGTTGAGACAACGGGCAAAACGTGTCGAAACTTTTTCCACGGCAAAATTGTCCACCCGAACCCTGCTTCTGCCACCAGCGCGCGCTCACATCATTGGCGGCGCGGTAGGCGCGAACCATCGCGAGCGCGTCTTGCTGACGGACATTCCTGCACGTTGTTCCAATTTCAATCGCCAGCTCCCCTTCCCAATCCACTTGCGGTCCTGGCCGCTGGCAGATTGTTGGAATGACAATGGCTTGACCATCCGTAATCACGCTCGCCGGATTTTTCATGAAGATGATTGGATTGGGATCCACCACTCCACCCATTTCCTTGGCGTGCTCCGAGTAGTTGCGCCCAATCGCGAAGATGGCGGGCGGTATGTTGGAATTGCTCATTTTCGCTGGGTTTCCGACCTATTTTGCTTGTCCAAACTTTCCTGCCTCAAGCGCGCAGCCTCGGCCTGCAAGGCTCGGTACGACTGCATTTCGGGAGGCTCCGGCAACGCCACGGCGAGTTGCATCACTTGGCTCAACGGGCTCTCCTTCAACTCGGACTCAATTTGGTCCTTGACCGAGTCGTACACCATCCGCCGTTGCTCCTCCGTGGCGCGGTTGTACATGGACAAGCGATCAAGCAATGGCTGATTGGTGTCGCGAATCAACGCGATCAACACATCCTCCACGCTCCTTCGAATATCGCCAACAAGATCCGCCATGCGCTTCTCGCCAAACTTGTTCACAAAATCGGTGTAACGATTGCCTTGGAAATAATCCGTCAGATCCTTGGCGAACTTCAAACTTTCATCCAGTATTTTTTTCCGCCCCAACAACAGACCCTCGCGAAATCCGCGCTGCAACACCGCGTACACGTCGGTGCGCGCCACATCTGGAACCATCTCATATTCCCCGTATGTGGCGTCGCGCACAAAATCCTCCAGGGACATTTGATATTTCTCGCTGGGAATCAATCCGCCTCGACCGTACAAATGATCCAAATGATCGAGGATTTCCTGGGCTCCCGCGTAATCACCAACGCGAAAAAGCTGCCGAATGGCCTGCGACATGAAGTTCTCATGGAAGTCGCAGAACGTGTCGCTTCCGGCGCCGCGTGTTTGATAATGTTTTTGATACAGCTGTAAAAAATATTTCTCGATCGACTTGATCCAACGGTTGTCCTGCAGACGCGTTGGATTGTCATTTGAAAATGGATCGATCGCCATCAAGCCAGAGTGATTCATTGCCTGCATCGCTTGAATGGTCATGCGATCGTTGTTCATCACCTTATACGCATCATCGGGAGCGCCGTATCTCGACTCGCCTTGCTCGGCGCCAATGCGACTCCAATAAAATGAATGCGCTTGTGGATGTCGCCAATCCAGCGGACCAAAATCGCGCGTGTAATCCGCCATCTTGGTTGGGTTCATGTTGTAGTCGTCAAGCAGTACCCGCTTGCGCACGAACAGCAACAGCGCTTTCAAAGCGGCTTGCTGATCTGGTTTGGATAGCACTTGATCAAACGCCACAAAAATAGGATCGTTGGCTTTGAATTTTGTTTCCAAGTTTAAAATTTTTGCATAGGGCGATGTCTTCACCGCCAACCACTTGCCTATGTTGATCAGAAATTCCTTGTCCAATTTAAAACGGAACTGCTTATCAAAAGGCGCAAATTCCGCGGTTAATTGATCAACCAGCGCGGTCACCCCGGGCGTCTGCGCTTCAAGCTCTTGAAGTGTGTCGGGCGCGTCGGCGATGGCCCTGATCCATTTCTCACGCTCGACTTGGTCGTAGGGCGGAGTTCCCAGAACATATTGCCACTCCTTGGCGAACTCGCGCTTGTAATGCAAATGCGCGTCGTCGGATACGCCATCAATTTTATGCGCGAACCAAAAGGCGAGTTCCTTGTTCAGACCAAGATCATTGGGGTTGTAGCGCAGTCCCTTATTGCGGACCAAGTCAATGCCCGCGTTCACCCAAGCCCAACGCTCATCGGGAGTATTGGTGAGAACCGAAATGTTGTAGGCCATGTTGTGCCCATGGAAGCCCCAGACTTCCGCGAAGCGTGGCTGCAACTTGGTGATCAAATCCGCGTCGGCCATTGCCTCGTAAAAAAGGCCTTGCTCTTTTTGCGCCTGCAATTTAATCCATAGATAATCCGCAAGCACTCCACGCAGCGCGCCAATCGCCGTGCCGAGTGCGACAATCGGAGGCGCGCCTTCAATAGGGTCGGCGGTATAGCGCAGGCCTTCTTTGTTCGCCTGTTCAAGCAACTTGGGAACCGCAAAGCCGCTCATTGTGGCTCCCACAACAAAGATCACCGCGCATACAAGTTGAATAAGTCGATCACGCATGGGTTACCCTTGACCGCTATAAACGGCCAATTCCTTGCGGCGAAACGCCAACCAGCCAATCACTAGCGTGGTTCCGGTCCACGCGAAACCAATCACCCCAAGCGCTTGCAACATTCGGTCCCAACTCACATTGCGCCCCTTGACCAAAAGATCATTGGCGCTGGTTTGCCCAAACGGTCGCAGCGCGAATTCCACCACTCCGGCGATGGCTCGAACAATAAATTGCACCATGCTTTCAATCGAACCGGCATCCGCCGCCGAAGTCCAGTACATCAGGCTTTGCGCCAGGAATGGAGCCAAGCTTCCCGCAAGAAAAATTGAGAATGAAAGCAGGCACGCAATTGAAAAACTGAGCGTGGTGGCGGAACAAACGGCCAGCATGGCGAGGAAAGAAAGTTTGATCAAGTTCACCATCATGCCGCGCAAATAGTTGGCTTCAAATCCACCCACTCGATAGAGCACTTCAAGGCTGTCCTCATCCCAGTTGAATGTGTATTCGCCAGGGAAAAATTGCCCCGCCTTGGAATCAAATTTGAGGTTGCGCACTTGAACCGTCAAATTGCCGTCGTTGTCGATCAAATTGGACGACACCGCAAGAATGTGTCCTTGCGCGGGAACAAACATTCGGTCCACCCATGTTTGATCCGAGAATTCAAAAATAATTGGAAATGACGAATGTGAATCGCTGCCGCCAGCGTGCAAAAAGTATCGCAACGACAAGGTGCCGCCCAACTGTTTCGCCTGTGATAACCCACGAAATACGAAGGTTTTGCTCTCTCCTGGAGTCACTCGCCTCTGGGCCGACTGAAACTCCGCTTGACGTTGCGTGGCGATTTCACGTCGGACATCTTCAAGCCTGCGGCGCCCGCTGTCTAGATCCGCTTTCAATACCGCGTCGGATGCGATCAAGGAATCAACCGCCTCCTCCACTTTGTCGCGACTCAAGCGCGTGTATTCGGGCCGCGCCACATCGCGCGCCACAAGCACCTCGTCGCGCACGGCGATTCGATCAAACTCATCCAAAGATGGACGAGTGCGCATCCATTGCACAAAGATGAATATTCCAACTCCGCACACAAGGAACAAGACGGCGTTCAGTCCAACAAGACCCACCCACTTGCCTATCAAATATTGAAAGCGATCCAATGGCTTGGTCATCAATTGCCAAATTTGTCGATCCCGAATTTCAAACGCGACGGTGGCGCACCCCAATGTCAGCGTCATGCACGCGGCGCAGACATACGCGATGTCCAAGGCGCGCGACATGAATGTTTGTATTTGATAACGCAACGGACTCGAGCCATCAATGAACACCGGCAAAAGCGGCAACGCGATCAGAACCACCGCGATAAACGAAACGCTGATACGCAAGCGAATGGATTCACGAACCAAAGTTTGAGCCACGGCGCACCAACCGGCACGCCCGTTCAAAAGCGCGATTAACAGCCGAATCAATAGCGCAAATGACATAATGAGAGCAGTAATTCCAGTAGTGACAAACGCTACTGAAAAATATCCTCGGCTCATCGCAGGCACCACGATTGCCGCCGCGAAGAACATCAAGCCGAGGCAAGGAAGAAATACATCCAGCCACAGGGCTAAATACAGTGCGCCGAGAAGCACGCCGCCAATAAAGAGTGGCGACGTGGGTCGTTCCACCACGAACACCGGCGACCACGTTGGAAAATATGGCGCTAGCAAAATATCGGAAACTAAAGTTGGGTCAAGAACTTTTCCTTGGCGATCAAACATGTCGGCTCCGATGGAGCGAAGCCGACTGCTTTCAAATTTTCCCTCAATCAACGTGACCACTTCGCCGCGCTCCAACAACGCGACGCTGATGGGATCACGGTCCACCAAATTCGCCTGCCGAACTATGGATTCAATCGCATTGCGTTGGGATTGCAATCGCATGCTTGCCCAAAAAAATGGCGAGATCAATCCCGCCATCACAAGAGTGCAAGCCGCGGCTGCGATTATTTTCACACGCAACTTTTCAAAGCTGCGATTCCACCGCAACCAACGCTCCCGCAGCGAGTGTGTCAAGGGGATTTGCCCCCGCCCGCATTTTGATCGTTGCCCAGCAGTCCATCAAGAACATTGCGGTCAACATTGCTGGCCGGCTTTGTGGTGGCATCACTCTTGGGCTTCTCCGCAACGCGGTCACTTGGTTTAGCCAAATCTCCAAGGATATTCGCTGATATTTCAGCCTCATCGGTTTTCTTGGCAGGAACAATCTTCGCGGGAGTGGGCTTTGGAGCGCTGGCAAGTTGCTGCACTAAATCCACTCCATCTGTTTCATCGGCCGCCAGGAAGGCCGCGGTCTTTCCACCATGCAAGGCGCCACTGTTGGCCAATTGCTCCGCCCTTGCTTGCGCGACAATATTCATGAAGAGATCCTCGAGTTTCTGTCGCGGCGCATGCGTACTTTCAATTCCAACTCCCTCGGTCTCTTGCAATAAGCGCTCAACCTTGACGATCGTTTCAGGTCGAAGCCGCTGCGTTTGAATAACGGTGTAATCCGTATCTTCAAGAAGTTCATTACCAGTTCCACTGGCGCGGATTTTTCCCCCGTAGAGAACCGCCATGCGATCGCATACATCCTCGACATCCGCCAGAAGATGGCTGGAAAGTAAAATTGTTTTTCCGCGGCGCCCAAGCTCCAACAATAAATCTTTCACTTGCCGCGTGCCAATTGGATCAAGTCCGCTTGTGGGCTCGTCCAAAATCAGAAAATCTGGATCATTCACCAAGGCTTGCGCGAGCCCGAGTCGGCGCGCCATTCCCTTGGAAAATTCTCCCACGCGACGGCGACCCACTTGGTTCAAGCCCACCATCTCCAGCAATTCCTCACAGCGCCTGCGGCGGATGCGCCTTTCCAAACCGAACAATTTGCCGTAATAATCAAGCGTTTCCATGGGGTTGAGGAAACGGTAGAGATAACTTTCCTCGGGCAAATAGCCAATGCGGGATTTAATTTTCACATCATCGGGATCGTGACCAAGCACGGTCAATCGTCCCCGCGTGGGGCGAAGAAGCCCAAGGATCATCTTGATCGTGGTACTTTTTCCGCTGCCGTTTGGTCCCAACAAACCAAAAATTTCATGTTGGCGAATTTCAAAATCAATTCCATCCACCGCCACGGCCCGGGCACGCATCCAAAAATCAGAAAAAACTTTTGTCAGTCCCACCGCCGAGACGGCAAGATCCGTGGTTTGCTTGGACGTCCTTGCCATCACTTATTCTCCCGCCCAAATCCTTGCGCGCCTTTATCATCAAGCCTACGTCCGGCCTTGTCCAAAACTGTTTGGCGCACTCCAAGAGACCACGTGGGCCGCAGTGCTTCAATCGCGGCGGCGGCCCGCTTACGTCTGGCAACGTCAGCGTTGCGCCTAAGTTGCATCACTTCTGGACTTGAGGCGATGCTAATTTGGCTTTGACCAACTCCTGGCGGCATGGAGAACACTTCAACTTCTGCCTGAGTGAGCACGCTGCGCAAACTGTCGAGCCAAAGTTGCCGCGCAAGTTGCTGAGGATTTTGCTCCCACGTGTCACGCAATCCCTCTATGCGACGCACCTCTTTGCCCAGATTGGCGGCGATGGCGCTTTGATAACTTTTAGCACGATTCACGATGGAACTGGCGGTTCCGCCAATATCTTTCATTTCAAGACGCATTCCAATTTCACGCAACAATTGATCGGCGCGGGCGAGTTCGCCAGCGGATAGCGCAACCTCGTAGCCATCAATCATGGATAAAATCTGCTCGTAATTTGGACCCGCGGCCTCCAAAAGTTTCGCGGTGGCTTCTTGACGCGCGCGATCAACAATCGTCTTGGCGTCTTCTTTGCCAGTTTGCACGCGACGCAAAACATTGCGCACAACAAACGGCGCGCTGCGCTCTGGCATGGTTACTTTGTGCAGACGAATTCCGCTGGACATTCCATCCAGGATGCGTTGCGCCTCCAACTGCACCATCGCCGCGGGTTGTTCTCGTTGATCGACAAGTTCAGACAACGGCATTCTTGCGATCGCCGTGGTGACACCGCACGATAACGCGATGCGGACAATCGCATCACCTTTTTCAAGATCAACAGCCTGCAAAAAACGAACCGGATCTTCCACAACATATTCCGCCACCAATTGGATGTGCGCCAAATCTCCATCGCCTGTGATCACCGTTCCATCAAATCCCGGCTTCAGCGGCGCGGTGGGATCGGCGCCATCGATCATTTGTTCAATGGTGGTGTTTTTGGCCGACATGCGCGGCCAAAATTCGGAGCGCAGTTCCACAACGCGCTTGGTCTCAAAAACGCTGATATCTCCCACTGGATATGGCCAAAATGGATTCAAGCCAGGACTGAGCGCCTCTTGACCGGGCTCGCCGGAAATGCGCCCAAAGATGGTTCGAACGCCGCTCATTCCTTCTTGCACTGTTTGAAAGCCACTGAATAAAAAGGTGATCAACAAACCAACAATCGCCACTTGCAGAAGTCGATACGAAAGCCGCAGCGCTTCGCCAAGACTTTGATTGGCGGGATCCATGGCTTGGCGCATTGCCACCTCGGCGGCGACCGTGGCCGCCACTTCAAATTGCGCGCTCGCTCCACGGCGCGGCAACTCCGCGTCACTGTCGCCTTCAGGCGGAAGTTGGTTGTCGTCAGCCGCCATTTATTTATTCGCTCCTTGGCCCGATTGACCCCAAGAAGATTTCTGAGCTGGTTGCGGAATTCCTTTGGCGTCCACAGGTGAATCAAGATCCATCATGTGAAACGGCGCCTTGTTCATGTCGGTCACAAAGGTGGTGCTGCCCGAAAGACTTGCGCGAAGCGTGTCAAGCCACGCCAAGAAAATGGCAAGGTCCGCCTCTTTTTTCATTTGCTCGTAATAGCGAGTGGCCTCCGTGTTTCCAACCGCTTCAATTTCCGCGGCCCACTGCTCGGCAAAATTACGGATGGTGTCCGCCTGACTCGCCGCCATGCTTTTAATTGCATCCGCCTCGGCTTGACCGCGGCTTTCCTCTAGGTTGGCCAATGTTTCTTGGACAGCGCTCATGCGCTTCACCACGGCGATCGTGGTTTTAGGTGGCAAAACAACTTGGCTCAAACCCACCGTCACCGGCTCCACGCCAACCATTGGATTGCGCTTGATATCAGCCAAAAGCGAGGTTTCCGCGTCGGGCAACCGGCTCTTTGAACCAATCAAATCGGTGAAAGAAAACTGTCCCACCGAGCCTCGAATGCTGGCGTTCAGGCGAGTCTCTAACTCCTTGCTCGCGGCGTCAAGATTTCCGTAGCCGTTATAAAAAGCCAAGGGCGCGTCGCCAACTGAATTTACGCGCCACAACAGAAATGCCTTGACCACCACTTGCTGGCCATCTTTTGTCAACACGGTTTCCATGTTGCTTTCAGAAAGTTGAAGCCGCGTGTCCAACTTTGCAACTTGATCAATGAAGAACGGCGCCTTGAAGTGCAGGCCGGCATCGCGAACAATGCCCGCTGGTTTTCCAAAGCGTGTTGCCACGGCCACCTCGTGATAATTCACGGTGTACGTGGTGTTGAACAAAGTCAGAACCAACAAGATGAAGGCGCCAGCGGCAATGGGAAGAGTCTTTGACATGGTTTAAGTTCCTACGTTACTGATCCGATTTTTTTTCCACATAATCAGCCAAGTTGAATCCAACTTCTGGCTGTTGCATTTGAATATCCACACGAATGCGATTGGGATCGATGCCCAAAACATATTTTTGACGAACATTGGAAAGACTTTGCGACAAGACCTCCATGAGCTTGCGCTGCATGAACAATTCTGGCGCCATGTGGTACGCGCCCGCCTGCCCAAGCACTTCACTTGCGGTCTTTCGCGCCGCCAAATGCAATTCCCAGCGGCGCGCGCGGGATCGCTTGATCTGCGTGGCAATCTGGCCGCGCGTGGACACCAATATATTTTCAACAGCCAAGCGTGCGGCCACTGTCTCCGGCGCCACTTCACCCTTGGCTCGTTGCGTCACCCGCCACAATTCAATCGCGTCCACAGCTTGCGCGGCCAATCTAGCGTCGCCAAGCAACGCGGCCATTGTGGTGTTCACAATTCGCTGCGCTTCTTCTTTTACTTTGCGCGCGTTCTGCGTGTCCATGGAAAGTTCCTCGTACATCGCCGCTGATTCGCCTGGAGGGCGCAACGCCGGAATTTGCACGCTGACCACTTCCACGCCAGTTCCCTCTTTATCAAACGTGCCTTGAATGCGCTCGCGCAACGCTGTGGCCAACGCCGCGCCACTGGGACTGAGAACTTCATCAAGCGGGCGAGTGGAAAGATATTGACACACATCCCGCCGCGACATTTCGCGCAAAATAACTTCGCGCATTTCGTAACCCACTCGGCGCACCTTGGCGTCGCTGGCAAAATTCAGCCAAGACAAAAGTCCATCGGGTTTAATCCGCCAAATCAAAACCAAGTCGGCGTCCACAAGCGCGAACCGATCGCTGATTCCGCGGGCGGCCGCGTCGGCGTTCACATCCGCGCTATTTGCGGGAGACATTGGATCTAAAACCAACGCGGCTTCGCTACCAGTTCCAAGATCACGCTGCACTTCCACAGCAAGTTTGGGGGCCGCCACCAAATAGGCCGCGCGCTGATTTTCCGTATCGGGCGAATCGCCCCATAAATTCACCCTGCCAATTTTCATGTTGCTGGTTTGCAAAGGCAAGGCGTGAACCTGGGCAATATCCACCACTTCCGCGGTTTCAAATGGCCAAGGCAATTTCCACATGAGCTCGCCTTGATGCACGCGACCCGCGATGGATCCGCCACGAAGCCGAACCGCTTGCTCGCCAGGGCCCACAACAACAATGCAACTCAGCGCCAGAAGCGCCACAAGACCAATCGCCACAAGCGCCCCGCTGCTTCGAAGCAAAAGTTTGTAGCCCCAACTTGAAGTGATGTCGAATCCAAACTGATAGTTGACGGCCTCATTGATGCCGCGAACTAAATTATCCGGAGCGGCGAGCAATCCCAGAACGCGGCTGTCAAATGCGGGGCGCGGAATTTCATTGGCCCGTCGCGGTCGATACAAATTCAAAGTCCAGTTCAGGAAAATTTCCACAGCAAGAGCAACTTGGAATCCGGCGATACCCAGCGCCATCCATTCGATCACGATCGGTCGCTGAAATACGTGAAAAACAATTCCAACCGCGGTTGCGAGCATCACCAACGCGCTGCTAACCATGAATCCAGCGCCGCCACGCAAATTCTGCCACGCAAATTGCTTTGACATTCCCGCGACAAATCGAGCGAAAATAAACGCAACAAGCGCCAATCCAATGCACACCGCAAGCTGCCAACCCAATGAGGATCCAACCGCGAACGCCACGCCATCGGGTCCGGGATCTTGCATGTCGCGCAACCGCGACCAATTCCACATGCCCAATCCAAACAACAACAACGCCACCGACAAACTCACCAAAGGCATCAACCAACGATGCATCTGGCCAAGTCGACGCGCCGCGGCCTCTTGATCCAGAGCCGAAGTTTGAAAAATTGTTTCGCCGCGCGACTGCGCAAGCTCCTCGCGTTCGAGTGATTCAAGCCGCTCAAGTCGATGTTGATGAAACACCACGGCCAACGCCGCCCACACTGGCAGTCCGCACAGCACAGCGGTGGAAGCCACGACCAATGTGGTGTCTCCCGCAAGCCGTCCGAAAACCAAAAGCACAATGCCTGTCAAGCATTGCAATGCAAAGCCAAGAACCGAAACACGGCTGGCTTGTTGATAAGAAAAATGATCGATTCTCATGGTGGCGATTGGGGTTTGGAAATAGTATCGCAGACTGGCTTTGTGGGGGAGTAATTTACGCCCACGTCGTAAACTGTGTTCAGTCTTGCGTTAGTCTTGACGAACAATTTCTTGGACTCTTTCGAAAGACCTTCAATGGCTTGGATTGAAAAACTACTCGCGCTCACGCGAAACACCCTGCTGGAATGCATCCGACAACCCGTCACATTTGTGGCGTCGATCATTGGATTTTTGCTGATATTCCTCTCGATTCCATTCAGTGGCTTCACCATGGAGGACGATCAGCGGATGTTCATTGATATTGGACTGTCGACTATTTTTATGTGCGGGGTGATCCTGTCGGCCTTTCTTGCAACCGGCGTGGTGAGCAGGGAAATTGAAAATCGAACCGTGCTGACCGTGGTGAGCAAACCGGTACCGCGACCTTTATTTGTGGTTGGCAAATTCTTGGGAGTCGCCTGTGTTTTAATGTTGGTCACACTATGGTTGGGATTGATTTTCATGTTGACCGAGTTGCATGGAACCATGCCCACCGCCGCCACCCCTTACAACCAACCAGTTCTCACATTTGGTTTGACCGCCATTGTGTTGATGTTCGCGGCTGGAGTGTGGTGCAATTTTTTATATGAGTGGAATTTTGGATCAACAGTGATCGCCGTTGGCTTGCCGCTATTGCTAGCCGCGTACTGCGTGTGTTTGATCTTCAAACCAGATTGGGCCACGGCGGATATCAGAACCACATTCAAACCAAATCTTTGGAAAGCCATTGGCATGCTGATGATGGCTGAACTTATTCTTGGGGCAATTGCTGTCGCGGTGAGCACTCGACTTGGCCAAGTGCTCACGTTGGCGACTGTTTTAGCGACATTCTTTGTGGGCTTGCTCAGCGATTGGTTGTTCGCCCGCAAGTTGCAGCAGTTGTCAGACCTGATGTCCAAACTGCCGGCCGCCGATCAATCGTGGCATGATTCCATGCATTTGGAGTGGGGTTTTTACAAGGTGCTTCAATCGATATTTCCAAACTTTCAATTGTTTTGGCTCACCGACGCGTTGACCCAGAAAAAAACAATTGGAATTGACTACATCGCCTCCGCCGTGCCTTACGGATGCGTGTTGATTGTGATGGCGTTGGCGCTTGGAACATTCTTGTTTCAGCGGCGCGAAGTGGGTTGAAAGTTGAGGCTGAAAGTTTGGCCATAAAATTTAGCCATGCTTGCAATCTCACGAAATTTTCACATCAATCCGCTGAGTTTCAAGATGCTCAATTCAATGAGACCATGAAGCGACTTCTGCCTTGCGCTTTGCGCTCAACAAAATAACTCCAATGACAATCGGTGGAAGTATGGCCATGAGCCCGGTGCACCCAACTTGAGCGAACCAAATTCCCTGGATCATTTGGGAGGTGAATTGCGGAGCGGGCTGATTTTGTTTTTCAAATGCCACAAGCATGGTGCGTTTCGTCCACGCCTGCATCTCATCACGTTTGGTGATTTGGATGGCGAAAAAACCCACACTTATTAGAAACGTAAGAACCACCCAGATCATGGTCATGGAATAGCCACGGCGCATTCTCTTGCGCAGAAACCAACCACTCATCGCGCCAAGAATTGCGAGCCCAACGTTCAGAATTTGGCTCAAACGAAATACCGCCACCATCCAGTCGGGAAGGCCAAGATACGTTTCCACCGCCAAAGATTTATTCATGAAGCCCCAGATTGCAAAGATGACACCCAACACGCCCCAAATCAGCATGATCCAACCAAGAACGCTTGGCCACTTTGTGGACGCTTGTGGCAAAAATGGATCTTCAGCTTCGGTGAATATTTGTGACATGAAAATAGGATAACAACAAGCACCCCATTCGCGCCGTGATCTTGCGAAGCGTTTCGCCTAGATTTATTTTTCAGCTTTTCTTTGTCAGTTTTTCTTTTTCAACGCGGCCAACTGCTGGTCGTAATCCTTCTTCAACCGCTCAAAGGCTTGGCGAACAATTGGGGCTTTCACTTTTGCTTTTTGAAAACCACTAAAGAGATCCTCATATTGCTGCGCTTCTGGAGGAATCATCATGCCGCCACCCTCGTAGCCCATGGCCACGGGCTCGCATTTTTCCCAAATCCGCAACATTTCATCCAACAATTTTTTACGGGCCTGAATTTGAGCAATTTGTCCTTGGCTTGTGCCTTTGATTTCCCATTCGGCCATAAGTTTGGATGAGGCTTTTTTCGCGTCAACGATTGTCTTTGCCCAGGCATCTCCAACTTTCTTGCCGTTGGAATTAACCTCATATGAGTTTGGTTTCAACTGCATGATCTGAAATAGTTCCTCCTCCGTGTCGGCGGTCCCTTGTGAGAAACCGCAAGCAAGCGCCACGTCCTCGGTGAAAGTGAGATTGTCCTTGTCATCGCTCAACATCACTTCGCCGCTGTCGTTGTCAAAGAAAGTTACTTTGCCAGATTTAGGATCCTTGGTGTAACTCACAACGAGCGGTGAATACACCATGCAACGACCCACTTGACGATTGCGGCCGGCATCGGCGGAGACATCTCCAACACGCTCAATCCATGCCTCCAACTCCTTGCCTTGCGCGCTCTTGTCGCCCGCAAACATGGTGATGGAACCAAGCGAACCCGTCTTCATGAAATAAATTTCACGGCAGTGCATGGCGGTGAAAGCCGCGCCGGAAATCGCCTCCTCAATCCAAGCCACCACTCGGTGCTTGTCGCGCATGCGGCTTAACGTGACGGCGATTTCGTCGCCCTCGGTCACCAAGCCACCACCAGAGTTGATTCGGATCACAATGATTTGACCAGGACCGAATTTGTCGGCCTCCTTCTCAATTTTTTCCATTTCTTGATGGCGCAAACCAACGCCCACCATGCCGCCAAGAGGAAGTATGAATACTTGTCGGCGCGAGTCTTTTTCGACCGCGCCTGGTTTGGTTGAGTCGATCTTGGAATTTGCGGTTGCATCAGTCGCTGGCTTTGAGGCCGGAGTGGCGGGCGCCTTGCTGGGATCTGAACCAACGGGCGTTGCGGGCTTGGTCTGGGCCAACGCAATGTTTGACAGAACCGTTACCGCGAACAATGTTGTGACAAAAAATTTCATAATTCATTTCCTTCAAACTGTGTGTCAATTACCTGCCGCCCAAACCACCACCGCCGCCGCCGCCAGAACCTGATTTACTTTTTTCCTTCAATTCAAGTAGCAACTTTTCCACGACATCCAGGCTTAAACCACGCTCTGATTTCCAACGAAATTCCACAGCGGGATATTTTTTCATCGCGTCGCGAACCCGTTCGAGGGCTTGCTTGGCGGAGTTCATTTTTTTTGGATCCGCGGAAAATTTCTCGTATTCAGCAAATGATTCCGTTGATTTTGCGAACGCCTTGCGCCAATCAAGGATGTAGTCGCCAACAATCTTTGTTCCATCCTGGTTGTTTTTGCACAACGAATCATCCCATTCGCGGTATCCAAGCAGGAACATAAGATCCTCTACGCTGTCGGCGATTCCGTCGCACAAACCCAAATCCTCCGCGGTCTTGGCGTCAAAATTAGCGACCGTGAGTTCATCGCCATCCACCAAGAATGTTCCCTTGGTGTCATCGCGCCACACTAAATTGCGGCCATTCCAAGAAACACTGAGCGTCTTTTCTGGACGCATCATGGCGAGCCCAAGTTCGGGCGGATAACCGCCGCGGCGCAAGAAACCATTGGCGATGCCGGTCCATGCGGCGAGAAATTTACGCACCACTTCAGGATCCGGATGCCGCACAAATTCCATCACACGCGACATTCCCCACAAACGCGCGTTGCTGGTCATATATAGATCGGGCCATGCCAACGCGATCGCCGTGCTGAATCCAACTGAATCCTTCACCCACATCACTTGCGCGATGTCGCCCAAGTCCAACTTCAACAAGTCGACCATTTTTCTGGCGTCTTCAAAATCAATCCGGCCTTTCTCGGATCGATCATCATTTCCCAAATAAGTTTTTCCAGTTTTTCCGTCGGCGCTCTCCATTTGAAAGATAATCAGGTCGGGTTTTTTTTCCTTGACATCCTTGGCGACTTTTTCATAAATGCTCAGGCGAATGTCGCTGCCGATTTGTCCATTTCCATCAAGCCCCATGGGAATCACGTAGATTTTTGGAGCCTTGGATGGATCCTTCTGATTCATTTGCAAGGGCGATGGAGCGTCGGCGGCGAAAGCCAACGTTGCCGCCAACAGCATTCCAACGAGTAGCGAGGTGCGTTTCATGGTCTTTGAGTATACGGATCAAGTGCGGGAAAGTTGCCTTGCCAAATCAGTCGCAGCCTTCTTGGATTCAATCGATCCTTCCAGCTGGGCGTCGTACACCGCGTCCAAGATCACGCGAAATTCGGGACCAGCGCGCAATCCCATGGCGAGCAAGTCGTCGCCGCACAAGAACGGAGTTGGGGCAATTCCCTCCAATTCAAGTTGCGCATAATCGCGCAGAATGCGTTGCGCCAATTCAGGCGCATCCGTGGCGTGAACGCGCAGCGCCGCGTGGAATGACGAGTTCGCCGCCGTTCTTTTTCTTTGCGCTTTTGAAAGGGCTGGCCATTCGGGCACGCGCGTCAACAAAAACAATGTGCTTGTGAGCGCGTCGCGTTCCTTGTTGGAAAGAACTAGCGCGCTGGTCCATTGAGCAACGCGTTCTTGCCAAGGCAGAGTGGACTGCCGATCAAGAAGCCATGCGCTAAGAAATGTGGCCAGCAGTTGCGTGGAAATCTCATGCGCATTGTGCGCAAGAATTGGCGAAGGCAACCACGCTTGCTCAAGCGCGAGTACTCGTCGCAGAGAAGTTGGCGGCGCAATTTCAAGCAGTGCGCTTGACGCGAGTCCCAAGGATTCGATCAGTGCAATGGATTTCACGCGGCTTGCATGCGCGATCATGCGGCGCAATTCTTGCCCCACGCGTTCGCGGCTCACGCCACGAAGTTCATTGGCATGCGCGCGGATGGCGGCCATGGTTTTGGGTTCAATGGTCAATTCAAAGCGCGCCGCGAAACGCACCGCGCGTAGCAAGCGCAATCGGTCCTCGCTCAGACGCGCGTCTGGATCATTGATGGCGCGCAATGTTTTAGTTTCAAGATCTTGCTTGCCGCGCACGTGATCAATCAGTTTTCCCGTGGCGGGATCCATGAAGATTCCATTGATGGTGAAATCGCGTCGATTGGCGTCGGTGATTTCATCGCCCACTTGAATGTCCTCGGGGCGACGGCCATCAACATAGCGGCCGTCGGCGCGGAAACTGGCCACTTCAACAACGCGCCCCTTGTGATGCACAAGGATCACGCCAAAACTTTCACCCACGCCGCGCGCCTTGGGAAATATGGCGCGGACTTGCTCGGTGGTCGCGCTGGTGGCGATGTCGTAATCGGTGGGCGAAAGATTGAGCAATTCATCGCGCACGCAACCGCCCGCGAAATACGCGGTGAATCCGGCCGCGGAAAATTTCGCGGCGATTTCCGCGGCGGCTTCGCGCGCGCTGGTGCTTGAACCACTTGAATGATTCGCGTCAGCCATGGGCGTTGCTGGAAGAAATATTCTGCGGGCTTGGATGGCGATGCTGCGGCGCGCTGTCTTGCGCATTTTCATGCGTTGGCAAAAGCAATTGATCGCCTGGACCAACCGCGGGAAATCTTCCTTGTGTTGAGCGCCGAATGGATTCGCGGCGATTCATGCGCAAACGATCAACCGCCAGGCGCAACCGTTCAATGCCGCCATCGGGATCGTTGATCAAAACTTCTGGATCGATTGGCTCGCCCGCTTCAACTTCAAGCCGCCCCGCCAAACGCGGCAACTTTTGCGAACTGGGCCAGATATCAAATCCACCCTCGAGCCCGATTGGAACCACTGGAACTTTGGCGCGGCGAATCAACAGCGCAACGCCCCGTTGAAACGGCGCAATGGCGCCATCGTCGCAACGGCCGCCCTCTGGATAAATCAACAAGCAACGGCCTTGCGCCAAAACTTGCAGCGCGGCCTTGATTGCCGCGGAGTCGGATTTTTCTTTCAACGCAATCGCGTTGAAGGAACTGATCAGCGCGCCAAACCATTTGTTGTTGAACAGCGTGCTGCGCGCGATGTAGGCGGTCTGACGGTCATAGGCCACGGCCGCGTGCGGAATTGGATCAAGAAATGATTGATGATTTCCCACCAACAACACGCCGCCCGTGCGCGGAATATTGTGGGCGCCAACCACTTTCATTCCATAAAATATCCTGGCCAATATTCCACAAAACAGCGCGATGAAATCCCACCACATGGCTTGGATAAATTTTCGGCCAGGCGCGCGCCGAGAAAAATCGTGGAACATTAGCGATGCACCGACGCGGTGGTTGTGATTGAAAGCCAAGGGCCAAGCCGCTCCCTGGCGAGAATTTCTAACGTGTTCACTACCGCCTCAAGATCAAGATTGCTAGTGTCCACCCGAGTCGCGCCATCTGGAACGCGCAGAGGACCGACCGCGCGCGTTGAATCCACGTGATCGCGATGCTGGATCGCGCGAAGAATGCTGGCCTCATCGGAGACATGTCCGGCGGCTCGCAATTGGGCCACGCGTCGCTGCGCGCGCACGCGTGGATCGGCTTCAAGATAAATGCGAAGCGGCGCGTCTGGAAAAACCACTGAACCTTGATCGCGTCCCTCCGTGACAAGACGCGGATGAGCGTTGGCGATTTCGCGTTGACGACGCACCATTTCGCGGCGCACATCGGAGCACGCGGACACCGGCGAAACGGCTTCGGTCACTTCGGCTGATCGAATAAATGGAGTCACGTCGCGGCGACCAAGAAGAAGTTTAGGTGGACTTGATTTCCAATCGAACACCAAAGTTGTGGCGGCAAGCGCGGCGGCGATGGCCTCGCCATCGTCAATGGGAATTGAATGTTCAATCGCCAACAACGCGGCGGCGCGGTACATGGCGCCCGTGTCCAGAAATTCCAAACCCAACCGCACGGCCAACATGTGCGCCACGGAACTTTTGCCCGTGCCCGCGGGCCCATCAATGGTGATGATCAATGGATTTGTGGGGGAATTCATGCGGGTTCCGCAGCCTCCATCGCCGCCGACAACATGTCGCGCGCCATGCTGAGCGGTTTGATTGGATCACCCTTTCCCAAAAAATCCAGCGAGATGGAATTGACGTAGCCAACCGATCGCAGTGTTTCAATGCACTCGTCCAAACTCCAATCCGTGTGCTCGCCGGAGCTGGAAAAACCCATCACGCTTGCGGTGATCGATTGCGCGTAAGGCGCGAGCCTGCGCAGTTCTTGGCTTACTCCACCATGCGCCGCGGCGTGGTGAAACGAAGGCATGGTTCCAATGCGGAAGCCTCCAACTTTCTTCACCAGATCGATCAACGCTTTGCCGTCGGATAAAAGTCCGGGCACGCTTTGCAGCAACAAAGTCGTCTCGAATTTGTCCATTTCAACCATGGCTAATTTAAGCGTTTTCGCCACCGCATCCACGCGCTCTTGCGTTGTGACATCGGCGAGGTTGATGGCGACACTGGAGCAACCAAGACGGTTGGCCGCGCTGGCCAATCGACGAATGCGCTCAATCACAGAGGCGCGATTGTCGGGACTCCATAAATCCAAAGTGGGCGTTTCGATTAAAACCAGAAATGGACAATGCGCCTTGTCTGAAAGATCACGAAGTAGTTCAAAATCTTTTGGTGTGCGCCCGATCAATAAATCGGTGGGAATATTCAGACCGCGCAGACCCATTTCCTCGTTGACAAAGGTTGGAAGCTCAAAAATATCCAACGGTTTTTTTGCCCGCTTCATTAAAGGCCGGAGCGCGCCGACCGAAAGCGTTAAAACCATTTGAGCTAACATCTGCGGGTCTCCCTATTGATTCAAGCAGGATAGCAAGCCTCGGGGACACTATGATCCCCCACCCCAATGGAGAACACAATGAAGAGTCCAGAACAAAGTCGTATTTCCCAGAGCCATGAATGGTTTGTCAATCACGCGGGTGATGTCACCGTTGGCATCACCCAATTCGCGGCCAATGAATTGACCGACATCACCTATGTGCAAACCAAGCCAGTTGGAACCGTGATCGCGATTGGCGATGTGGTTGGCGAAGTGGAGAGCGTGAAGACCACCAGCGAAATTTATTGCGCCGTGGCCGGAACGATCACCGCGGTGAATGACGCCGCCGTGAAGGATCCTTCTTTGCTCAACAGTGATCCATTCGGCAAAGGCTGGTTGGTGAAACTGAAAGTGAGCGATGTGTCCCCGCTTTCTAAATTGATGGACGCCGCGACGTATGACTCCAAGCATGTCGTCCACTGATTCAAATATCAGCGCGTGCCGAATTCGACTTCGGGGAGTTCGCAAGAGTTATGCCATGGGCTCGCGCCGAGTTGAGGCTCTGCGCGGAATCGATCTTGAACTTCTAGGTCCGGGCTTTCACGCGATCATGGGTCCATCGGGAAGCGGCAAGAGCACGCTGCTGCATTTACTCGCGGGACTTGACGCGGCGGATTCTGGCGAACTTGAAGTGGGCGAGTCGCGGCTGGATGGACTCTCTGAAAGTGAATTGACCATGCATCGACGTCGCCGAAGTGGCGTGGTTTTTCAGGGATTTAACCTGCTTCCAACATTAAACGCCTTGGAGAATGTGACGTTGCCATCCACACTTGATGGCGTGGCGCACGCCACGGTTGCGCCGCGCGCGCAGGAATTGTTGCGCGAGTTGGGATTGGGCGATCGAATGGATCATCGGCCGGATTCGCTTTCTGGTGGCGAGCAACAACGCGTGGCGATCGCGCGCGCGCTGCTGAATGAGCCGCCCGTTCTTTTGGCGGATGAGCCAACTGGAAATCTTGACAGCGACACCAGCGACCGCTTGTGGCGGTTGCTTGCGGGTCTTGCGGCGCGGCGAAATATGTTGGTGGTGATGGTCACGCACGAACCCGCCGCGGCGGCGCACTGCGAACGAGTTCATGTTCTTCGAGATGGCCTTTTGGCCGGGAGCTTTGATGTTCAAGGGATGGATGCTTCCCAGTTGGCGCTTCGCGCGGCGGACATTGTTCGCTCGCCCAGGTAGAAGCGCGCTGTTATTTGTGGCGATCGCAATGGCAAGCACGCTGGTGACAGCGGTTGGAAGCGGCATGCATTCGGTGCAAAAAAATGTGCGGGGAAAGTTGACCAGTTTGCTTGGCGAAGTTGACGCGCGATTGGTGCAACAATCAGCGGCGCCATTTTCCGCGGGCATTATGGATCAAATCAAATCTTGGCCGCAGGTTGAGGCTGTTTCGGCCAGACGTTTGGGCTCGCTCACGCTGAGCCGCGCCGATGGAGCGCTGGATTCCGCCGGAAAATTGCGGCGAACCACGGCGCAAGCGCGCGGCATAGATCCACTTTCAGATCCACGATTTGATCCAATGCCAATGCAACAGGGTCAAAGACCAAGCGCGCCAAATCACATCGCGCTTGATCCTGTGACCGCGAAAGATTTGAACGCGCAAATTGGAGACGCGCTTTTGGTGTTGCGTCTTGGCGAACCCGTGCGACTGACCGTTTGCGGAATCGTGCAACGGCCAATGCTTGGCGCGCTGCAAAAACCAGCGGTGGTGTTGTATCGATCCACGTTGAACAGCGCCATGGGCCGCGAGGACGAAGCAACGCAGATCGCGATCTTGCTCGCTCCGGCGACGGATGTTGGCGCGTGGTGCAAAGCCCATGCGCAAGATGTCGAACCTGACATGCTGCTCGAGCCAGCGGAGATGGCGACATCGGGCATGGACAAGCAGGTGCTCGCGGGCCAACTTGGATTCACGCTGGCCACGGTGATCGCGTTTCTTGCGTGCTCATTTATTGTTGGCGTTGGCATGACCACGGCGGTGGCGGAATTGGAACGCGAATTGGCGACCATGCGATGCTTGGGCGCGTCGCGTGGACAACTGTTCGCGGGTCAATGCGTCGCGGGCTTCGTGCTCAGCGCAACCGCTGGAATAGTGGGAATTCCCATTGGTTTTGCGGGGGCTTGGCTGGTGACGTGGTGGTTCCGCGACAGTTTGCCCGAAGGATTTTCGCCATCATGGTTGGGCGCCGGACTTGCGTTTGGCGGCTCGGTTATGTCTGGATTTCTTGGGGCTTTAAACCCCGCGCGGATCGCGTCGCGCACGTCGCCGCTGGAAGCATTGCGACGTAGAGCGACGCCTGTGTGGCGCGCTGGAATTTGGATTTGTCTTGTGGTTGGAATTGCCTGCGCCTGTTTTGAAGTGCTCGTGCTCACTCTGCCAACAGATACGCAACAAAAATTTTGGCTGCACGCCTTGGTTGGATTGCCCATCATTCACATCGGCTGGTTTTTATTGTGCGTGCCCATCATGCAACTTGTTGGTGCGGCGCTTTCCGGAGTGTTGACACGAATGCTTTCACTTGCGCCAGGTCTGTTGCGCGGCGGAGTGTCGCGCGCCCCGTATCGACTGGGTCTCACCGCGGGCGCGCTGATGATGGGCATGAGCATTCTGGTGAGCTCATGGAGCAATGGCGAAAGTGTGCTGAACGAAATTCGTTCCAAGGTGAAATTTGGAGACGCGTTCGCGTTTCGCGTCAGCGGTTTGAGTCCGCGCGATCAAGAGGTGCTTCGAAAACTTCCCGGCGTGCGCAACGCGGCGGCGGTTGGATATTTGCCGCTGAAAACAGATTCAAAGATGGCCTTGGGCGTGCAATCCATAGCTCCGCCCAACGTGATTTGTGTTGGATTTGAGCCAGATTCATTCCTAAAAATGAATCGCTTGGATTGGATTCGCGGCTCACCGGACACGGCCCTTCCACTTCTGAAAAGTGGCGAAGGCGTTTTGGTGGCGGAGCAATTTCTAACCGCGCGGGGAATTGATGTGGGCGACTCCATTGATCTGATCGGCCCAAAAAATCGCGTGACCATGAAAGTGGTTGGAGTTGTTTCAAGCGCGGGCTTGGACATGGCAACGCAAGTGTTTGGAATTCGCAGCGTCTATATGGAGCACGCCATGAGTTGCGTGTTCATGGACTTGTCGGCAGTGGCGAAAAATTTTGGAGTGCGAGACGCGGTGATCATGCAAATGGATTTGGGTCCGATCGGCAGCTCCGCGCAGGATGACGATTTGGCCGCGGCCGTTGCCAACGCCGTTCCTGGCGCGATGTTTGCAAGCGGCCGTGGCATTCGTACGCAAGTGGATGAGGTTGGCAAGGTGATCCTGGGCATGGGCGGCGCGGTTGCGTTCGCGGCGTTGTTGCTTGGATGCTTTGGCGTGGGCAATGTGATCGCGGCGCAAGTATCCGGGCGCGGATATGAGTTTGGGGTTTTGCGCGCCACTGGCGCCAGTCGAAACTCCATCGCGGGCTTGGTGCTTGCGGAAGCCGCGATGCTGGCGGTGACAGCGATCTTGGGAGGAACCGCATTGGGTTTTGAACTGGCGTGGGCGGGATGTGTTTTGTATCGCGACTTGATCGGACTTCAATTGTCGCTGATTTTCCCTGTGATTCCATGGATGATTGGCGGCGCCACGTTGCTTGTATTCACGCTTTTGGCTGCGTTGCCCGCCGTGGCAAGGCTGCTGAAAAAATCTCCGCGCGAACTTCTCACCACAAACTCGTGACTTTCAATTCGCATGCAATCGCGCCACTTCCTACAGTGCGTGGGTGAGCGATCGTGAATTCAAACTGAAGGCTCCATTTGCACCCACTGGCGATCAGCCCGAGGCGATCGAATCGCTTGTGCAAGGCCTGAGGGAAGGTCGTCCATGGCAAACACTGCTTGGCGCCACGGGCACTGGAAAAACTTTCACCGTTGCCAATGTGATCGAGCGAGTGCGCAAGCCCACGCTTGTGATCAGCCACAACAAAACGTTGGCCGCGCAACTGTATGAGGAGTTGCGCGAATTATTTCCCGACAACTCCGTGAATTATTTCGTGAGCTTCTATGACTACTACCAACCCGAGGCGTACATTCCTCAGCGCGACATCTATATTGAGAAGGACGCGTCGCGCAACGACGATCTTGATCGCTTGCGCTTGGCCACAACCAGCGCCCTGCTTTCGCGCCAAGATGTGATCGTGGTGGCCAGCGTGAGTTGCTTGTATGGATTGGGAAGTCCCGCCGAATACATGAACCGAATGCTTGCGGTTCGCCGCGGCGAAAAGCTGGATCGGCGCGCCTTTTTCCTGGGTTTAACCACCATGCAGTACATGCGCAACGAGGTGGCGCCGGAGCGTGGAACCTTCCGTGTGCGCGGCGATTTGATCGAGGTGTATCCCGCCTATGAGCAACATGCGATTCGCATTGGAATGTTTGGTGACGAGGTTGAGCGCATTGAAATTGTGGATCCAGTGAGCGGCGAAATTTTGGCGGAGGAAGTTGCCGCGTTTATATTTCCAGCCAAGCATTACATGATGCCTGAGGATCAAATACAAAAAGCCATGGGCGAAATGCGCAAGGATCTCACCGCGCGCGTTCTTGAATTGCGCTCCGCGGGAAAGTTGGTCGAGGCGCAGCGCCTGCAAGGCCGCGTGCAATACGACTTGGAGATGATCCAAGAGACTGGCTTTTGCAGCGGCATTGAAAATTACAGCCGCTACTTCGATGGCCGCTCCGCGGGTGAGCGCGCCTATTGCTTGTTGGATTACTTTCGCAGCATTCCTGGGCGCGAGAAAAATGATTGGTTATGCGTGATCGACGAGTCGCATGTCACGGTTTCCCAGATGCGCGGCATGTACTTTGGGGATCGAAAGCGCAAGGAAACGCTGGTGGAACATGGTTTTCGCTTGCCCGCGGCGCTGGACAATCGCCCGCTCACATTTCCAGAATTTGAATCATTGGTGCCGCAAACTATTTTAGTGAGCGCCACCCCAAGCCCATGGGAATTGGAGCGTTGCGGCGGCGTGGTCACCGAGCAGGTGATCCGTCCCACTGGTCTTGTTGATCCACCAATCACCATCTTGCCCGCGCTCACCCAAGTGGCGGATTTGATCGAGCGCGCTCGCGAACGCGCCGCGCGCGGTGAGCGCACGTTGGTGACCGCGCTTACAAAAAGATTGTGTGAAGATTTGTGCACCCACTTGGACAAGCAAGGCCTTCGCGTGCGCTACTTGCATAGCGAAATTGAAACGCTTGATCGATTGGAATTGCTGCGGGAACTTCGCGAAGGCGTGTACGACATTTTGATCGGCGTGAACTTGCTGCGCGAGGGACTGGATCTTCCAGAGGTGAGTTTGGTTTGCATTTTAGACGCCGATCGCCAAGGTTTTCTGCGCAGCACTTCCAGTTTGATTCAGACCATGGGCCGCGCCGCGCGCAACGCAAACTCGCAGGCCATTTTGTACGCCGACAAGGTGACCAAGGAAATGCAGGCGGCTATTGATGAAGTTTCGCGGCGCCGAGAAAAACAAATCGCCCACAACACCGCCAACAACATCACGCCCGAAACCATTCATAAGGCGATTCGCCGAGGAATTGAGCAGGAGTTGGCGGCTTCCCGCAGCGTGCGCGCCGCCGCCGGCCGTAAAGATGAAATGGAAATGGACCGCGAGGAAATGCTGGAAGCCATGCACGCGGACATGTTGAACGCCGCGGAGGAAATGGAATTTGAGACCGCGGCGAAGTTGCGCGATCGCATCAATCGCTTGAAGGCGGCGCCACTGGTGGAGGGAATGGTGTTGCCCGAAGAGGAACCCGCGCAAAAGCGCTCCACCAACGCGGGCATGCCTGGCACACGCGCCAGTGGAAAACGTATTCGACCCTGACCACGCAATCTCGCGCGCGCTTGCAACCCGCCAAAAACAAATAAGCCCCGCTTTCACGAGGCTGTTTCCATGGGGTTGATTTTAAATTCAAGTCGTTGCGAAACAATACAATCGCAACCAAAGTTTTTCAGGCGCGGATCAATCCTTGCTGATGATGCTCTCCGCAATCATCGAGCGCCCAAGCCGGGTTCGCCGGCACGCTTCTCGCAACGCCGCCAACTCCGTGGCGTCTGGAATTTCATCCACGCCAGGGCGACGAACAACTTCAAAGTCATCTTTGAAGACGCTCGGCTTAGCAATGGATGGTGTCGCGTTTCGATTTTCCATATCTGTACCTTAGGCAGGCAAGTGACTTTTTGGTATATCGGCTGAAACTACGAGTTGCGCCGCAAGAAATTCCTATCCACTCCTACCATGCTTCTACCTACACATATTTCCACCATAAAGACCTAAAGAAACATACGTTATCGCAAATTTAGCAAATTAAAGAGCGCCTTGGCATGTTTATTGATCCTATAAGTAATCCCCCCATACTCAGACGCATGCCTAAATTCATATGGAACTTGAATGACTGAACCCAAACGCGAAATCCAAATTGTGAATGCGTGCGAGCACAATTTGAAATCGCTCTCGCTATCCATTCCGCGCGATCAACTTGTGGTGTTCACGGGCGTGTCCGGCAGTGGCAAAAGTAGTTTGGCCTTTGACACCATCTTTGCCGAGGGTCAACGCAAATACATGGAGAGTCTCTCCGCGTATGCGCGGCAATTTCTAAACCAAATGCAGAAACCGAATGTGGAACGGATTGATGGTCTTCCGCCCACGATCGCTATTCAACAACGCGGTGGCGGACACACGCCCCGCAGTACGGTGGCCACCACCACGGAAATCTACGACGCGATGCGTTTGCTGTGGGCGCGTTGCGGCACGCCAACATGTTGGCACCGCGACGGCGACGAAAAAATATGCGGCCGTGAAATCACCGCCATGAGCGCCACGCAAATCACGGACTCCATTCTTGCTGCATTTGCCGGCAAACGCGTCATGTTGGCGGCCACCGTGATTCGCGCGCGCAAAGGATTTCATAAAGATGTGCTCGAAGCTTTGCAGAAACAAGGCTTGGTGCGCGCGCGCGTGGATGGAAAATTGATCGACATCCGCGAGGCGCTGAAAGCTGGCGGCGAAAATCCGCTTGGCATTGGCCGCTACGAATTGCACACCATTGAAGCGATCTTGGATCGCATTGTTCCCGCTCAAAGTGATCGACAACGATTGGCTGAAAGTGTGGAGACCGTGTTGAAGCTTGGCGCCGGAAGCGCGCTTGCCTTGGTGGAGGACGGCGCGAATTGGAATGAGCATCGATTTAGCGAGAAGTTGGCGTGCCCAGAACATCCCGAGTGCTCGCTCGCGGAACTTGAGCCAAGATTATTTTCCTTCAACTCGCCGCAAGGCGCGTGCGCGGCGTGCAGCGGGCTTGGTCAAATTCAGGAATTTGACGCCGAACTTGTGGTGACCAATCCCGACGCTGGAGTTGCCGATGGCGCCATTGAACCTTGGCGGCGCAATGGCCGTCGCATGAACATTTATTACGGCAGAATTCTGCGGGCTTTCTGCACATTTTTCAAGATTGAACGCGAGCTGCCTTATTCCAAATTGCCGCCACGAATTCGCCGCTATCTCATGGATGGAATTCCCGAGGAGGACGCCGAAAAACTTGGCGTGAAGTTTGAGGGCGTGTTGCCAAACTTGCGCCGCCGCTATTTGGAATCCGAAAGCGAATTTGTGAAGGAGCGGCTGGTGCATTACATGCGCGGAGCGGCGTGTCCCGAGTGTCAAGGACAGCGTCTTCGCCCAGAAAGTTTGGCCGTAAAAGTTCTTGGCGGCAAAAAACAAATGAGCATCGCCGACGCGAGCAATTTAAACGTGGGCCGTGCCATTGAGTATTTTAAAAATCTCACCTTATCCCCCAATCAAAAACAAATCGCGCAACCCATTCTGAAAGAAATTGAATCACGTCTGGGATTTCTGTACAGCGTTGGCTTGGACTATCTCACCTTGGACCGCGCAAGCGGAACACTTTCCGGTGGCGAGGCTCAGCGCATTCGCCTGGCCACTCAAGTTGGCAGCGGCTTGGTCGGTGTCTGCTATGTGCTGGATGAGCCAACCATTGGTCTGCACCAACGCGACAATGACCGACTGGTAAAAACCCTGCGTAAACTCACTGATATTGGCAACTCCGTGATCGTGGTGGAGCACGATGAGGACACAATTCGAGCCGCCGATTTTGTGGTGGACATTGGTCCAGGCCCGGGCCGACATGGTGGAAAAATTGTGGCGCACGGAACTCCCGCGGAAGTCGCCGCGCATGCCACGAGTTTGACCGGCATGTATCTGCGCGGCGCTCGTTGCGTGGAGGTTCCCCGCGCGCGGCGCAAAGTGAGCGAGGCGAAATCGATCGTGGTCAAAGGCGCCCGTGAGAACAACCTTAAAAATATTGATGTTGCATTTCCACTGGGCGGCCTGATTTGCGTCAGCGGTGTCTCCGGTAGTGGCAAAAGTTCTTTGGTGAATGAAGTGCTTCTGAAGGTGGCGCAAAAGACAGTGCATGGATCCAAAGTTGCCGCGGGCGCGCATGATCGCGTGACTGGACTCACGGGAATTGAACGCGTGGTTGAAGTGGACCAAAGCCCGATTGGTCGAACGCCGCGCTCAAATCCCGCCACTTACACGGGGATTTTTGACGATATTCGCAAGTTGTTCGCCGCCGTTGCCGAGAGCCGCGTTCGCGGCTACGAACCGGGTCGATTTTCTTTCAACGTGAAAGGCGGCCGCTGCGAAGTGTGCCAAGGCCAAGGCGTGCGCAAGATTGAGATGCATTTCTTGCCGGATATTTTTGTGTCCTGCGAAGCCTGCAACGGAACGCGCTACGCCAAGGAAACGCTTGATATTCGTTTCAAGAACAAGACCATCGCCGAAGTATTGGACATGACCATTGACGACGCGGTCGTGTTCTTTGAAGCGCACTCGCGCATTCACGCCATGCTGATGTGCGTTCGCGACGTAGGTTTGGGCTATATGCAACTTGGGCAAGCCAGCACCACGCTTTCTGGCGGCGAGGCGCAGCGAATTAAATTGGCCACCGAGCTTGGAAATCGCTCCACAAATTCCGCGCTGTATGTGCTGGACGAACCCACAACTGGATTGCACTTTGACGACGTGCGTAAATTGCTGGAGGTGCTCAACCGCCTCGCCGACGCCGGACACACGCTGATTGTGATCGAGCACAATCTGGATGTGATCAAGTGCGCCGATTGGATTATTGACTTGGGACCGGAAGGCGGCGATCGCGGCGGAGAGGTTCTCGCGACTGGCACGCCCGAAACAGTCGCCCAAAATTCCGCCAGCGCCACGGGAATATATTTGCGGCGAATGCTGGATCAGAATCAATCCGTGATGGACGCGAAGTTGCCCGAGAAAAATACAGTTCAAAAGACGGTCAAAAAAACAGTCAAATCAAAGGCGAAATCAAGCCAAAATCCAACAGCTCAATCCGTGACCAAGAAAATTTCAAAACGCGCGCCAACAAAATCCTTATAGCCGCGCGGATACACTCCGACGCATGAGCACAAGCGACGTCACACTCACGCTCCGGCATGTCACCCATCCCGAAGACGCCAATCATCAAGGAACTATTTTTGGTGGAAAGATTTTAAGCCTGATCGACGAAGCTGCATACCTGGAGGCCCGCAAGCATGGCCTGCATCGCTGGGTCACGATTCTTTTTGACAAAGTTGAATTCAAAGCGCCGGTATTCACGGGCGATGTGCTGACGGTTTTCACAAAGACAGTGGCGACTGGTCGCAGTAGCGTTACCGTTGCGGTTGATGTTGAGGCCGAACGCTATCGCGGCGGAGAAAAAGTAATGGTGACGCACGCCACGGTAAAAATGGTCGCGGTGGATCAGGCGGGCCGCAGTGTTGATTTCCGCACAAATCCCGATATTTCTGGCCCATCACACGCATGATCAGCGCCGATATTCATAAACCAGTTCGCGTGGCGTGCATGATTTCCGGTGGCGGTCGAAGCGTTGTGAACTTGCAAAATGCGATCGCTCAAAAAAATATTTCGGTAAGCATTGTGTTGGTCGCGTCCACTCGCTCCAATGTGCCGGGCATTCAAGCGGCCGCGGCGTTGGGCATTCCCACCATGGAAATCCCCCCGCTTCCCGCGGACACTTTGGATGATCGAGTGGATGCGGAGCTGAAAAATGTTGGCGCGGAATTGATCGTGCTGGCTGGATACTTGCGGCTATTGCGAGTGGAGCATTGGAAAAATCGCTGCATCAATATTCATCCGTCGCTGCTTCCAAAATACGGCGGTCACGGAATGTGGGGCGAGCATGTGCACAACGCTGTCATTGCCGCTGGAGAAACTGAAAGCGGTTGCACCGCGCATTGGGCCGACGAAAAGTTTGATCAAGGCTCCATTATTCTTCAGCGTCGCTGCCCGATTGATCGCGGGATGAACGCGCAGCAACTGGCGCAACGCGTCTTTGAAGAAGAGCGCGTGGCTTTGCCCGAAGCCGTTGAGCGTGCCGCGCATTGGCTGCGCCACGGAGGAACTCGACCGATTCTTGGGAATGCCATCGAACCTAGAGCCGGAATCTGATGAAGTTTCTACATTTCAACTTGTGAATTGCTCAAACGCATCCTAGGTTTGAATGCACTCGGTGAGTTTCATACGAAAGGACCACTCATGCTCGTGAACATCAGCGCCAAGCATCTGGAATTAACACCCGCCATTGAACAATACATCCGCGGCAAAGTGACGCGTCTTGAACGCCACTTTGACAAGGTTTTGCAAATCACTTTTGTGATTGAAAAAGAGCCACACCATGGCTTTCATGTTGAATTAATCACGGACGTGGAGCATCACGAGGACTTCATCGCCAACAGCAAGCATGATGATTTGTACGCCTGCGTTGATCTGGTGCTGGACCGCGGCGTGCGGCAATTAACCGACCATAAAGATCGTATTCGCAGCCATAAACACCCAGAAGCCGATCGAACTCCTTGATTTTGTGCGGCACGCGCGCCAATTATGTCGATCATTCTGCTTAGAGATATTTTTGCGCAAGCAGAAATGTGAAAGGAAATAGGACGATCGCATGAAACTTCGCCAACTGGTCATGGAAAAAGCAATCGTTCCGGGACTGAAATCATCCAAGCGCGACGAGTGCATTGGCGAGCTTCTTGACGCCTTGATGAAAGGCGGCGCGTTCAAGCCCGCCCAACGCGATGACTTTCTAAAGGCTGTCATCAAGCGCGAGAAAAAAGGCTCGACTGGTTTCGGTCACGGCGTTGCGGTGCCACACGTTAAAACACTTGAAGTGAAGAAGTGCGTGGCCGCCATTGGACTGCACCACGCGGGGCTTGATTTCAACGCGCTTGATCGCCAACCTGTCCACGCGATCTTTTTATTGCTGAGCCCGGAGGACAGGCCAGAACTTCATTTAGCCGCGATGGAAGGATTGTTCTCCATTCTGACCCAGGATCAGTTTAGAAAATTTCTTCGCCAAGCCAAGACCGTGGCCGATGTGGTCACTTTGCTTGAAGAAGCCGACGCCAATCCATTGGTACGCTAAAGACTTGAAATCGTCGCGCGTGGTGATATTGAACCGGCTGGGGCTTCATGCACGCCCCGCAATGGCATTCGCCTCGATGGCGGGTTCGTTTACTTGCTCCATACAAGTGCATCGCATGGATAATCAAGAACGCGTGGACGGCAAGAGCGTGATGCAAATGTTGATGATGGCCTGCACGCAAGGAACAGAAATTGAAATGGAGGCCGACGGAGTTGATGCGCTTGAAGCCATCGCGGCTCTGCGCCAATTGGTTGAAAGTAAATTTGAGGAGGAATGAGCATGCAACACACAATCGCGATCGCGGGCGACGGACAAATGGCGCTTGTGTTGGCATCGATCATTGTTGATGCCGGCCACAACGCATGTCTTTGGAGTCCATTTGCGGATGCGGCGAAGCAACTTGAACAAACTCGCGTGAGCCCGCGACTTGCGGGCTTTCAATTGCCCGCGAATGTGCGCGTGAGCAACTCCATTGAGGAAATTTTTTCCGCGGCAACATTGGCGGTCAGCGCAATTCCCGCGCAATTCGCGCGCGACACGTGGCGGCGCATTGGACCGGTTCTTGCCGCGAACACGGGAATTGTGACGGTGACAAAGGGCGTGGAAGTTTCGTCGCTGTGTCCCCCGCTTGAGGTGTTGCTCGCCGTGACGGGACATCGTCCGCTGGCTGTTTTAAGCGGCCCCACGATTGCCAGTGAATTGGCGCGGCAACTTCCGGCAACATTGCTGGCGGCCAGCGTCGATGAGAAATTCGCGTCGCTTGTGCAAAATATTTTCTCCCGGCCATGGCTGCGCATCTACACCAGTCAAGATCCGATCGGCGTGGAGATTGCCGGCGCGGCGAAAAATGTTGTGGCCATCGCGGCCGGAATTTTGGATGGTTTGCAAATGGGAGTCAACGCCAAGAGCGCGCTGTTGGCGCGGGGCTTGTCGGAAATCACCCGCCTTGGCCTGGCGATGGGCGCCAAACAAGAAACTTTTTTTGGCATCGCCGGCGTTGGCGACTTGGCGACCACGTGCTTCAGTCCCGAGGGACGCAATCGAACCCTGGGCGAGCAAATTGGCAAGGGCGTTTCATTAGCCGCCGCCTTGGCCACCACAAAAAGCGTGGTGGAAGGTGTGGAAACCTGCAAAAGTTTGCGGTCCTTGGCGGAAAAATACAATGTTGAAATGCCCATCGCCGCCGCGGTGTATCGCGTGTTATTTGAAAATCTGCCGCCCACGCAGGCGGTCCGCGATCTCATGAGCCGCAGCGTTAAAGTGGAGCGTGTTGGGTAAGTTGATGAACTCTTGAAGATTGAATGTGTAAGGCAACGCTTGCTCTTGCTAGGCTTACACGCGCATCCAAGAACAATGTTTATATTCATGCCAGACCCAAAATGAAATTTGAATTATGAGCCAACTTCCCAACGCTATTTCCAAATCAAATTCCCGCCGCGATCTTTCCCAAGGTGGAGAACGCCTTGAACGAAGACTTTTTGTGGCGCTGGCTGGCGGAACATTATTGCTGATCAGTTGGATTGGAAGTTTGCTGGGACTGCAACCACAAGTGGCGCAAATTCCGGCGGCGATTGGCGCGTTGATGTTGGTGACGCCATTGGCATTTGGCGCGTTGAAAGAAATGAAATTGGGTCGACCCAGTGGCGACTCGTTGGCGAGTTTGGCCGTGCTTGCAGCGCTTGCGAACAATTTATATTTGGCCGCGGGCTTTCTTGCGTTCTTCCTGTGGCTGAGTGAATTGATCCTAAGCCGCACCGCTTGGGGAGCGCAACGCGCCATCCGCGATCTTGTTGAGTTGACTCCCGACATCGCGCGCTTGATCCAACAAGATGGAAGCGAAAAGGAAACCACGCTGGATCAAATTCGCGTTGGGCAAAAAGTTCGCGTGCGTCCGGGCGAAAATCTTCCCGTGGATGGCCGCATTATCGCGGGGCAAAGCAGCATAAATCAAGCAAGTTTAACTGGTGAAGCGATTCCAATCGAGGCCAGCGAGGGCACCGCGGTGTACGCCGGAACCACCAACCTCACGGGACAGTTGGATATTGAAGTGACAGCAGTCGCCGGTGAAAGCACGATTGGAAAAGTGGAGTCGCTGATTCGCGAGGCGGAAAATGCCAAGGGCCATAAACAAGAACTGATCGAGCGCTTGGCAACCTATTACGTTCCAGTTGTGTTGATGGTGGCGGCGCTTGTTTGGTTCTTCACGAGCAAAAGTGAAATTGCCGCCGTGCGCGATCAAGCCGCCGAGCGCGCCGTGACCGTGCTTGTGGTGACATGCCCGGGCGCGTTGTTGATCGCCTATCCAACCGCCATGGTCGCGGCTTTCGCGGCCGCGGCGCGTTTAGGAATTATGATCAAGACCACGCGCGTGCTTGAGAGCGCGTCCAACATTGACACGGTGATCATGGATAAAACCGGAACACTGACCACTGGAAAATTCAGCGTGGGTCGCTTGGCGCCCGCCGAGGGCGTGGACCCCGCGGTTCTCTTGCAAGCCGCCACCGACGCCGAGCAAAGCAGCAACCATCCGCTGGCGCGAAGTATTCTGGAAACCGCGGCAAAAGCCCGTATTTTGCCCCGCGCGATTCGTGATTACAAGGAACTTCATGGCCGCGGCGTGAGCGCTCAAACCAATGACGGACAAGTGCTTGCCGGCCGCGCGCAATGGCTCATGGAAAAAGATCCATCCATCGCGGCCGCGGTTGACCAAGCCAGCAAACGAATCGAAGGCATGAGCAGCGTGCATGTGATGTTGGGCGGCCGCTATTTGGGCGCGGTTGGTCTTGAGGACAAGTTGCGCCAAAATGCCAGCGAGGTGATCGCGCGGTTGCGCGAACTGGGCGTGCGCAAAGTGTGCATCTTCACTGGCGACCGACTTGAGGTAGCCACGCGCGTTGGCGAGGCCGTTGGCGTGGACTCCATAGAGGCGGAATGCTTGCCCGAGGAGAAACACGAGGAATTGAAATATCTGATTCGCCGCGGACACCGCACATTGGTGGTTGGCGACGGAATCAACGACGGACCAATTCTTGCCAGCGCCGACGTGGGCGTGGCCATGGGATTGTCGGGCAGTGATATTGCCACCAACTCCGCAGGCGTGGCGTTGATGAACGACGATCTACGCCACATTCCGTTTTTGCTTGAGTTGGCGCGGCGCGCGCGCGGCATCATCGCGCTCAACATCGCGGCGGCGTTGGTGTTGGCCATCATTGGATTGGCGCTGGCCGCCACGGGACGAATTCAAATTTGGATCACACCGTTTTACCAAGCGGGCGCGTACATTTTTGTCATCGCCAATTCGCTGCGTCTTGTGCGCTTTGGCGAGGACGTGCGCGGCGCGGAGGAAATTCGCCGCTCCATGGAGTCGGCTCGCCCAGTGAAACCAACTCGCCAGGCAGATTTACAGCGAGTTACCGCGGGATAAATTATTTCCCGCCGCCGCTATCCCGAATGGCTTGGATAATTTCATCGGCTTGAGCTTCGCTGATTCCGTCTGCCCCAACGCGCACGATCATTTGTTGCGACAGAGGCGCCACCAAAATCGCGACGTACACAATTTTGCCTTTGAACATCAATGCCAATAAATCACGCAGATGAGAACCGGTGTCACTTTGTAAACCGCTGCGTGAAGAAACTTTGACGGTGAGATATAGAAACTTGTCGCCCGAGTTGGAACGCGCCGCGTTTGAAATATCTGAAAGCCGAAGTATGGGCTCGGGAGCAACCCATAATTTTCCGCCGCCTTTGACTACTTCAAGGTTGGACATGTCCACAAATCCCGGCAACGGTTTTTCACTGGCCAAGTGCCACTGCAATTGAAGCTTTGGAGCGGTGGATTCAGCCACCGCCGTTGATTTACAACCACAAGACAACGCGACCACACACAGCGCCAAAACTGCAGGAAAGAATTTCACGCTATGGTGATTTCCTTGTCCAAGAAAACATCTTGAACAGCGTTCAGCAACTTCACGCCATCGACCATTGGTTTCTGGAACGCCTTGCGACCCGTGATTAAACCGGTTCCGCCAGCGCGCTTATTAATCACCGCAGTGCGCACGGCCTGCAACAAATCATCGCTGCCAGAAGCGCCACCAGAATTAATCAGACCAGATCGACCGCCGTAGCAATTCAGCACTTGATAGCGCGTGAGATCGATCGGATGGTCGGTGCAGAGATCGGTGTAAATGCGCGGATCAAATTTTCCATAACTGGAGTTGCCCATGTTCAACGCCTCGTAGCCGCCGTTCAATTCCGCCTGCTTTTGCTTGATAATGTCGGCTTCAATGGTGACGCCCAAATGATTGGCCTGACCCGTGAGATCGGCGCTGACATGGAAATCTTTTCCAGAAGTTTTGAAAGCGGGATTGCGCAAGTAGCACCACAAGAACGTGCACATACCAAGTTGATGCGCCTCATAAAATGCGTTGGCCACCTCGATGATTTGACGATCGGAATCCTCAGAGCCAAAATAAATCGTCGCGCCCACGGCGGCGGCGCCCAAGTTCCACGCCTCTTTGACCGAGCCAAACATGATCTGCTTGAACTGGTTTGGAAACGTCAACAACTCATTGTGATTTAGCTTCACAAGAAATGGAATTTTGTGCGCGTACTTTCGGCTCACCGAACCCAGCACACCAAATGTTGTGGCGACGCCGTTGCAGCCGCCCTCCATGGCCAACTTGATGATGTTTTCGCCGTCAAAGTAAAGCGGATTCTTGGCGAAACTTGCCCCCGCCGAATGCTCAATGCCCTGATCAACTGGAAGAATGCTCATGTAACCGGTGCCCGCAAGGCGGCCGTGGTCGTAGAACGATTGCAGATTGCGCAGCACTTGCGGATTGCGATCCGAACCCATCCAAATTCGATCGACAAAGTCCGGACCTGGAAGATGCAAAAGTTTTTTGTCCACTTTCGCCTTGTGCGTCATCAAACCCGCGGCTTCGGCGCCCAAAATTTCAGATGTCTTGCTGCTTGTTGCCATAGTGTTGCTCCTGTTGGCTGAGAATGTACCCGACATTTTGCAACCGATGCGCGGCGGCGAAATGAATTGATTCACCCGCTTGTAGTAGGCTTGAAAGCATGCGCGTTTACGCAGGCATTGACGAGGCGGGCTACGGACCACTGCTTGGCCCGATGACTGTCGCATGCACGGCTTGGAGCACAGATGAAGCGTTGGGCATGTGGCCCGATTTGTGGAAGGCGCTTTCCGGCGCGGTTTGCAAGCGCCCCACGGATCACAAGGGCCGCGTTGCGATTGATGATTCCAAGACACTCAAGGGCTCCAAGGAATCCAAAACGCATCCGCTGCGAAACTTGGAGCGCGGCGTGTTGAGCACGCTTGACGCCATGACGCGCCACACGCGCGCCAAAGAAATCGATCTATTTCCGCTGAAAGAAAGCGATTTTATAAAGTTGCTTGGATGCGGTCCCGCCGACGCCCTGCCGTGGCACAAGGATTTGCCCACCACCATGCTGCCTGTCGCCACCACTGGCGACGAGTTGCGCATCGCGGCCAATCGCATGCATCTTGCATTTGAGGAATCCGGCGCGCGCTTGCTTTGCAATCGCTGCACGATCATTGAGCCGGAGGAGTTGAATCAATTTTCCAAAGCCACCGGAAGCAAATCGGCGGTGAGCGAGTTGGCGCTGCTGCGTCTGCTATGTGAGTTGCGCGAAAAATTTGCGGATGTGGAACTCTGCGTGGCGTGCGATCGGCAAAGCGGGCGAACGCGTTATCTCAAGCCACTGCAACGCGCGTTTCCAGAGGCCATGATTCGCATTCATGAGGAGAACGACCGCGAAAGTCGCTACCAAGTGATTGATGGAAAGCAGAACATGTTTATTTCTTTCGAAGCTGAATCCGAGCAACGACATTTACCCGTGGCGCTGGCCAGCATGACGGCGAAATATGTGCGCGAATTGAGCATGCGCAGAATGAACGCATTCTTTGCAAATCTGCTGCCTGGAATTGCTCCCACCGCCGGATATGTGGAAGATGGAAGGCGATTTCTTGAGGTAATTCGACCGCATTTATCCAAGTGGGGCTTGGAAATCGATCGTTTGGTTCGAAACTTTTAGCGTGAGAGCGATTTCTTCGCCGCCCCATGAAGCCAAAATTAAGGGTTTCCTAGCCTTTACAACGCTTGACCTGAACCCCCCAAAATGCCTACTCTCTTCGATTCTTCACCGCAGGCGTCTTATGCGGATGAAGTGGAATTCTGGACGCACGCACACTTTTACACGCCCCGACATTGGGGCAGACGAGCTACACATGCCCATTGATCTGAACAAGGTTCGAAACATCGGAATTTGCGCCCACATTGACGCTGGCAAGACCACCGTGACGGAGCGCATTCTTTTCTACACCGGAAAGATTCATCGCATGGGTGAAGTGCATGAAGGCACCGCCACCATGGACAGCCTTGAAGAAGAGCAGAAGCGCGGCATCACCATTCAAAGCGCCGCGACAACTTGCCCATGGGAATGTGAGGGCGTTGAGTACAAGGTGAATTTGATCGACACGCCGGGCCACGTGGATTTCACAATTGAAGTGGAACGATCGTTGCGCGTACTTGACGGCGCGGTCGCCGTGTTTGACGGCAAGGAAGGCGTTGAAGCGCAAAGCGAAACCGTGTGGCGCCAAGCTGATCGCTACGGCGTTCCGCGTTTGTGCTTGATCAACAAGATGGACAAACTTGGCGGCGACTTTGATTTCTCCTTCGGCAGTTTGAAGGCGCGCTTGGGCGCAAACGCAATCGCCATTCAAGTTCCAATTGGTGGCGGCGCAACTTTCAAAGGCATCGTTGATTTGATGCGCATGAAGGCCATGTACTGGAATCCAGCCGAACAAGGGAACGAAATTAAAGAGACCGAAATCCCCGAGGATTTCCTTGAAACTGCGCAGAAGTGGCGCACCCAAATGGTGGAAAATATCGCCGATCTTGATGACTCCCTCACGGAGAAATTCTTGACGGATCCTGCCACCATCACCGTGCCTGAATTGAAGGCCGCGCTTCGCAAGGCAACAATTGCCCTGAAGTGCGCGCCAGTGATTTGCGGTTCAGCGCTGAAGTACACCGGCGTGCAGAAAATTCTGGACGCGGTTGTGGATTACCTGCCCTGCCCAACGGAACGTCCGCCAGTTGAAGGAGTGGATCCAAAAGATATTTCAATTAAACTTTCCCGGCCGCACAGTGAAAGCGCGCCGTTCTCCGCATTGGTATTCAAAGTGGTTAGCGACGTGGCTGGCAACTTGACCTACCTGCGAATTTATTCCGGCAAGTTGACCAAGGGCAGCCGCGTTCTCAATCCAGGAAATGGTCGACGTGAAAATGTCAGCCGCCTGTATGAAATGCACGCGCAGAATCGCACCGCTCTTGACGAGACCGGCACCGGCCAAATCGTGGCCGTGGTTGGTTTGAAGGATTCGTTCACGGGCGACACATTGTGCGACCCTGATCATCCGATCGTGCTTGAGCGCATGGTGTTCCCGGAGCCAGTTATTTCCATGAGCATCGAGCCAAACACCGCCGACGACAAGAAGAAGTTGGGCGAATCGCTCACCATCATTCGACGCGAGGATCCTTCATTCCGCAGCAATTACAACGATGAAACGGGCGAAACCATCATCAGCGGAATGGGTGAATTGCACTTGGAAATCATCAAGAACAAGTTGGTGCGCGACATGAAGGTGAATGTGACCGTTGGCAAGCCACGCGTGGCCTACCGCGAAACAATCACTGGAACCGCCAAGGACATTCGCGGTCTGTTTAAGAAGCAGTCCGGTGGTCGCGGTCAATACGGCGACGCCGTGGTGACCGTTTCACCAATGACCAAGGAAGAAGCCGACGCTGAAGAATTGGTGATGAAGAATGGCGTTGTCTTTGAAGACAAGGTCAGCGGCGGATCCATTCCACGTGAATTTATTCCAAGCGTGGAGTACGGCGCGCGACAAGCGGCCGCCAGCGGAATTCTTGGTGGCTACCCAGTGATCAACGTGCGTTGCCAACTTGTGTTTGGTTCATACCACGATGTCGATTCAAGCCAGATCGCGTTTGAACAAGCGGGCGCACTTGCGTTCCGTGAAGCATGCACGCGCGCCGGCTTGGCTTTGCTTGAGCCAATTATGAAGTTGGTCGTGACAACACCTGACGAATTCTTTGGCAACGTGGCCGGCGATATCGCCAGCCGTCGCGGTCAAATTATTGACAGCGAGTTGCGCGGCATCACCCGAATGATCACGGCGGAAGTTCCGCTCGCTGAATTGTTCGGCTACACCACCACGTTGCGCAGCATGACCCAAGGTCGCGCTTCAAGCGTGATGGAACCTGCCACATATCGCATCATGCCTGAGCGCTTGAAGGATGAAGTGTTGGCGAAGGCTTGACCTTTCGCTGACGGCGCCATGCCGAAGATCACACTGAACACGATCCGCCCCGATGTCCAAATTGGGGCGGATCTTTGGCTTTTTTGGCTGAAAGTTGCGGCGCGACTGGCGGTGCGTGGGCATGGAAATGTGGAGCCAAATCCAATGGTGGGTTGCGTGATTGTGGACGCCAAAAAGAATCTGGTCGGCTGGGGATATCACCGCAAGATTGGCGGCGCGCACGCCGAGGTGGAGGCGTTGAAACGCGCTGGCGCAAAGGCCCGCGGCGCCACGGCGATAGTGACGCTGGAACCGTGCGCGCATGTTGGCCGCACACCGCCGTGCGTTGACGCGCTGAAGAACGCGGGCGTGGCGCGCGTGGTGTACGGATGCGCGGATCCAAATCCAGATGCGGCGGGCGGCGCGGGAAAATTGCGCGCGCATGGAATTGAAACACATTTGTTGGAGTGCGACGAAACGCGCGAGTTGAACGCGCCGTTTGTGAAACGCGTGCGCACTGGTTTGCCGTGGGTGATGGCCAAGTGGGCGCAAACTGTTGATGGCTGCGTGGCTACTCGCGACTACGATTCCAAGTGGATCAGTTGCGACAGAAGCCGGCGCATGGTGCACCGCGAACGCGGACGAGTGGACGCCATATTGACTGGCATTGGAACAGTGATGCACGATGATCCGCAACTGACGGCGCGCGAAGTGCGCCATCGAAGAAACGCGATTCGGGTTGTGATTGATCCCGAGCTGGCACTGCCGCTGACCGCGGCGTTGGCGCAAACCGCGCGTCAATACAAAACGGTTGTGGCCACGTTGGCGAAATCCTTTTCAGATCGGTCCGAGCATCGGCGCGCCTTGGGCGACATGGGCGTGGGATGCATGAAGCAGCACTCGGATTTTCGTGGACTTTTGGCTGCTTTACGCAAGGAATATGGAGTGTCCACGGTTCTGTTGGAGGCCGGCGGAGGCCTGACTGGTGAATTACTCAAGGAAAATTTGATCGACGAGGCGTGGGTGTTTGTTGGTCCAAAAGTATTGGGCGACCGCGAGGCCATCCACCCAGCGCGCGGACTTTCACCGCTTGCGATTCATGATTCGATTTCGGTGCGATTGCTTTCGGTGCGTCGACGCGACCAAGACGCCCTTCTGCATTATCGATTTGAGGATCCAAAGAGCGCGGGCTCTATTGGAAACGCCACCGTGTCGGGATAAACCCGCGTGAGATTTCCGCCATCGTTGGCGAGCCAACGCCCGGTGGAATCCTTTCCAAGCGTCACTGAGATGGTGGATCCGTTGGAGAGCGCGACGGCTAGTTTGGCCACAACAAGATTTTCGGGAATGGATTGCGTTGCCATGTCGCAAGCGCGTGCGGTGCAAAGAGTTTGTATCAACTCGCGCACTCTTTGCATGTTCGCGGGCCGCTCCGCTTGGTCCGGAATTGAAATACTCCACGCCGTGACGTTGCGCGTTAGGTTGGCGCGAAGTGTCGCGTTTGGATTTTGCAACGCGATGGATTTAATTTCGGCGGGATCCACACCCAGTATTGTGGAGTCAATGAAAGCGGCGCTTGGAGGAAAAAGCGTGGAAAGCGAGCGTTTTTCAAGCTGAAATACGCCAGGACGATCGCGACGCTTTCCAAATCGAACCCCGGGCCCGGCGGGACCATCCCCACCAATCTCCAACACCTCGTCGGTGATCGCGCCCTTGGAAACATCAAGCGAGCGGATGGTGATCACGGCGGCTGGTTGCGCCAAGCCAAACAGCGCGAGATCTTTGGGCGCGTCATCCACGATGCCATCATGTTCAAGCCGCGCCACAGCTTCAAGAAAATCCGCGACGGCGTTGTTGTCCGCGCGCGCCTCTATGGGCTCAATCAAAAACCATCGACCATCTTTTTTCTCAAGCGCAACCTCCAGACGCTGAGTTCCAGAATTGGCCTGCACAATCACCCGATCACTTGCCGCGCCAGATCGATCAAATAATTTCGCGCCCCGAAGTTGGACTGGATCTCCCTCCACAAGAAGTTGATGCAATTCGATTGAGCCTGGACCTCCAAGTTTGGTGTCCACATTCTCAAGCCACGCAAGACCCGCGGGATGACTTTTGCCAACACGCAGCGTGGCACTTCCGCTTGGCCAAACAACTTTTACGCGGGGTGCGGATTCATTCAATCCCGCTCTCGTGGGAAGTTTCTCAATCGGGCTGGCTTGAATCACGCGCGCCTGCGCCATAGCCACAAGCAATGCGTGTATGGCCGCTGGATCAGCGGGTTGCTCGTAGGGTTGAGTTTGCATCCATGCGTCCCCTTTACGCTCAAATCGCAGTGTTCTGCCGTCTTTTTGCGCTTCAATGGTGTTGACCAAGTCAACAGGAATTTCCGCCAACAGTTGCGATTCGCTGGCGCTATTTCCATTGATGCGCACAAGCCAACCAACCATGATCATCACCACCACCACCAACCAAGGCTTCAAGGCTCGAGCGATACTTTTCATTGACGTCGCCTCGATTTCCAAATCATGCCGCCAGTGAGCGACAGACCAAATGGAATCACGACTAGCGCGACCGATCCCAAAAAGATGCGCGTGAATTGTGAGAGTTGTGGAATGCGGCCGGTATCCGAAACCGTCGCGATGGGATCGCTCGCCGAAAGCCATCGCAGCACGCCTATGAGAAGATCGCGATTGCCGGGATATCGAAGCGCGCCTTGCTCGCCATCAAGAATGCCTCCATGCAATGTGAGCAACCATGAGAGTCCACCAGATATGGCGACACGCGCGCCATCATCACGTTGCGCGGCAACTAGTACGGGAATTGCCTGCGTAAAAACTTTTCCAACTGGAGCCGCATCCATTGTGCGGCTGGCCACGCGCGGATCAGTTTCAATCCATCTTTGCCCCGCTGGTGGAATTGATTCCATGGGGAATGCGTTCCATGACTCCGTAGTCTTGATCTCGATTGGAATTGGCATGGGCCACAATATATTTTCATTGGCTGCCGCAAGCGTGGCTGGATGCGCGGAAGACGAGCCCGCAAACTCCACAAAACTGCGTATTTCCTTGGTGTTTTCAGATTGTGTGACAAGATCCAACACCACTTGGCCAGACTTTGCGCGCAGGCCTGCGAAAAGTAAAAGATCCGCCCACGGATCGCTGATACCCATGGCGGCGAAAGGATTTGGCGTTGCGATCACCAACACACTTTCATTCTCAGCAAGAATGCCACGCGTGGCCGCCAAGAGAGCGTTCTCCGCGGGGTCTGGTTCTTGCGCGCTTCGATCCAGTGGCGGGATCACAATCCACACGCGCTTGCCCGCCTGCGTGAGCGGCCGCGCACCCTTGGATGGATTCCATTCTTGAACCTCCATCCGAGCCGCGCGAAGCGATTGAACAATCAATGACAAATCGCCACCGCTGGAGACGCTTTCAAGCGGGGACTTTGTTTGTGAATGAACAATGGTGACAACAATGCGCGGCGCTCCTTGAACGCAACGAATTGCCTCGGCAAGGGCGAGCTCCGTGGCGTCCACGCTGGCGTTCATTTGCCAAGCGGGAATTGCGGCCACTCCATTGGCTCCACTGATAATCAGCGTGGGCGGATACCGCATCGCGGATGTGACTTCCGAAAGCCGAAGTGGCGGCAGTTGATCGATTCGATCTTGCGCGCCCTTGGCGAGCTCCGCTTGAGCGGCGCAATTTCTCTCCGTCTGGCGCGCGCTGCTGATCAATGCGGGCGTTCCAGATTGAAGCCTTTTTGCCGCAATATCAGAGACTTCTTGCAGCGTGCTGGACCACCATTTCAGTTCGATCGCCAATTTTCGTCCCGCCCCCTCAATATTTCCCAGCGGCTTATCCGGTGTCGCGCTGGCCATCTGGGAAATCGCTTCACGTACGACGCGTCCATCTGTTGCCGTCTTTTCCATAGCCGCGGCGCACATCTCTAGTTTGGAACGCGCGGCATCATCTTTGGCAAGAGCCTTGAGCAGCGTTTGAATTTGCGACGCGGCGGCGTCGGAAAAACTTTCAATTGAGCGCAGCGCCGTCATGCCTTTGGTGATCGCATCACGCCATGCGTTCACATTTTTTGATTCACTTGCCTCGATCCTCTCAAACATCGCCGCGCTTTGCTCCGCGTCAGCGAGCGCAAGCGAATCAAATTCTTGGCGGCCAATGGAAGTTCCGTCGGACAAAACTTCACCCGCAAGCCGAGCCATGATTCCGCGCGCGTTGCGCAATGCGCCAGTGTCGGAATTTCCCGCGCTCGACAATAGCGTCACGTTCAAGGGCGGCGAGCATGTTGCGATGAACTGCTTGGTGGCGGGCTGCAACGAGCCGCTACACAGAGTCGCGGCTTCCACTCGCAACACTGGCGCGTCCGAACCTCGAAGCGCGACCACCGTGGTGGAGATCGCCGCGAACACTCCAACGCACATGATCATTCGCAGCAATCCAGCGCGTTTTGAAGGCGTTTCTTGATCGCACGCCGCCCACGCGCCGGCGCACCAAGCGCAGCCAACACCCATTGCGAGCAATGACAATCCACTGCCAAGATCAAATGATCCACGCGTGAAATCCTCGCCACGACGCAGTGGATCCAACGCGAACGCGGCCGAAGCGATCATTGGCCAAGTGAACGATTGACCGCCACGGCAGAGCGCGATCCACGCCGCGATGCCAGTGAGGGACGCGATAATCGCGCCCGCGCTTGATCGAACCACAACTCCCGCGAGCATGCCCACGCCCGCGGCCGCGATGATGAGCATCCAAAGTCCAAACGCGCCGCACAAGATCACGCTCCAAGATGGACTGGACACGCATGACAACAAAAAAGTCTGCAACACGATTGGAATAATCAGCGCCACGCTCGCCACGGATATCGCGGCAAACTTTGCGTGCAAAATTGTGGCTACATCAATGGGCGAGGCGAGCGTGAAGTCCCAAGTTCCAGCGCGCCGCTCGGCTGGCACACTGCGCGCCGCAAGAGCGCACGCCGCGGCACCAACGCACCACAGTGAAATTCCAATGGCGCGCGACAAGTCCGCCACTGCTCCGCTCAACAATCCGCCAAATGCAAATCCCATGCCCGCGGGAATCGCCACGGCGGCGGCCACTCCCCATATCAACGGAGTGGCGACAAGCGAGCGCAACTCTCTGCTGAAACTCAGGGCGAATCCGCTCAAGAAGCCTCCTGGGCCAGGCGTCGAAACGCCTCTTCAAGCGCGCCCGACTCCACATCCATTCGCCGCACGGCCACGCCATCGCGCGCCAAACTTTGCGACAACTTGCTTCGCGCCGCAAGCGTTACATCGCCAGTTGCGGTCATGGCGTGCCACGCGCCATCAATTGGGCGGCGCGATTCCAAACGCAGACCCGCTTCTTCAATGGCAACTTCCGCGCGCGCTGGATCGTTCACTTCAATTTCCAGTTTGGCGGCCACGCCCAATTTCAAGCGCACTTCTTGCGGCGCGCCCATGGCGATCACGCGGCCGCGATCAAGCACAATCAGTTGATCGCAAGTGGCTTCCACTTCCGCAAGCACATGCGTGGACAACAACACGGTCACATGGCCCTTGAGCGAGCGCAGTAATTCTCGAAACGCCAAAACCTGCGCGGGATCAAGTCCAGCGGTTGGCTCATCTAAAAGTAAAACCTTGGGGCGCGAAGAAAGCGCCGCCGCCAAACCAACGCGCTGGCGAAATCCGCGGCTTAACTCGCCGCACAATCGACGGCGCACATCAAGCAATGAGCACAAACGCATCGCGTCATGCGCCAACTGCGCGGCGGAATTTTTTTCAACGCCCTTCATGCGCGCCGACCATTGAATAAATTCATCAACGCAAGCGTCCAGCTGTAACGGCGCCTGCTCCGGCAACCAACCCACCTGCGCCCGCGCGTCGCGTGAACGCGACCAAACATCGGCCCCATCAATCAAAACGCGTCCTTGATCCGGCGCCAACGCGCCCGCGATCATTCGCATTGAAGTGCTCTTGCCAGCGCCATTTGGACCCAGAAATCCACAAATCGACCCGGCGGGCACATGAAAGCTGACGCCATTTACGGCGGCGCGCTTTGCAAATTTCTTGATTAAATCTTGAGCGACAATCATGATGAAACCGATTGAATGAATAGTGTAAACCTTCTTGTGAAAGTTGGTGTTTCCAACAACGCAACCTAGACTTGAATTATGACCGCGAAGACCCGCGAATCTGGAACCTTTGACGCCGCCACCTTGCTTGAAGGTTTGGTGGATGGTGTTGGCGTGGTCGACGCGGCGGGCGAAATTGTTTGGATGAGCGGCAGACTTGCGGCGCAGACGCCCGAGGTGATGCGCAGATTCGCCGACACATGCCGCGATATTTTGCGCGAGGCAAAGAGCGACCGCGCCAATCACTTGCGGCGCTTTCGCAGCGGTACAAAAACTTTTGAAGTTGCTGTTTCCAAATTGGCGGTGGTTGGCCAAGGCGATCACGCCGTGGCCACGCTGCTGAATGTCACGCCGCGTCAGCGATTGTTTGACCGCATTGAGCAAGTGGACAACGCCGGCGACTTGATGTTGAATTTGGACGCGGTGATTGTGAATCCGCTGAATGTTGCGGAGCGTTTGAAATTGCTCGAAAGCCGCGTGGAGCAAGCGTTGCGCGAACTGTTCGCGGCGTCCAATTATCAAGTGCGCCTGCTTGATCGCAAAACGCGCGTGCTGGAATTGGTGTTGCATCGCGGCATCGCGCCGCTTCCGATTGGCCAGCAAATGCGCGCCGATATCGACGGCGCTGGAATCACTGGCTACGTGGCAAGCACTGGTCAAAGTTATCTCTGCAAGGATCCCGCCAATGATCCGCGCTACCGAGCTGGGTTGCCCAACTGTCGTTGCTCGTTGACCACGCCACTGCTGCTGCATGACCGCGTTGTGGGAACCATCAATTTGGAAAGTGGCGACCCGCGCGCCTTTGAGGAAGAGGACCAATTTCTGCTTGAGTTGTATGGCCGCTACGTCGCGATGGCCCTGAACATTTTGGACATGTTGATTGTGGAGCGATACACAACAAATCAGCGCATCACTGGAAGCGTGCAAGAAGAAATTGCAATTCCAGTTCGAACTTTGCGCGAGTCGCTTGATTCCTTGCGCGACAACATGTCCAACACTAGCGCCGGCATGTTGGCGCTTGGACAAATGGAGGATTGCGTTGCGACTTTGGAGAAGCGTTTGCAAAATGCGACCGAGGGATTCAAGGGCGTGCTAGGCGTGGACCGAATTTCCGTGGCGGGTTCGCAGCAACCCAAACTTGCGGGCCGCCGCGTGTTGGTGGTGGACGACGAGGCCGGAATTCGCGAGGCGATTGTGACTATTTTAAGCCAGCAAGGCGCGGTGGTGACTTCGTTTGATAAAGGCGAGCCCGCGTTGCTCGCTTTGGAAGAAGCCAAAAATAAAAACGCGCCGTTTGAACTTGTGCTCAGCGATGTTCGCCTGCCCGATCGCAATGGGTACGAAATTTTCCGCGCCACCAAAGCGATTGACACAGAGACGCCGGTGATCTTAATGACGGGCTTTGGCTACGACCCAAATCATTCGATCGTGCGCTCCAGCCAAGAAGGCCTGCATTGCTTTTTGTTCAAGCCGTTTCAGGCGCAGCAACTTCTTGACGAGGCTTGCAAAGCCATTGTCACGCCGCCGCCGGCTGGTTTATAAATTGAATTTATAGATTGGGAACGCGCATGGAAAACGTGCATTCGTTGCGCCGCTTTGGCAACGATTACTCCGCGCGATCCGCCACCAACACGCGCGGCAAATTGTCGCCATCATTTTCAACGCCGTTAAAAACAAGTTGGGGATTTGCGCGCGCGAGCCGCTGCGCCGCGTCAGCTTGCGAAGCCGCAATTTCCAGCAACAATCTTCCGCCAGGCCGCAACCACTTCGCGACATTGTGCAACAGCGGCTCTATCACCCGCAGTCCATCCGCCCCACCGCGTAGCGCCGTGGCGGGCTCATGTTCACGCACATTCGGCGCACACTGCGCCCATTCAATGTCGCTTATATAGGGCGGATTCGCCGTGATTAGATCAAATGTGCCCTGCTGTGCGGCGGGAATAAATTCAAACAAGTCGCTCGCGAGAAACTCGATACGCGCTTGCACATTATGGCGCGCCGCGTTGCGCGCGGCCAACACCAGCGCCGCAGCAACCAAGTCCGTAGCCAACGCCGAAACTTCCATTGCCGTAACTGGCGGCTCATAGTTGTTGCGCTTGGGCGTGACCAACGCGCTGACCACGCTCACCGCCACGCATCCGGAACCCGTGCACAGATCCAACATGCGCAAAGAAGTTTGCCCCGTGCCCCGCGCCCACGCCACGGCGAGTTCAGTGATGCGCTCGGTGCTTGGCCGTGGAATCAGTGTGCTGCCATCCACAAAATATGGCTTGGCGTAGAACCAAGTTTCGCCAACCAAATATTGCACGGGCTCATGCTCGGCGGCGCGTCGAACCAAGTCGCGCAAGCGCGCAAGTTGCGCGGCGTCCACTACGCGGTCGGACTCCATGTACAAACGGGTTCGATCACAACCCAACACGTGCCCCAACAACATTTCAGCGCACACGCGCGGCGAATCTATTTTCTTGCCGGTTAAAAATGGCGTCATCCACGCCAACAATTCGCGCGTGGTCCAAATTTTTTCGGTTGTCCCTTGTTTTGCGTTCATTGCAATGCTTTCGCGTGGGGTCACGCAGTTGAATGGAGATCAATTCGGCACGAAGTGTAAAGAGTGTGTTCAGTTGGACTTTGGTTACAATCTTCCGCCCATCAGTGTATGAAAGGATTTTGAGGCATCATGAAAAATGTTCGGGAATTCTTGGAAAGTGTCGCGGAAATTGCGCGCGATAGAAATGTCTTCACCTCCGTTGAGGTGCAAGGCGATTTGCTGCGTTGCCGCGCCCGTGATGTGAAGGAAGACGCTTGGTATTTGGTGCAATCTCACGATGGCCATTGGACCGTCAGCCTGAGCACGCCCGACCGTTGGCTCAGTGAAAGCATTGAGACGGACTTGATGCACTTTGGCGATCCACTGGAGGAGTTGATTGAAGAGGAGTTGGTTGAGCTTGGCTCCGACTTTGAAGTTGAAGCGCCAAAACATTTCCGCAGCGAGCAGCGCGAATATGTTTTCATCAACACAGTTCCATTGCAAAATGAGTCACTCAACGCCGACGCATCAATCGTGGCCACATGGCTGCTGGCGTATGAGGCGGCGTTTAGAAATCTTGGCGACATGTCGGGCGAAGAGAAAGACTGATTCATGGGGCGACGCGTGCTTATGCTTGGCTGGGAATTTCCACCGTTCATCACGGGCGGTCTGGGCACTGCGTGCTATGGATTAACCAAGGCGCTTGACCGACGCGGCGACGACGTGACCTTTGTGTTGCCAAAACATATTGATGGACAATTCGCCAGCCATGTGCACATGCTTTCGCCGGGAACAGACTTGCCGCATCCGTCGCTTCCGCCGCCGGAAGTTGTGCAAAGAGAGCGTGTGGAGCGCGACATTATTCATCAAGCGACTGAGTTGATCAGCAAAGTCATACAGCAAAATTTGGAGCCCGCCGACGTCGCCGCGGCCGCAAAAAGCGCTGGCTTGACCAGTATTTCACTGCCCATGAGCGTGAGCGCGCCGTACGTTTCCAGCCAAGCCAATTTAACGGTGCAAACATTGCTGGGCTCCGCGGCGCTAAGAAAAACATTGAACTTGCCAACATGGCTGAGCGCGCAAACGCGCACCTGGCTCACGCATGAGTTGGCCATGATGGACGCGCTTCCTGAATCATGCGCCAGCGATAATCAAGAAATCCAAGCCCGTAGCGCAACCAGCGCAGACTACGGCGGAAATTTAATTCAAGAGAGCGAGCAATACGCGCGCTTCTGTTTGCAGGCCACGCGTGGCGTTGCCTTTGATGTGATCCACGCGCATGATTGGCTCACCTATCCCGCGGGTCTTGCCATTGCGCGCGCCACTGGCAAGCCGCTTGTTGTGCATGTGCACAGCACGGAGTTTGACCGCTCTGGCGAACATGTGAATCAACCGCTTTACAACATTGAACGTCGCGGCATGCACGGCGCGGTTCGTGTGATCACTGTGAGCATGCTCACGCGCAACTTGGTTGTGAACCGCTACGGCGTGAACCCCAACAAAGTGGATGTTGTATACAACGGCGTGGACCTTGATCCAAGCGGCGTTGGCGCGGAGCCCATCAAGCGCAGTGATAAAATTGTGCTGTATTTCGGGCGACTTACCATGCAAAAGGGTCCGGAGTATTTCATCAGCGCGGCCAAGCGCGTGCTGGATGTCATGGACGGCGTGAAGTTTGTTGTTGCCGGCAACGGCGACCAAGCGCAACGCATGATTGAAATGGCGGCGTCCATGGGAATTGGAAACAAAGTTTTGTTCACCGGTTTCTTGCGCGGCAAGGACATTCCAAAAGTGTTCGCCATGGCGGATCTGTATGTCATGCCAAGCGTGAGCGAGCCCTTTGGCATTGCGCCGCTAGAGGCGCTTGGCCACCGCGTGCCCGTGTTGATCAGCCGCACCAGTGGTGTGAGTGAAATTCTCACCAACGCCTTGAAGTGCAATTTCTGGGACATCGACGACATGGCCAACAAGATTGTGGCCGTGTTGCGTCATCCGCCGCTGCAACGAACTTTGCGCGACAGCGGCTTATTTGAAGTGCGTGGCATTACTTGGGATGGCGCCGCCGCAAAGGTGGATGCGGTGTACGAGCGCGCCATTGCCGCGGTGCACTAAGAACAAAGTTGCGCTACAAAGTTGCGCGTCATTTGGCGCCGGCATGGCGAACTCAGCATTCCTTTCTACATTCGGGGCGCCAATGAATGGGAATACAGTGCAACCGCAAATAGCCTTCATATGCAGGCAAATCCTGCCCATTTTGAAATTCATCCAATCCACCACTTGTTGGGCAGGAATCCATGGGCGGATGCATCTAGAATGATTTTCTATGGGATTATTTTCCAAGCGTCGTCCAAAAGTTGCCCCCG
>CANKBX010000003.1 GCA_947480055.1 Planctomycetaceae bacterium
GTTTCGTTTTCACAGAACAACAACTCGTCGGACTTGTCGCAACTCAACACATACTGATCCATATGGTTTGGTGAAACAACAATGTGCCCAGGCTCTTGCATGCGCATGGCCGGCTTTGTGGCGTTGTGCACCCAACTCCAATTGTTGCGGAACCAAGCTTGTAGCAACACATGAATGTCCGCGGCTTCAGGACCTTGGTTGCGAACAGTGACGCGCCACAAAATATCGTCGGGCGTGGCCTTGGCGTATTCAACCGTCACATCAAAGTGGCGCAGATCGCTGAAGGCTTCAGTGTCAAGCAATTCATATTCGGGCGCATTCAGACCGCGATCGCGATTTGTGGTAATCAAGTCTTCATATGGATACGCGCGCTGCGGATATTTGTAGAGCATGCGCTGGTAACTGGCGGTCGGCGTGGCGTCTTGATGCCAGTACAACTCCTTCACATCTTCGCCGTGATTGCCCTGCGAATTTGTGAGACCGAACAAGCGTTCTTTTAGAATTGGATCTTTGCCGTTCCATAAACCAATGCCAAGGCAAACCCGCTGCTTTTCATCGCAGAAGCCGGCTAATCCGTCCTCGCCCCAGCGAAAGGCGCGACTGCGCGCGTGATCGTGTGGAAAATAATCCCACGCGTTGCCGTCGGCGGAATAATCTTCGCGCACGGTTCCCCATTGACGATCACTGACCCACGGACCCCACTTGCGCCAGCGATGGTCGCTCTTGTCTTCGAGCAAACGCTGACGCTCAGGATCGTTGCTTCGCTTCACTTGTAAAAATCCGTCATTGCGAAGTGTGGGATTGGGATCGGCAACAACATTTGATTTTGCGGATTTATTCGGGTCGGCGCTCATGGGTGTATGAGAGCATCTTTAACGCGTCTTTACAAGCAAATTGGATACGCTGTTGGGATGAATTTTGTGGCGAAAATATTTATTTCAAGGAATACAAATCGATTCACGGCGACTTGCATGATTGTTATTACAGCAGCGTGGAATTTTGGTTGCGTGACAACAACCACGCCCGTGAATGAAGATCAGTGGTTGCCCAGGCGTGATGCTCCCACCGCGGTGAAGCAAAATGCGAAGTCAGATGAGAAGTCAGATGCGAAGTCGGGCGCATTGCCAAACGATAAGCCTCGGGCGCAAGCATCAACCGAACCAGTGGTGAAACCGTGGGATATGCCCGCGGTTTCCGCGACTAAGTCGGATTTAACTCAGCCGAGCTCGCAACAAATGCGGCAGTGTTTAGAGGGCGCGACTTGGATCAAACTTGATGAGAACGGCACGCGCCGGCGAAGTTTGAAATTAAATGCGGACGGAACATTTGTCGCCAAATCCGACGGCGAAAGTGGCGAGTTACCGGCATTCACTGGATTACTGGTGCAAGCGAAAGGCCAATGGTCGGTCAAGGAAAATGAGTTGAGATTGCTTCCGCATGCGGGCGATCCAGTTGTGGTGCAACTGCAATGGCTTGGTGACAAGCGCTTGGTCATGATGAACGGCGAGTCGTGGATGCGAAGCCAGTGAGGCGAATTATGAAATGTAGAAGTACAAGTTGCCCGAAAGACTTAGCCTTCATCGGCGCGCATGATTGCAATCTCTTGGCGCATTTGATCAAGCACGCGCATCTTTGCGTGCCGAATAGAAGCTTCGCTCATATCTAAATCTTTCGCGACGCTGGCAACTGGTTCGCCGCGAACGCCGTAGCGCTCAAATGCCTCGAGCGTTTTGGGTTGGATATTTGTCTTCACTTTTTCCAAGGCGCGGCGCAACAAATGCTCCGTCCATTCACGATCCCACGCCGCGTTTAATTCGCTTTCACCCGCCGGCGGATCATAAGATTCTGGCAAGCCAACGATGGGACGCTTGCGACGATAGCGATCACGGATGGCGTTGAGCGTGATGCGCTTGAGATAGCCGCGGAAGCGGCCCTTTGCGGGGTCATATTCAAAAACCCGGGACTGCTTGAAAAATCCAAGCATGACGTCTTGCAGAATGTCGTCCACTTCTTGTGGCTTTGCGCCGGCGTTGCGGGCGAACCCCGCGATCACGGAGCCATACATTTTTGAGAAATCATTCCAACCAACTTGGCGATCAAGCGTTCCATCGGCGCGCAGACGCAACAACATGGATGCGCTGGTTTGATACGGATCTTTGGAATCAGTTGGTGGCGGCGGAAGTTCTGGAATTTCCTGTTCGCCATCGCCATCATCTTCATCGGTGGTTGTGCGCGCGATAAATGTCCACGGCCCAATGGCGAGCACATCGCGGTCATGTAATTCCATTTTTTCATTTGGCTCAAGGCGCACGCCATTCAATAAAGTTCCCAGTGAACTTGTGGCGTCCTCAATGGTCGCGCCAGCGCGATCGATCCGCAGAACCGCGTGTCGACGCGAGACAGATTCATCTTCTAGCACCAAACCAGAATCGGTTGCGCGGCCAATGATGCAAGTGGAATTTCCCTCTATACGAACACCGGGACAGGCTGGGCCGCTCGCCCGAATGAGCGAAAGAAATTTATTTGTTTTTGGGAGGGGCGCCATGGTGAAGTGTGAATAGTGACCGCAAATCGGCGACCATGCAAGCCAACATTTTTATTGATTGGCGGACGTGTTGGCGGGCGTCACGCTTTGGCTGGTTGAAAGCGTTCGGAACAAAGAACTTATTTTTTTTGATAGTTTTTCATTGAGTTCCGGGGCATCTTCCAGCGCGGTTTGTGCTTTATTAAGAAATGACACAGCATCAGAATTTTTGCCTTCTGCCGCTGAAATACGCGCCAATTCTAAATATGCCCGCGCAAGGTCGTCGGTGTCGGCTGGCGATTCAGACAAAAATTCCCGGCGGGCCTTGTCGGCGTTGCGGCGCGCATCAATGAACGAACCATCCGCGCGAAGCGATCCAGCAAGAAGCAGTTCCGTTTCCGCAAGTAGGCGCGTTTGATCATTTGATTGAAGAAGTTCAATGGCTCGCGAAAATTCCTGGGCGGCAAGGTCGTTGCGATTTTGCGAAATCCACAAGTGACCCATGGACGCACGCACGCGCGCCTCCATGATTGGATCGTTGTTCAAGCGAAGTCCGGCAAGTCGGCTGGCCTCCGCCAAAATGTCCGCCGAGGTTCGTGGGGTCGCGGCCGGTTTAGAAATAATTTCAGTAAGCAACTCCGTTATGAGAATGGTGGCGTCGTTGGCGCCTTGCGAAGCAATTTCGGCGCGATCTTTTGCCGCCAAGGCCATGGCGCGCTGTGAACGCGCGTTTAAGAAACTCGCAGTCAAGGCAAGAATGGCGATCAACGCAAGAGAGACGGCGAGTGGGTGGTGACTCATCGCGCGCTTCAGTCTTCGCGGCGGCGTGTCGGGGCGCGCATGCACGGATTCGCCGCGGCGGAAACGCTCCAGATCTTGCGCAAGAGTGAGCGCGGAGTCGTAGCGGCGGCGCGGATCGCGGCAAAGACAGCGCGAGATGATGGCGTTGAGATCTCCGCGCAATTCAGAAATAATATGAGCGGGAGTTGTGGATCGATTTTGCGCGGCCAATTTCTTTTCCGCATCGGGAAGTTTTTTAAACAACTCATGAGCCGCGCGGGTGTCATCATCATCGGGCAAACAGTCGGTGAGAAGCCGCAGCATGACCGCGCCAAGCGAGTAAATATCCATGCGGGAATTCGCCTCCCCGGTGCGTAGATTTCGCGCTTCGGGCGCCATGAAAGTTGGAGTGCCAACCAAAGCACCCGCGCGTTCATCGGGATTCGTAGGATCAAACGCGGCGCGCGCAACTCCGAAATCAATCACTTTCACAACCGCTTCATCGGCATCAAGAGAAACAAGAATGTTGGAGGGCTTGAGATCGCGGTGAATCACGCCGCGTTGATGGGCGTGATGAACCGCGCGGCAAACTTGCGCCATGAGATCCATTCGTTGACCAAGTGAATGACCTGCGACATCACAAGCTTGTGTGATTGGAGAACCCGCGGCCAATTCCATCGCGAACCACGGACGACCATCGGCTGATTCACCGGCCTCGAAAATTTTGATCAAGCCAGGATGATCAAGAAGCGCGACAACGTGGCGCTCGCTCTCAAAGCGCGCGCGACTTGATGCGTCAAGGCGATCGGGTCGAAGAATTTTAAACGCCACAGAGCGGCGCAGTGGTTCATCTTGTTCCGCAAGCCACACAATTCCAAAGCCGCCCTCACCAAGCACGCTGCGAAGGTGATACGGACCAATGCAAATTTCCGGTTTGATTTCTGTTTGCCCCAAAACGCTTTGCGGCGCGTTGCCCGCGGTGGGCAGCAATTCCAAAGCCTTGTTCAGCGTGGAGCGGTTGCCGTGAAGCAACTCGCGCAAAGCGGCCGCGCGGCGAGATGCGGGTAGCGAAAGCACCTTTCGAATCGCTTCTTCTGCTGTAATAGCCGGCAACGTCATGCGAGCATGGTAAGCATTACGGCGGTTACCTTTAAGCGTATGGACAACTTTTCTTTGCAAGGAAAAACCGCGCTGGTGTGCGGGGCGACACAGGGAATTGGTTACGCGACGGCGCAGGCGCTGGCCGCGGCGGGAGCCAGGGTGATTCTTTGTGGACGCAATGATGAAGGTCTTGCAAAGGCGCTTGAAGAATTGCCCAAGGTGAACCAAGTTGCGCGTGGCGTGAATACAAATGCTGAGTCGGTGACCACGTATCAACACGAAATTATGTTGGTGGACCACGCAAATCCTGTGGCGGTGGAGAAAGCTGCCGACGCATTGGTGGCGCGAATCGGCGCGGTGCATATTTTGGTTGTGAACACAGGCGCGCCGGAAGCGGGATATTTAATAGACGCGTCAACGGATGAAATTGACAAGTGCGTTGCGCAACTTTTATCCGCCGCGCACAAGTTAGCGCAAGTGTGCGCGCCGGTCATGCGCGCGGCGAAATATGGACGGATTATTGTCGTGGGCAGCACAAGTATTGAGCGGCCAATTCGTGGTCATGGAGTGAGCAATGTCGCGCGCGCGGCCATGGCCAATTGGACCCGCACGCTTGCGGGAGAACTTGGTGGATTTGCAATTACGGCGAACTTGATCATGCCAGGACCAACGCGTACGCAACGACTTGAGTCCATCATTGCTGGGCGCGCCAAGCGTTCAGGTAGTTCTGTTGAGGAAGTGGAGGCGTCGATGATCGGAAAAATTCCTACGGGTCGGTTTGCATCGCCACAAGAAATTGCCGCGGTGATTGCGTTTATCGCTTCGCCCGCGGCGGCGTATGTGAACGGCGCGTTGATTGCGGTTGATGGCGGAATGTTGTGCATGCAGAGTTGAACCCGAGCAAGAGCGTTACCATGATCGCGTGAAAAACATTCCTCCAAACTTTAAAACCATTTTTAAATTATCAATACAAATTGCCGCGTGCGCGGGAGTTTTATGCGGATGTGTCGCGGCGGCGCGCAAGATTGGCTCCAACGCCAACAATTCGGATTCAAGCGCGGCAACTTCACATGACACGTCCACCACGGCGTTGCGTTGGTCTGGCTCGTTCATGAATTCCAGCGGAACTTCTGGCGGGCAAGCGCGCTTTGTGATCGAGCAATCGGGGCGTGTGCGCGGAAGCATGACCGACACCGTGTGGTCGCAAGCAAATCCAACTGTGCCGCCGCGCGTCGCAACAGTTTCAGGCTTGTTGGGTCCAGGCGATGACATTGGTTTGACCGTGACGTGGACCGGCGGCTCGTATTTTTCATATGCGGGAACGTGGTCGCATCCAACAGCAGGTTCGCTGGGCGCAAATTTGAAAGCGACCACAACCAACGGCCAAAGCCAAGTCGATCAAATCACACTCGCTTTGCATGAGCAAGGAATTCCAGGTACGCCGCCGTATGGCGTTGCTCAAAAAACTGTCATGCCAGATTTTCAGAAACAGTGGACTGGAACATGGACGGTGAATTGGTTCGACGGAGGCGCGGATTGGGGCACGGGCACGATTCGCGTTACGTCGGACGGCGCAATGAGCGGCGCGTTGGTGGATGACGGATTTAATTCAACCGAATGGAATAAGTCTATTTCCGCGGCATTTGCAGGCAAAATCGCACCCGATGGAAGCACATCGGCGACAGTGACTTGGTCGGACACCAGACCAGTGTGGCCAGTGGCGGGCAAAGCATATTTTGTTGATCCAGAAAAGTTTCAATTGAACTTCACGCCGGCGACCAATGCCGCAACGCCGGCAAATTCAATCACTATGACATTCATGCGCGGTCATGGTTGATGAATGAGTTGGTGGTGATGCGCGTGGCGATTGAATTGTTGAGTGCGGTCGAATTTTTTATTTAAGCAATGTGTCAAGTTGTGTGAAACGCTCGTGTTGTTTGAGCGACAAAATTTATGGCGCGTTCTTGGGTTGCAGTGTGGACAAATAAGCCACCACGTCGCGCAACTCGCGCGGTGAAAGCAACACGCTCATGGTTGGCATGGCGCTCACGGGACCAAATCCCGCCGCAAGTTTTGCATTTGGTTGCACCAAACTTTCAAGCAAGCCGCGGCGGTCATATCGCGTGGCAACACCTTCAAGCGATGGGCCCGCGTGTCCGCCACCGCCGGCAATAGCGTGGCAGCGCAAGCATTGCGAGGCGGAGTTTGCGGCGACAATGCGCTGACCTTGCTCCGCGTTGCCGCCTTCAACGCACGCGTTGAATATTGGAAATGGATCGGGACTTGCGAAATTTTTCTTCCAGTCTGCGAGCGATTGTGCAAACTCCGGCTCTTGGCGTGCTTCGCATGCCTGAATTATTTCTAATTGCAAAGGCGCGGAAAGAGTTCCTTGCGCGAGTTGCTGCGCGAGTGGTTTGAGCGCGTTGGCCGCGGCAATATCTTGCATTGAAGCGAGCGCGGTAATGGCTTCTTGTTGCTCAATGATTTCGCCGTGAAGAATTGCCTGCTGTAAAAGTGCAATGGCTTTCGCGGGATTTTCTTTTGCAAACACGCTACGCGCCGCCGCACGCAACTTTGGATTCTGCGACATCAATGCAGCATCAACCGCGTTGGCCAGTTGAGGATTGTGTTCCTGCGCAAGTAGCCGCAAACAACTGGCGCGTTCGCCGGCGTTTGCATTTGTATCCAGCGCGGTGCGCAGTGCGGCCGCGGAATCAAGTTCAACGCCAACCTTGCCAGCAAGCTCACGCGCTTTGCCACGCAATTCCTCGTCTGGTGAATTCTGAGCCAACGCGGGCAAAGACAACATCAATGCGCGCTTCCAGATTTTTTCATCGCGAGTCTTGGCGTCGATATCAATCACGCGTCCATGCACGGGTTCGCGCGCGCCGGGCGCCGACCATTCCGCAAGTGCTTCAAACGCAAGCATGCGCGCCGCCGGGGAAATAAGAGTGCTTTGGGAAAGTTCAGCAAGGCGATTCACCGCGGCGGCGTCAGCCAACAATCGATTGGTCGCAATAATGCGCCGCAATAGCGGCAATGTGCGAGGATCTTGTTGCGTGAACGCACCAACATTTGTCTGGGAACTATTTGCGTGATCGCAAAATCGCTCGCCAAGCGTCGCCAACATTTGTATTTGTGATTCAATGTTCAAGTCGTAAATAGCGCGCGCCGCTTCAAGCGCAATGGTGGCGTCGGAATCAAAGAGCAAGCGGCCAATTGCAGGATCACGCATTTGCCGAAGCGCCAGCAACGCGCCCAAGCGCACCTGCGGAAATTGATCCGCGGCCATGATTTCTAGTTTTGCGCGATCACCAATGCGAGCAAGCGCCGTTGTGGCGGCTTGTCGTAGCCACGGATCGGCGTTGTCATTTTCCCAAAGCACCGCGGTGAGATTTGCAATTGCATCCTTGTCTTGCAAGCGACCGAGTGCTGCGCAGGCGTACGCGCGTGCGCGCGGATTTTCATCCAGCGTCATTGCGCGAATTAGATCAAGCGACTTCAGGCAGCGCGAATCACCCAACGCGCGTGTGGCTTGAGCCTTCAACTCTGAATTTGGATCTGCCGCGAGTTGCATCAGTTCATCACACGCCTTGTCGCCGGCGGGCGTTGCACTAAATTTCCGCGCCACCACACCAAGCGCCCACAATCCATGCAGACGCGCGCGTTCTGGTGTTTCAAAATTATGCGTAAGCGCAATAAGCGAATCAATCGCCGCGCCACCACGCGCCGCCAACTCCAAGTGCGCGCCCTGGCGCACACGGCGATCCGCATGATCAAGCCACGCCAGTAAATCACTTGTGTCAGCGTCACGAAACCCTTTTTTCAAAATGTTCGCGCCACCCGCAGCCTTCGCCTTTTCCAATGATTCTGGCTGCCAAATGCGATATAAACGACCCGTGCCATCGCTCGTCCAACCATCAAACCAATCGGTCACCCACATGCAACCGTCGGTGCCAAAGTCAACGTCCGTGGGCAACACCTCGCGCAAAAAAACCTCCGCGTCTTTTATTTCATAGCCCGCGCCCTTAGGCTCAAGTTTGAAAGACCAAATTTGGCTGTACGCGTCTCCACCAAGAAAATCACATACGAACATTGCGCCGTTGTATTTTTCTGGAAAGCCAACGCCGGGGTAACTCACAAGACCCGAAGGACCATCGGTGAGATGCGCGACCGGCGGAGTGATCCACGCGGGTTGCACAACATCAGTTGGATCAAACATGAACCACTCGTGCTCTTGATCCCACGCCCCGCGCTTGTTGGGGCCCTCCAAAGTTTGATAGTGCATTTCCCACCCCACATCTCCACCATCGGGAAGATATTCCACGCGCGCTTTGTCGCCGCCGTCGGAGTTGTTGTCAACGGTGAATAGATCGCCAAGGTCATTGAACGCGAGTTCCTGCGGATTGCGCAGTCCACGAAAGACAACTTCAAGATTTGAGCCATCAAGTTCACAGCGAAATACGGCTCCGCGCGCTGCGTCTTGCAGCACCGCGCCCTCTTTTGTGCGAACGTTGTAGCCGCGATCACCAATGCTCCAGTACAAGCGGCCATCCATTCCTAGAACAAGCCCGTGCATGTCGTGGCCGCGCAAGCTTGTTTTCACACCAAAGCCCGTGAACATTTTCTCGCGCACCTCGGCCACGCCGTCACTATCTTTGTCTTGAAAGCGCCACAAGTTTGGAATGCAAGTCACAAACACACTGTCGCCAACCTGCAACGCGCCGGCCGCGGTTCCATCAAGTGGCTCACGCAACTCGCCAGAAAAATTCACCGCGGTGTCAGCAACGCCATCACCGTTTGTATCCGTGACATGTTTCACGCGGTCGGCATACTTGGTGTACCAATCCATGCCGTTCACGCGCTTGTCCGCGTACTTGGCGTAAATCGCCAAGCGTTCTTCAACAGTGCGCGCGCGCAAATCTTCCATAAGCCACCACGGCGAATAGCGATTGTCCTCCACGCCGCGATCCTGGCGCTCGCTTTCAACCACCATCAATGATCCATCATTGAGCACGGTGAATGCAACTGGGTCCGCAACAAGCGGCTCTTTTGCCCACAATTTCCATTGAAAACCATCTGGCGGCTTCACGCCCTCGGGATCGTGCGCGGGCTCGGTCGTGGTTGCCGCGGTTGCGCTGGATTGATCGACCTGATTTTTTTCAGATGTGGTTTGATAGCGCGCGGCCAGCAAAATTGGCATGAATAAAATAAGAATAATTCGAAGGATCACACCACCATACTAAGCAACATCCACCAAAGATCTCTACCGCTAAACCAGCGATTGCCAAGTTTGGCTCAAACCCTCGAGCATGGAAATTTGGGGATCAAAGTTCAGCTTAGAAACAGCGGAAGAAATGTCCGCGCACGAATGTGGACTGTCGGCGTCACGCGGCGGCAGAAGGCGCGGCGGAATTTTTATTTTAGATATGTCCGCGATCATGTCTAGAAGTTGCCTTAATGAAGTGGCGCGGCCAAGGCCAATATTAAATCTCTCGCCGCGCAGATTGTGGAGCGGATCAGCCGCGCGAAGAAATGCCTGCACCACATTGGCCACGGGAACAAAGTCTCGTGTTTGCTCACCCGTGCCAAAAAGCGACGCGGGCTGCCGCAATTTTGCTGCGGCAAAAAACGCCGCAATGACCGCCGCGTATGCGCCAGTTGCACTTTGACGCGGCCCAAACACATTGAACAATCGCAAACTTGCCGCGTGGGTATTGTTGGCGCGCGCGTAAGTTTCTATAAGCGTTTCGCCCTGCGCCTTCCCAGCGGCGTATGGACTTGCCGCAACCACTGGATCACTTTCGCTCGATGGAATATTTGGCGCAAGTCCATACACGGCGGAACTTGAAGCGAACACAACGCTTGAAACTTTCGCGGTGGAACATTCGCGCAACACAATTTCTGTGCCCAGAATGTTGCTGTTGTAATGTTTGTCGGGCTCGTGCACGCTTTGCGCAATACCCACCATCGCGGCAAGATGAAATACATGGCTACAACCTGTAACGGCGCGGCGCACGGTTGCGGCGTCACTGACCGAGCCAACAATAAGTTCGGCGTCACGTTGCTTCGCAGTATCAATTTGCCGCGCTGCAACTGCGGATTGGTCTCCATGAATATTGCGATCAGACGTGTTGCCTTTCTTTGTTGCATCCAACTGAATCTGCGCGCTCCAAAGATTGCGCCGATCGCCCGTGCTTAAATCATCAAGCACGCGCACGTGCGCTCCGGCCGCAAGCAGGGCGTCAACAATGTTGGAGCCAATAAAGCCAGCGCCTCCAGTAACCAACGCGGTTGCGCCGCGAAAGTGCGCTACATAAGCGGGGGAGTTGCTCACGCTGTTGTTTGCAGATTGCAAAGTAGATTTGGCTGAGAAATTGTCTGGCACGCCGCCAAAGCATAAGCCAGATATGAAGCGACCATTCATGAATCGCCGATAGAAACAACGAGTTACGATCACGATTGCAAATGCATCCAAACATGTCGTGCTGGTGCACGAAAGCCTTGAAATGAACGATACGCAACAAGCCACCACGAACACTCGTCCGCAAGTGGCTGTTGTGTATCACTTCTTTCCGCACTATCGACGCGCCATTGTGGAAGAGTTGGCGCGCAGCACACAAGCCGACTTCACGTTTATTGGTGATGACCACGATCGCGGATACGCGCATGGCATTCGCGCCGCGCAGTTCACGCCCGCGGTGAAATTTATTCTTGCACCCGCGCACAGATTTGGCGGACCATTTCGATGGCAGTGGGGCGCGGTGCGCTCGGGCATGAACCCAGCATTCGATACGGTAATTTTTCACGCTGTTCCGCATTGGCCATGCACATGGATTGGCGCTATCGCAGCGCGCTTGCTTGGCAAGCGTGTGTTCTTTTGGGGACACGGATATTTGTCGCAACCGAGCGGATTGAAAGGGTTGTTCAGAAAGTTGTTCTACGCCATACCGCATCAGCACATGTTCTATGGACGCGGATCCAAGCAGATTGCAATGCAGCACGGTTGGTCGCCGGAACATCTTCATGTGATTTACAACAGCCAAGACATGGCGGAGCAAATTGCGGCGCGCGAAAAAGTGAGCGTGATGCGAACAGACCAAATTCGTCGTGAACTCTTCGGCGACGCCGCCACGCCTGTGGTGATTTGCACTACTCGACTCATTGCGCTGCGGCGACTTGACTTGCTTATCGACGCCATTGCAGAGTTGAAACGACGTGGCACCAATGCAAATTTAATTATTGTTGGCGACGGAGAAGAACGAGCGATATTAGAAGCACAGGCTATCGCTCGTGGTGTGCGCGCCCACTTCGAAGGAGCTTGTTACAACGAGCAGCGAATTGCGGAGCTTGTCATGGCGAGCAATGTGACGGTGGCGCCCGGCATGGTTGGCTTAACTGCCATGCACAGCATGGTGTATGGCGTACCTGTGGTCACGCACAATGACGCGGACAATCAAATGCCGGAGTGGGAAGCCATTATTCCAGGCAAAAACGGCTCGCTTTTCAACAAAGACAATGTTGCATCTCTGGCAGACGCAATTCAATCGTGGCTTACAACGCCGTATCCAACAACCGAAACGAAAGCCGCGTGCCACGCTGTCATGGATCGATTTTGGAACCCCACCTATCAGCGCCGCGCCATTGAGCGCGCCGTGTGCGGTGAGCCCGCGGATGATTTGTTTGACATCAAGTAGGTGAGCGGCGAATCTTTTTCAGCGCGCCAACTACAAATCCGTCAATGGTGTTGCGAATGTCGGCGTGTAAGAAACGCATAATCCAAATCGCAAGCAATGTGGCGATTGGCCCAACAACAAATAGTGACGCGATGTCGCCCAGTCGGCCAAAACTACTAGCCCATTGTGTGAGCATGTAGAAGCCGCCAAACAGTGGCACGCACACAACCCACGGCCGTACAAAGATGGCAAGCGCATCAAACAAATGTTTGCGCGGCGAAGCGAGTGTGCACAACCACACCACAAGTGGCGCACTGATTGCCCAGCACGCTCCGCTGGCAATAGCAATGCCAAGCGCGCCTTTCCAATCTGCGCCCATCCAGTAAATAGGAAGTGAAATTAAAAGTTGAATTCCCTGCCACGCAAAGAATGTTCCAAAGCGCCGCTGTGCGCGCAGGCATGACATGGATGGACCGGTGGCAAAATAGAAAGCCTGCATCAAACTCACCACTTGAAAGACTGAAATAGCAGGCTGCCACTTTTCGGCAAGAATCAGCCTAAATAATGGTTCTGCCAAGATGGCTTGCGTAAAACAAATCGGCACGCACACCGCACTGAGCACGCGTTGCGCCTTCAGAAACCCTGCAACTTGCCGCTCTGGATCATCTTGCAAGCGCCCAAAAATTGGTTGAAGCACAACGCCCAGTTGATACGCGATCACCGTGTTGGCTTGTGCCGCGATCAAGAATGCAAAACCAAATAATCCGGCTTGGTACTCACCCGAAATAAATCCAAGCACCAGAATTTCCAGCATCACAATGACATTGTGTATGTATTGGGCGCTTGCGGCTTTCACGAATGAACGAAACAGAAATAGCGCAAGTTTGGGGTGAAAGCGCGCGGAACGCGGAACGTTTGAAATACTGGAATACCAAGTTGCCTTTGCCGCGACATTGACTATTTGGGGAACAACCAACGCCGCGGAGCGACCGCCACAAGCAGCGATTACTAAGGAAAGCAGAGTCGCACCCATTTGTAAAACGCCATCTATAAAGGCCATCTTTGGATAGGCCAGGCTTAAACGCATTGCGGAAAGCGGAACCACAAATTTAGCTTCAATGATCGGTCGAATTGCTTGAACCGCTAAAAGACCAATCAGCCAAGCAGCTGAGAATTTAGTATAAAAGTAAATAACCACAGGAATACTCAGCAGGGTTACAGCCGCGGTACAGCAACCAATAATCATGGCCAGGCCAGACGCGCTTGGCGCGAGCAATGCAAAGCGTTTTGGATGGGCGATCAACACATCGCCTACCGTGAGCGGAAGAAATAAACATAGAAATTGAAAGATCGCCAAAGACCCAATTCCTACCCCCCATTCAGCGGGAGTTAAAAAACTCGCGATGATAAACATTGCGCCCGCGGTGAGCGCCTTATTAATGAGCCACTGCGCCGAGTTCAACATTGATCCGCGCATGGCCACTCGACCTAAACCACCAGAATGCGTATTGGAATCCGTGGAGGTCGGCGGCACCGTCATGGATTGGAACCAAGTTGTTCCGATGCGCGGATATTTAAAAGCGAGTCGGTGATCGTCCGGCTTATTTTCACCTCAAGTTGTTCTTTTATTTTGGGATCACTCCATGAAGAAGGCATTTGATTCGAAAAATAATTCAAAGCGAAGGCCTCCCTAAATTTTTGCCTTGAAGTGGCCGCGGTCATGGGAATTGAATCTTGGGTGAGTTGCGCAATCAGGCTGTCGGCGCCAGTCCAAATTGCAATACCGCGGGCGCCCGCTTTGATGGCTGGCTGAACAACGTCTTGAATAAATTGATCATTACTTAAAATAGTCCAATCATTTGCTAACCCATTTGGTTGCCAATATGGAGTTACCGTTGGGATCACTGGATTTTTTCCAGCAAGAAGTTTTGCTAGCCCCACCTGCACCATGCGCCACGCCCGCCCCTGTTCACGAATCCCATTTCTTTCTTCAGGTTTATACAGTTCAGGCTCATAGACCGGATAAATACTCACACTCACCCAATCTTCTTCTTTGACGAGGGAAGAATATATCGCCGCAATACGGTCAAGCATTTTCCGCTTTGCTTCGCTTGTGGAGTTCGTCCAATTTTTTCCATTATCCCAGTAAGGCGTAAATGGAACTCCGTAATAGGTCCATTTGGTATTTGGAAATCGCGCCTTGACCGCTTGAAGCGTGGCAATCATGGTTTGAAGTGCGCGCTTGCATTCTGGAGATTCAATTCCTTTTTGTAAATCACTATTAAAGGGCTCTTCAAAATCAAGCATGCCCCACTCTGGTGGCATGCCGCCTGTTTGTTTATCAATTTCTTTTATAACCGCCGCGGAGTCAATCATTCCACTTTTAAATGATTGTGGATCACAGCCTTGGTATATAAGAAGATATGGATTTGCTTGAATAGATTGAACTCGCGCGATCGCGTTGGGATCAGGTAAGCAATCGTAAAGCAGAATAAGTGGGGGGCGACTTGAAGCCTGACTTTGGGTCGCGGTTGTTGAAGCATCTTGAGCCTGCCAAGCCAGCAAAAATCCGAGCAGAAAAATCCCAGCAATTCGACCGGCCATCATTGATCATGTCCTGAATTCGCCGGCAATTCATGCCCAGCGTCGCGCAAAGTTTTTTCGCGGCGTGCTTGTTCAAGATCTGATTCCACCATCATGCGGGCAAGTTCTTCCACGCCAACCTTGGGCGCCCAATTCAGCACTTTTTTGGCTTTCGAAGCGTCGCCTTGCAACTGCTCCACTTCGGCTGGTCTGAAATAGCGCGGGTCAATTTCAATGAAGTCCATTGCGTCTAGACCGACGTGGCTAAATGCAAGTTCGCAAAACTTGCGCACAGAAATCATTTTGCCTGTTGCAATGACATAGTCATCCGCTTTGGGTTGTTGCAACATAAGCCACATGGCCTCGACATAATCACCGGCAAAACCCCAATCGCGTTGTGAGTCAATGTTTCCCAAGTACAACTTCTTCTGCATGCCAAGTTTAATACGGCCAACCGCGCGCGTGATCTTGCGGGTAACAAATGTTTCACCGCGACGGGGACTTTCGTGATTAAACAGAATGCCGCAACTGGCATGCATGTTGTAACTCTCGCGGTAATTCACCGTGATCCAGTGGGAAAATAATTTTGCGCATCCATATGGCGAGCGCGGATAGAACGGCGTGGTTTCCTTCTGTGGAATTTCCTGCACCTTGCCAAACATTTCACTTGAACTTGCTTGGTAAAAACGAATTGACTTGCCCGAAATTTCTTGAAATGATCTCAGCGACTCAAGCAGGCGCAATGTTCCTGTAGCGTCTGTGTCCACCGTGTAAACAGGCTGATCAAAACTCACACGGACATGGCTTTGCGCGCCAAGGTTGTACACCTCATCTGGCTGAACCTTGCGCAGCACATCCATTAAACCACTGGCATCATTCAGGTCGCCGTAGTGCAGACGAAGGCGCGCGCCCTTTTCATGTGGATCTTGATAAATATGATCTAGGCGCTCCGTGTTGAAACTAGAACTTCTGCGAATAATTCCATGAACTTCATAGCCCTTGGCAAGCAAAAGTTCAGCCAAGTAACTTCCGTCTTGACCAGTGATTCCAGTGATGATTGCCTTCTTCAACTTTGTAACTCCTTCTGTTCGTGACTGGCGACCAACATTTAATTTCAAATGACCAACACTTTGGGCGCAGGAATAGAGTAACGCCACCACCGCACCTTAACCTTCCAATCATTGGGTACCTTTATTGAAATGACTTCCACATCCGCACAACCTTTCCGCGGCAAACGCATTGTTGTAACGGGCGGCGTTGGATTTCTTGGACGAGTTCTTGTGGACAAATTAAAGGCGCGCGGAGCGGATGAGATTTTGATTCCTTTGCAAAAGGACTTTGATTTAACCACCGAGGCCGCCGTGGTTCGCATGTACGACACCATGAAGCCGGACGTTGTGTTTCACTTAGCAGCAGAAGTTGGTGGTATTGGCGCCAACATGAAGAATCCAGGGCGTTACTTCTACGCCAACATGGCCATGGCTCTGCATTTGATTGAGCACGCGCGCCAACGCAACTTGGGCAAGTTTGTTCAGGTTGGAACAATTTGCGCGTATCCCAAGTTCACACCGGTACCGTTTCAAGAAAGCGAGCTTTGGAACGGCTATCCAGAAGAAACCAATGCGCCGTACGGCATTGCCAAGAAGGCGGCAATGGTGATGTTGGATGCGTATCAACGGCAATATGGTTTGAAGTCAACGTATGTGTTGCCCGTGAATTTGTACGGACCGGGCGACAATTTTAATTTGGATACGTCGCATGTCATTCCAGCGCTCGTTCGTAAATGCGTTGAGGCCGTGACCACAAAGACCGACCACATTGAATGTTGGGGCACGGGTTCCGCAAGCCGCGAGTTTTTATATGTGGACGATGCCGCCGAGGGTTTGATTCGTGCCGCTGAAGTGCTAGACACTCCCGAGCCGATCAACTTGGGTACTGGCATGGAAATCACCATCAAAAATTTGGTCACGCTTATCGCTAAATTGAGCGGATTTACAGGCGAAATTCGCTGGAATTCGTCCAAGCCAGACGGGCAACCGCGGCGCTGCTTAAATGTAGAACGTGCTGCGAAGTTGCTTGGCTGGCGCGCGCAAGTTGGATTTGAAGATGGATTAAAGCGCACGATTGAGTGGTATCGGGGGCAACACAATGCTTGATTGCTTTTGCGCTATCTCAACGAGCGTTTCAGCAAGAGCGCAAAAAATAATTGAAGGGGTCCGCTGAATGTGCGGCATTATTGGCGCATGGGGTGCCGCGTCCGCGCGCGTGAATGCCGCAACGGATTTCATCAAGCATCGCGGACCTGATGACACCGGAATTTTTACCGCAGTTGGCGCGCCGCTCACGCTTGGACACACTCGGCTTTCCATTTTAGATTTGTCGCCACTTGGTCATCAGCCAATGCTTGATGAAAGTGGAAAAGTTGCGCTAGTGTTCAACGGAGAAATTTATAATTTTCCAGAACTTCGCGCCGCCCTTGCTAGCGTTGGCTACAACTTTAAAAGTCATTCAGATACTGAAGTTTTGCTTGCTCTTTATTTAAGCGAAGGCATGGCGATGTTGCCAAAGCTCAACGGGATATTTGCGTTCGCCATTTGGGACGGTAGAAGTCAAGAATTGTTCGTGGCCAGGGACGCCTTGGGCGTGAAGCCATTTTATTTTTGCGCCGATGCCTCTGGGTTTTCATTTGCCAGCGAAATCAAGGCACTTCTTCAACTACGCCCAGATTTGCGGGAATTGGACCCAATTTCGATTCACCGTTACCTCAGTTTTTTGTGGTGTCCTGGCGAAGGCACTCCGCTTCGCGCGGTGCGCAAACTTTTGCCGGGCGAGGCGATGGTGATCAAGAACAACGCAATTTACAAGCGATGGATTTGGTATCAACTTCCCGCCTTCCGCGGAGTTGGGCAAAATTTATCTGAACATGACGCCATTGCTGGAACGGAAAGCGCGTTGCGCACGGCGGTGCATCGGCAACTACTCGCGGATGTTCCTGTCGGGGCGTTTCTTTCTGGTGGACTTGATTCAAGCGCCGTTGTTGCAATGGCGCGTGAGCGAGCTTCAAACATTCGATGTTTCTCAATTGAATCCAAGGGTGGCGCGGAGGCGGGTGAAACGGAAGATCTTCCTTACGCCAAGTTGGTCGCAAAGCATCTCGGTGTTCCGCTTGATCTGGTGCAAATTGATTCATCGCGGATGGCATCGGATATCGAACGCATGGTGTACATGCTTGATGAACCGCTTGCGGATCCAGCCACGCTGAACGTTCTTTATATTTCACAACTCGCGCGCGAGCAGGGAATCAAAGTTCTTTTGTCGGGCGCTGGCGGCGATGATTTGTTCACCGGATATCGACGACACCGCGCCTTGTCATATGAGAGTTTGTGGTCATGGCTGCCAGGATTTGCGAGGCAAGGTTTGGAAAATATCACTTCGGGGCTTGATCAAAGAAAGCCGCTTTCGCGGCGTTTAGCAAAGGTATTTCGTGGAGCGGCTTTGGATGGAAACGCGCGCATCGCAAATTATTTCGTATGGCAACAGGAAAGTCGGTTGCGCTCTTTGTATTCCAAACAATTTCGGGATTCACTTGTTGGGCAATCCGCGGTTCAACCCATGATTGATTTTCTTGTGCCGCTTCCACAAAACACATCAGGCTTGGAGCGGATGCTGGCATTGGAGCAACGGTTTTTCTTGGCCGATCACAATCTTCCTTATACCGACAAAATGTCAATGGCTGTTGGACTAGAAGCGCGCGTGCCCTTTCTGGATTTGGATCTTGTGGAGTTTGCCGCGCGCATTCCGACAAAATTCAAGCAACGCGGCAACGAAGGCAAGTGGGTATTAAAAAAAGCCATGGAGCCATACTTGCCACATGATGTGATCTATCGGCCCAAGACCGGCTTCAGTGCGCCGCTTCGTCGTTGGATGCGATTTGAATTACGAGAATTGTTTGGCGATCTTCTTTCAACTCAAAGTTTAAATCAGCGCGGTTTGTTCGATCCAGTCGCGGTTCAGAAACTGATTCAAGACAACGATTCTGGCCGAAGCGATGCCGCTTATACATTGTTGTCTTTGATGTGTATTGAAATTTGGTGTAGGCGATTTCTAGATAATAGTGGCGCTTGAAATTTTTAGGCAAATTAAGATTCGCCGAGTCATTCATAAAGTCTTCATATGTCCAAACCATGATTCGCCAAGCGCAGTATCTTTGAAAGTTATTCAACGATTTCTAGAAATGCGCCGACAAATCCAATCAACTCCATGAAACAAATTCTCCAAAATCTTAAAGATGGTCATACCGAAGTCGCAGAAGTTCCCGTGCCGCGCGTTGGGCGAGGTTCATTGCTTATTCATTCTTCGCGCACACTTATTTCCGCCGGCACCGAGCGCATGATGGTGGACTTTGGCAAGGCCAATTTTCTGGACAAGGCCCGTCAACAACCCGACAAGGTGAAGCAAGTCTTTGAAAAAATTCGCACCGATGGTCTGGCGCCAACATTGAACGCCGTCATGAACAAACTTGATCAACCACTTGCAATGGGCTATTGCAATGTTGGAACAGTGGCGGAAATTGGCGCTGGCGTAAGCGGGTTTGCGATTGGTGATCGCGTGGCTTCCAACGGCAAGCATGCCGAAGTTGTGAGCGTGCCCGTGAACCTAAGCGCAAAAGTTCCCGCGAATGTTTCCGATGACGCCGCCGCGTTCACTGTGATAGGCGCCATTGCATTACAAGGCGTGCGTTTGATTCAACCAACTTTGGGCGAAGCGGTTGTGGTGACGGGCATGGGTTTGATCGGCCTGATCACCGTTCAGTTGTTGCGCGCGCACGGATGTCGCGTGCTTGGCATTGATTTTGATTCCAAGAAACTAGCCATGGCCAAACAATTTGGCGCCGAAATTGTTGATCTTTCACAAGGGCAAGATCCAATCGCCGCCGCTGATGCATTTTCGCGCGGGCGCGGCATGGATGCGGTCATTGTTACAGCCGCAACCAAAAGCAATGAGCCCATGCATCAAGCGGCGTTGATGTGCCGCAAACGCGGGCGAATTGTTCTTGTTGGCGTGACCGGGCTTGAATTGTCGCGCGATGATTTCTTTAAGAAGGAAATTACTTTCCAGGTTTCTTGCTCTTACGGTCCCGGTCGCTACGACCCGAATTACGAAGAGAAGGGCCAGGATTATCCCGTTGGATTTGTGCGCTGGACCGAGCAGCGCAATCTTGAGGCGGTGCTTGACATGATGTCCGACGGCCGACTTGATGTGACAAGTTTGATTTCGCATCGTTATCAAATTGAGGAAGCGGAGAAGGCGTATGAAGTTGTGGGTGGTTCCGAACCATCGCTTGCGATTTTGTTGGAGTATCCAGGTGCCAGCGCGAAGAATGAAAATCTAACCCAGCGCACCGTGAAATTTGCGCAGACCACCAATGCCACGGGCGCAGGTTCAGCGATCAACAATGTTGCAGTAAGTTTCATTGGCGCCGGCAACTATGCCACAGCAGTCTTGATCAATGCTTTCAAGGGAAGTGGCGCGCATCTTCGCAGTGTGGCTTCAAGCGCGGGAGTAAGCGGCGTGCACGCGGGTCGTAAATACGGATTTGAAGAAACCACCACTGACACCGATAAACTTTTCACGGACGCGGGTACCAACGCTGTTGTGATCACTACGCGTCATGACAGCCACGCGGGCTTCACACTGAAAGCGCTCGCCGGCGGCAAGCATGTATTTGTGGAAAAACCCCTGTGTTTAACGCTGGATGAGCTGGCGAACATTCACACCGCCGCCGCTGCTGGCAAAGCCCTTGTAATGGTCGGATTCAACCGTCGCTTCTCGCCGCAGGTGCAAAAAGTGAAGCAGCTTTTGAAAGCGGCGACTGGTCCCAAGTCATTCGTGATGACCGTGAATGCTGGCGCCATTCCCGCAGATCATTGGACACAAGATGCCGAACAAGGCGGCGGTCGAATCATTGGCGAAGGCTGTCACTTCATTGACCTGCTTCGCTTTCTTGCGGGCTCACCCATTGAATCACACACATCCGTCGCGATGCAGAGTGCCACTGGCGACACTGTCACGATCAATCTTAAATTTATCGACGGCTCTTTGGGAACCGTTCATTACTTCGCCAACGGCAGCAAGGCGTTTCCCAAGGAGCGTCTTGAAGTATTTTCAAACGGCGCCGTTTTGCAATTGGACAACTTTCGCAAACTAAAGGGGTTCGGCTGGAAAGGTTTTAAGAAAATGAATTTATGGAAACAAGATAAGGGTCAAGCAGCATGCGCGGCGGCCTTTGTTGACGCGGTGAAGAAGGGCGGCCCCGCCCCGATTCCGCTTGAAGAAATTATAGAAATTGCTCGCGTGAGCATTGAGATTGCCAAGGATTGTCAATGACACAACAACACATTTTGGTAGACATCATCGCCGGCGCACGTCCAAATTTCATGAAGATTGCGCCGATTATTCGTGCGGTCAAGGCAAGTCAAGAAAAAGGCGGTCGACTCAAGTATCGACTTGTTCACACCGGCCAACATTACGACGCGAAGATGTCCGGCGACTTTTTTACGCAACTTGGAATTCCAGCGCCAGATGTGAATTTGGAGGTTGGTTCAGGAACGCAGGCTGAACAAACTGCCGTGATTATGACGCGCTATGAGAAGTTGCTTCTAGATGCCCGCAGTAATTTATGTCTGGTTGTTGGCGATGTGACTTCCACCATGGCTTGCGCCATTGCCGCGCAAAAGTTGTGCGTTCCCGTGGCCCACGTGGAGGGCGGCATTCGTTCAGGTGACTGGACCATGCCCGAAGAAATCAATCGCATGGTGACGGACTCAATCACAAATTATTTTTTCACCACCAGCGATGTGGCGAACAATAATTTAAAAAAGGCCGGTGTGCCAAGCGAAAGAATTTTCTTTGTGGGCAACACCATGATCGATACTTTGCTTGCCAACATGGATCGATTGCAGCCGCCAGCATTCTGGAAAGACATGAATCTTTCAGCCGGCCAATATTTTGTGCTGACTCTGCACCGACCCAATAATGTTGACGGCGAAAACAAGTTGGCCCAAATGTTGACCGCGGTGGGAACCGGCGCAAAGGGATCACCAGTGATTTTCCCGGTTCATCCACGCACCGCAAAAACACTCAAGGCCATCGAGGGCCTTCCTGCCAACCTGCATTTTGTGGATCCGCAACCGTATCTTGAGTTTAATTATTTAGTGAAACATGCCAAAGCTGTCATCACGGATTCTGGCGGAATTACCGAGGAAACCACGGTAATGGGAGTGCCTTGCATGACGTTGCGTGACTCCACCGAACGGCCAGAAACCGTCACTGTTGGCACCAACGAACTCCTTGGAACGAATCCTTCAGCGCTTGCTCCCGCTTTTGAGAAATTGTTTGCGGGTAAATGGAAGCGCGGTGCGATTCCAGAGATGTGGGATGGCAAGACGGGGCCAAGAATTGTGAAGCATTTGGAGCAACTTTTGGCAAAATGAAATCACGAGTTTCCTCCCAACGGTTTGTGCTTGTCTGTTACCTTTTGCATCGTGCAACGCTTTCTTCAATATTGGCACACGCTGCGGCACTTGAAACCAGTTCAGTTCTACGGTCGGCTTTGGTTTCGTTTGCATACGCCCAAAATTGATTTGCGCGCGGCGCCATCAGTAAGATCCACAACTAGTGCATGGGTTGAACCCGTTGCCAAACATCAGACACAGTTTGGCGCAATGACATTTCGGTTTCTCAATCAAGATCAAACGCTCAGTGGCGCTGACGCCTGGAACGATACGCGCTGTGACAAACTATGGCTTTACAACCTGCATTATTTTGACGACTTGTGTGCTGCGGGTGCCAGCGATCGCATTGTGTGGCACAAACAATTGATCGAGAAATGGATCGCGGAAAATCCGCCAGCCATCGGCAATGGCTGGGAGCCTTACCCAACATCGCTGCGCATTGTGAATTGGATCAAGTGGTCGTTGGGTGGAAATCAATTAACGAACGGCGCGCTTCAAAGCTTGGCGATTCAATCGCGCTGGCTTTCCAAGCGTGTCGAGCACCATTTGCTCGCAAATCACCTGTTTGTAAATGCCAAGGCGCTTGTGTTTGCCGGAATGTTTTTTCAGGGTTTAGAAGCCGATTCTTGGCTGAATCAAGGTCTTCGAATTCTGGCGCGCGAAATTCCTGAACAAGTTTTGGCGGATGGGGGTCATTTTGAATTAAGCCCCATGTATCACGCCATCATTTTGGAGGACATTTTGGATTTGATCAACGCGTGTCAAAGTTGGCCGAGCGCGTTGGCTTTGCAACAGGCAAGCGCACTTCGCGCCGCCGCACAGCGAATGTTGACCTGGCTTGAAATCATGAGCCACCCCGATGGCGATGTGTCATTTTTTAATGACGCTGCATTTGGTATCGCGCCTCGTTTGATTGATGTATCCCAATACGCAAATCGTTTGGGAGTGCGTGTGCAACAATTTGATTCAAGCAAAGAAATTCATCATCTACAACAATCGGGCTATATACGCGCACAAAAAGGCGCGGCGGTTCTGCTTGTGGATGTTGGGCGCATTGGTCCGGATTATCAACCAGGCCATGCTCACGCCGACACTCTGTCATTCGAATTTTCTTTGGGCGAACAACGAATTTTTGTGAATAGTGGAACTTCCACATATAAATCCGGCGCACAGAGATCGCTTGAGCGTTCAACTGCGGCGCACAACACCATTGAGATCAATCATGCGAATTCAAGTGAGGTGTGGGGGGGCTTTCGCGTTGCGCGTCGAGCGCAGCCATTCGGCATTGAATGTGTTGAAGCAGAAACCGCGCTCGCAATTACCGCTTCGCATGCCGGCTATCAACGACTTGTCGGGCGGCCCACTCATCAAAGGATTTGGAAGCTATCTCGCAGATCATTGACGGTCACTGATCAGATTAAGGGAGAATTGAGTGGAGCCATAGCGCGTTTGTATTTGCACCCATCAGTAAAAGTGCTTGAAAATAATATGCTTACGCTGGCAAATGGACAACACTTACGCTATTCCACCAAGGGGGCAATCGTGACTATTGTGGATTCGGTTTGGCACCCAGAGTTTGGAAAAAATGTGAGCAACACATGTTTCGTGCTCACACTCAGCGGATCAGAATCCGTGTTTGAATTACAGTGGTCTTGAAATGCACATTCTTTTTCTCACCGATAATTTTCCGCCCGAAGTCAACGCTCCTGCGTCGCGCACATTTGAACACTGCCGCGAATGGGTGAGGCAAGGCGAACAAGTGACGGTGATCACTGGTGCGCCAAACTTCCCCACGGGAAAAGTTTTTGAGGGCTATAAGAACAAACTTTGGCAAACAGAAACCATAGATGGCATTCGCGTGATTCGAGTGTGGACATATATCACCGCCAATGAGGGATTTTTAAGACGCATTTTGGATTACATCAGTTTCATGTTGAGCGCGGTAGTGGCGGCAGTATTTGTAAGCAAGGTTGATGTTGTCATTGGCACTTCACCACAGTTTTTTACGGCGTGCGGTGCTTGGATTGTGAGCGTGTACAAACGGCGCCCGTTTGTCTTTGAGTTGCGTGACTTGTGGCCAGAATCAATTCGTGTGGTGGGAGCCATGAAAGATTCTTTTGCGTTGGATATGTTGGAAAAGCTGGAACTCTTTTTGTATCGACGCGCCGACAGAATTATTTCTGTAACACACGCGTTTAAAAGAAACCTGATCAAGCGTGGCATCAATGGCGACAAAATTAAAGTGGTCACCAACGGCGTTGATAGTTCGCGATTTATGCCGCAAAAACGCGACGAACAATTAGTGCAGCAACTTGGATTAGAGGGCAAATTTGTTGGCGGATATATCGGAACCCATGGACTTGCGCACGCGCTTGAAACCCTGCTTGATGCCGCGAAGATGGCGCAAGATCAAGGCGACGATTCACTTGCCTTTGTGTTTCTGGGCGACGGCGCAAGGAAAGCGGAGCTGAAAAATCGTACCGCGGAATTGGCATTGAAGAATGTTCACTTCGTTGATTCCGTGGCTAAGGATCTAGTGCCGCGCTACTGGGCGCTGCTTGATGTCGCCATTATTCATCTTCGACGCACGCCATTGTTTGAGACAGTGATTCCGTCCAAACTGTTCGAGTGCATGGGTATGGGTATTCCGGTATTGCATGGAGTGGCGGGCGAATCCGCTGAAATTGTGGAGAGCGAAGGAGTTGGAATTCCATTTGTTCCAGAAGATGCGGTCGCGTTGCTGGCATCCATGCGCAGGTTGCAACAGGACAAGCAGCTCTACAACACATTCCGTGACAATGGATTGCTTGCCGCTAAAAAATATGATCGGAACATGTTGGCGCTGAGCATGCTTAAAGCGCTGCGAAGAATTCGGGTGCTGATGTTAAATCAAGCTTTCTGGCCAGACGTGGTCGCCACGGCGCAGCACGCCGACGATTTAGCGCGATACTTGCGCGAAAATGGCGACGATGTAACTGTGGTTGCAAGCCGAGCTATTTATGGCGAACGTGGAGCAACTCTGCCCAAACGTGAAACACACAAGGGAATCCAAATTTATCGCGTGGGGTTGCAACTCTTCGGCAAGCGCGGCATCACGCCACGTGTGTTTGATTTCACATTATTTTATGTGGCAGCCTTGTGGCGTTGCATGATGTTGCCGCGCCACGATGTTGTGATTTGCTTCACAACGCCACCATTTATTGCCCTAGTCGGCGTGTTGTTGAAATGGATCAAGGGCACTCATTTGGTCTATTGGACTATGGATTTATATCCCGAGGTTGCTGGCGCCGCGGGCGTGATGAAATCACGGGGCATGCTCTGGAATATTTTTCGTTGGATAGATCGAATTTGTTTGCGTCAAAGCGATCGAGTGGTTGCGCTTGGTGACTATATGAAACAAAAAGTAATCGAGAAGGGCGCCATCCCCAATCGTGTCAGCGCTATTTCTGTTTGGAGCGGTGCCGAGAAATTCGCAAAGCGAAATAGGGAAGAAAATCCGCTGCGTAAGGAGTGGAATATTGGCGACCGCTTCACCGTTTTATATGTTGGAAATTTTGGTCTTGGGCACGACATGGACGCCATTGCGGGCGCGGTTGAACGATTGAAAGATGACGACTCTATTCGTTGGCTTTTTATTGGCGATGGCAAAGCGAAACTAAATTTAGAGCGGCGTATTGAGGAGTGCGGAGCCAAGAATATTTTTGTCAGCGGCTATCAAACGCGCGAGCAGCTTGCGGATGTGTTGGATGTTGGTGATACGCACTTGGTCACATTGCTTCCAGGTTGGGAAGGTTTGATTTTGCCGAGTAAGTTCTTCAGTGTTCTTGCGGCTGGCAAGCCGGTATTGTGGGTTGGTCCCGAGAAAAGCGAATGTGTATCCATATTGAAGGAGAACCAATGCGGCTATCAAAGCGAGCCAAGTGATGGCGGTGCTTTGGCGCGCGAGATTCAATATCTTGCCGCACACAGAAACGAAGCGGCGGAGATGGGCCGTCGTGGTCAGGTTGCTTATGAAAATAAATACGAATCTCACCACGCCTGCAAGGCTTGGCAAAATGTTTTGCATGAAATTGTTCGACCTCTGTGATCGATCCCAGGCGGATAATTTTTGTGATTTATATTTCAATGCCAGTGGGGGCACGGGTTGCGGTCATGCAGGTCATTCGAATTAAGAATTTGCTGAAATGAGTTCCGCAATCTTAAGCCTGATCTGCCAGAAATAGATCGCCTTCATGCGCGCAAAGGCGTAGCCCGTGCGGCCATCCAAGAAGCCAAGTTTGTAAACGAAGATGTATAGAAAATACGCGGGCGCTAGCCACCAGCGCGTTAAGTTGTTGTACTTGCGTCGCTGGATAGCGGTGAAATGTTCTCCACCGATTGCCGAATCTCCACCGGCGTTGCGCAGTTTCATATATCGCCGCGCTTCCCATGACGAATACTCATTGTGTTTGGCAATGTACGAGTGCAGGCCCTTGAAATCATTGTGGTCAATCCTGGCTTTCAACTCGCCAACGCTTCCTTGCAGCACGGGATGTTCATGTACTTCCATGTCAAGCGAACTCCATGCATCCTCGTCAATGCGCTCGTACAAACCCGCGCCAACTTTGAACAGCGGCAACTTCAACTGCGGCACGCCGTGCTTGAGTTCTTGACCCAGAAAATAATTCGAGTAGTTCACCCAGAAACCCGTATGTTGCGTGCTGGCAATGGCGCTCTCAAGTTCATTTACAAACGCTTCGGTTACATATTCATCCGCATCCAAGAAAAAAACCCACGGCGTTTCCATTTGGTGATTCAGCAAATACCAATTGCGTTTTTTTGGATAGTGGCCATTCCACCTGAACGGAACAAACTCACAACCAAACTTCTCGGCAATGGCTTGTGTTTGATCCGTGCTTCCGGAATCAATGATGACAATCTTGGCAAAGCGCGCGAGTTGCTGCAGACACTTGGGCAGGTTTCGCTCCTCATTTTTCACCGGAATGACCACGGTGATGGGCAATTTCGCTGAGTTGATAGGCACGCTCATATCGTATCGGCATAATTTCCATCCCTTGTTGAAGTTCGTGGCTTCTATAACATTCGCCATTCTTTCAGAATCTGTAACACAATGGCTCGCTCCGCATAAACGTAATTTCGCAACCCGACTCCAACTTCAACCCCCACCAAACCATGAATGAACAAATAGAAACACTGCAGCGCATTAAGAACCACAGCATTGACCTTCTTATGGAGTTTGGTCCAAGGGTGATCTCCGCCACTGTGATCATGATTGTTGGATTTCTTGTGGCGCGCTGGATCGGCAAAGCTTTTTTGCGCGCGGCGCGGCCATTGAAATTTGACATCACGCTGCAGGCGTTGTTGGCGCGCATTGTTCGTGTTGCTGTTCTGTTGATCTTTGTGCTCATGGCGTTGCAAAACCTGGGCGTGCAACTGCTGCCACTTATTGCCGGCCTTGGTGTTGCGGGCGCGGGCATTGCGCTGGCCATGCAGGGAGTTCTTGGAAACTTGGTCGCGGGACTTACGATTATTTTCACGCGTCCGTTTCGCGTTGGCGAATATGTTTCCATGCAGGGAGTGGAGGGGCGCGTGGAAGCCGTCACGTTGTTCTCCACAAAACTGAGCCACGCCGATCGCTCGATTGTGATTGTGCCCAACCGAAAAATTGTCGGAGAAATTATGCACAATTACGGCACGCTGCGCCAACTTTCACTCAGCGTGTCCGTGGTGTACGGAACAAACATTGCGTACGCCACCGAAGTTGTTCAATCCGTTCTTGCCGCAAACGCGCATGTGCTGAAGGACCCAGCGCCGGCGGTTGGAATTGCAAATCTAAAAGAAGTGGCCATTGAAATCGCAATCAAGCCATGGACGCAAGTAGCCGACGCGGGCGCCGCCGGTCCAGCCATTTACAACGAGTTGCTAGAAAAATTTCGCGCGGCGGGCATTCAGATTTATATGCCCGCCATGCGTATTGTTGCCGCATAAAACACATGTTTTTGATTTATCAATTTGACCGTCGCGCGCGGGGTGGGGCGACTCTCCAATGACATTACTTGCAATGCGTAGATCCGAAGTTTGAACCGCACTTCGCCCCACCAATTCTTTGAGCTTCAAACACAACTCCTCGCTCTTGTACTTATCATTCCAACATGCCCGCCGTACACATTCACAACACGCTTACTGGTGAACTTGCCGAAATAAATCCCATCGCGGGCGCGGCTGGTCCCGTCACTTTTTATACGTGCGGGCCAACGGTGTACGACGACGCGCACATTGGCAACTTTCGCTCATTTCTAAACGCCGATATTTTGCGCCGCACCATTGAACTCACTGGCACGCCCGTTCGCCACGTCATGAACATTACCGATGTTGGCCACATGACAGACGACACCAACGCCGACGGCGCCGGCGAGGACAAGATGGCCGTGGCGGGTCGCCGTCTTTTGGAAGCCAAAAAATCTGGAAAAATTCACGCCGACGTCGCCATTGATGCCAACGATCCAATGGCTATCGCGGATTTTTACGCCAACCGATTTCTAGAAGACGCGCGCCTGTTGGGTCTGAAAGTTGCCATTGAAGCGCAAAGCGATCCATCGCTTATGCCGCGGCCAACTCAGTGGATTTCACAAATGCTTGACATGATCAAGCAACTCATTGAACGCGGGCACGCATATGTTGCCAGCGACGGCGCGGTGTATTTCAATGTGAAAAGTTTCGCTGACTACGGCAAACTTTCCGGAAACACGCTTGAGAATTTGCGCGAGGGCGAGGGCGGGCGCATTAGTGCGCAGCATCAGGCCGCCAAGAAAAATCCTGGCGATTTTATGTTGTGGAAGCCGGATCCGCATCACGTGTTGAAATGGGATTCGCCCTACGGCGCGGGATATCCCGGCTGGCATTTGGAATGCTCCGCCATGGCCGCGGGTTTGCTTGGTGCGGAAATAGATATTCACTCCGGCGGCGAGGACAATATTTTTCCGCACCACGAATGTGAGATTGCGCAAAGTCGTTGCGCGCACAACAAGCCAAGTTTTGCGCGCTTGTGGTTCCACACGCGCCACTTGATTGTTGAGGGCGAGAAAATGTCCAAGAGCAAAGGCAATTTTTTTACCGCGCGCGACTTGTTCGCCAAGGGCGTTACACCCGCCGCGCTTCGCCTAGAAATTACGCGCACGCATTACCGCACCAATGCCAACTTCACTATGCAAGGTTTGGCAGATTGCCAGCGCATGATTGATCGATGGAGTCGCGCCGCGGAGGCGTTGCAAGCGAAAGTTGCGGCGGGCACGCCACGTTTGGTGGGAGGCGACGCACACAATTCCGCCAGCGCCAAAAACGCAAACGTAAACGCGAACGCGAACGCAAACGCAAACGCAAACGCAAACACAAGCGCAAACGTAAATGCAAACGCAAATATAAATACAAATGCATGCGCAAACATCAATCACAACGCGCCGGCCGGCCCATTTGAAACCGCATTGCCGCGCTTCACCCAAGCGTTGTGTGAAGACCTAAACATGGCGCGCGCAATTGCGGCGCTGAACGAAGCAGTCGCCGTTGAAGACAACTCCGCGTGCGCGCATCGCGAACTTGCGGCGCTGCACAAAATGGATTCCGTTCTTGGCGTGCTAGAGCGCAACACTCAAGTTGCAACCAGTGGCGACAGCGACTTCGAAGCCAAAGTGAACGCGTTGATTGAAGTCCGCGCCTCCGCGCGCCGCAACAAAGATTTTGCCGCAAGCGACCGCGCTCGTGATGAACTTGTGTCGTTAGGCGTGCAAATTAAAGATGGCGCCACGGGAACCACTTGGACGCGCGCGGTTCGTGCTTGATTTTAAATTGCACAACTGGGTGAATATCCGCGCGTCATAAAATATGTTGCCACGGGGCTCAGACAACACACTCCTGCTGTGGAAAAATCTTTTTTTCACGAACTCATCTAGCCCCACGCGCCATTCATCTTTAGTGCGAAAATTCCACAACAGTCGTGCCGCTGTCATTCATTAATCGCAACAAACCGCCTTCTAAGGAAAAGCTTCGCACACTTGCCAGTGCCGAAAAATATGCCTGTTCGGCCTTCATAAGTTCTGGTGAGCCGCCCATTTTAGTGGACACAAGTGGACCAAATTTCAATTGCCCAGTTGCCGTTGTGCATATTCCAGAAAATCGATTCACACCGCTAAAGCCAGAGACCGCATTGTTGGCGCCAAACTCAAGACTAAGATTTGCGCCCAGAATTGCCCCGTTGCTATTCATGCTGACCAAAACCCACTTGCCACCACCAAGCGATTTAGGATCGGTTTTCGCCTCAAGCTCTTGTTTCACCCAAACCGGTTGCGGTTGCGAATCGCAACCACCAGTAATCAGCGCGCCAAACATTGCACTAAAAAGAACTGAAGCAACCAAACGCGCGCGATGGATTTGTCTCATGTGTGTCCTCATATTTTGTAAAGATGATTGATAAACAAAAAGCAATTTTAGCAACCTCGCAAACGCCACAAACTCCCGCGTCACAGAAAGGGTGGCACCAAAAGCAAATTTATCACCCGCGCAAACGCTACAAACTCCCGCGTCGCAGAAAGGGTGGCACCACAAGCGAGTTTAGCACCCGCGCAAGCCCTGCTTGCGTGGGGTGCGTTGTCTGAGCGACTGGTGCCACCCTTTCTGCAAAGCGTTTCACTCTCTTGCAAAGTGTGCGTTATCTGAGCGACTGGTGCCACCCTTTCTGCAAAGCGTTTCACTCTCTTGCAAAGTGTGCGTTATCTGAGCGACTGGCGCCACCCTTTCTGCAAAGTGTGCGTTGTCTGAGCGACTGGTGCCATCCTTTCTGCAAAGCGTTTCACTCTCTTGCAAAGTGAGCGTTATTCCCGCGCCCGCCGCTATCCTTGCATCATGTCGACCACTCCCCGACTTCCGGTCATTGGACTTGTTGGAGGTATCGGTAGCGGAAAAAGCGAAGTAGCCCGAATGCTTGCGGAAGTTGGTTGCGTTGTATGCGACTCGGATTCTCTGGTGCGAAAAACCCTGCGCGAGCCAGCCATCAAAGAAGAACTTGTACGCTGGTGGGGCCCAACCATTCTTGACGCTCACGGAGACATCAATCGCAAAGCCGTTGCGCACTTGGTATTCGCTTCAACAGAAGATCGCCACCGCCTTGAGCAACTGATTCACCCACGAGTGGAAGCGCTGCGTCACAAGATATTTGCCGCGGCTCCATCGACAACACCGGCGTTGATTATTGACGCGCCGCTTCTGCTTGAAGCCGGCCTTGGACCAAAGTGCGATCGCATTTGGTTCATTGACACTCCGCTCGCAACCCGTCTTGAACGCGTGCAGCGAACCCGCGGTTGGAGCGCGCATGATTTGCAGCGCCGAGAATCCGCCCAGTGGCCGCTTGACCGAAAGCGCTTGGCGGCTAACGATATTTTGCAGAATGAAGGAGATCCCGACTCGTTGCGTCGACAGGTATTGCAGATTCTGCGAGATCTCCCGCCAATTACTGAAATGAAATCAAATTTTTAGGCAACAGGCAGTCATTTGGTTTGGCATGTATTTCATAGCCAAATTAAATATGCGCCCATGTACACTTTCAGAATGAACTCCACGGTTGCGAATTGCCACCTATCCATACGCGTAGTTGCCCGTGATTTGCGCCAACAGTTCATTGCAAAACGTGGACAGAAAGATCTATCGCCTCGCCAGGGCCAGCTTTCATGTCGTTCAATTATTTCCACTCAATTTGGTCGCTTGGAAAACTGAAATGCTCGAAGTATTGACTGTCGGGATTTTTATAGCTGCCTGCGTAATGGCGCTTCTTAGTCCGGCGTGGGGGCTTGCCCTTGTCTCAGTCATGTTCACCTTGGAGCAGGCCCTGCAAGCCACTTCGTCCATGTTCTTGAACCAGTTGTCACTCGCAAATATTTGCGTGGCGTTGGCGGTTGGTATCGGATCTATACGAGCAATTTCAAAGCAGCACAGGCCTTTTCTTGGTTATTTTACATTTGAGTGGATCGTCACTATTGTTATTTTTACTTGGTCGTGCATCTCTTTGATTTGGACCCCTTCATTCAAATCAGGAAGCGAACTTATTTCTGCGGGAATTCCTTACTTTATTTTATATGTGATCGTCAGCCCTTTTTTAATTGACGGCATTGATTCGCTTAATAATTTTTTCCGCGTATTTCTAATTTTGGGATCAGTAGTAATTATTCTCATTTTGGTTAATCCAACATTTACAGTCACATCTGGACGCTTGGGTATTAACTTGGGAGCGACCCTAAGAACAAATCCGCTAGCCATGGGCGAACTTGGAGGCAGCGTTCTGCTTGTCTCCGCCCTGTTTCGAATTGGCGTCAAGTCAATCTTTATTAACATCATTCGCGTCGTAGGATTTTTCTGCGGCACCGCAATTGCGCTTCAGTCTGGTTCGCGCGGCCAAATTCTCTTCGCCGTATTGTTGGCATTCATTTTCTACCCAGTATCGGTGAGAGTTAAAAATCTATTTTCATTCCTCGCCACATCTCTTGGTTTGATCGTTTTGCTGCCAATTACTTTATGGGTAGCTCAAGTGGTTCTTGGAGATGTGGGATTGCGACGTTGGGATGCCGACGTGATCGCGGGCGGAACGGAAGTTCGAATCGAAAATATTATGGATTTGTTGGGCGGCTTCGTCACGAATCCCGCCGCCTGGCTTGTGGGGCTGGGATTTAACGCATTTACGTCCATCAGTACCGCTGGATCCGAACCATATTCACACGTGATGTTCATTGATATTTTTGCGGAGCTTGGTATTCCACTGTTTATTTTATTCTCCATCAGCATGTACACCACTGCCCGTAATTCAATCTGGCTCTTTCGCCGATTTAGAGATGAACCGACACAAAGGGCAACCTTGGCCGTGCTTTTCTCTTTTCTCGCCTATCAAATTTTGCTGATGAATAAACAAGGATACCTTTGGGCCGCGGGATCTTTCTTTGTTGTAGTTCTCATACTGTCGCGCTTGAAGTTTCGCACTGAAGAATCAGATTTTGAATTAGAAATGAGCGATCCCGATTTGAACACCTCTACCGAGAATCAAGAAACTCATCTTGTAAAGCTGAGCTAAATCCAATGTGCGGAATTTTTGGAATCATTTCTGCTTCTGGTCTTCGCGAAGGAGATCCGCAACTTCTGAGGGATCTTGCGGCCGCGTTGGTGCACCGCGGTCCAGATGGAGAGGGGTTCCTTGAAACCAAACAGGTCGCTTTGGGAATGCGACGGCTCGCCATTATCGATCTTGCGGGCGGTTGGCAGCCGCTTTGGAATGAAGATGAATCAATCGCATTGGTTGCCAACGGCGAGGTGTACAACTTCATTGAACTTCGCCGTGATTTAGAGGCGCGCGGTCACCGCTTTAAAACCGGAAGTGACTGCGAAACAATAATCCATCTCTACGAGGAATACGGGTCGGATTGCGTTCAACATCTTCGAGGCATGTTTGCGTTCGCCCTGTTGGACCGAACGAAAGGCCGCGTGTTGATTGTTCGCGACCGCATTGGCGAGAAACCACTTTTCTTGGCGTGGAACCAAAACCGCTTGGTCTTTGCAAGTGAAATGCGCGGTCTCATTGGTTCTGGCGCGGTGCCATTTGAAATTGATCCGGGTGGAGTCAATCTTTATATGCATTATGGATTTGTGCCTGAACCAAATACCGCGGTGCGGGGAGTGCGCAAGTTGTCCGCCGGGCACTTGATTGAAATTGATCTGAATCCGTGGAAGGTGAGCGAAAGATGTTGGTGGCGCATGGAAGATGCGCCGCCAATCGACGCTGATCCAGGCGAAACTATTCGGGCGGTGTTGGAGGAAATTTCCTCGCTGGTTGTGCGCTCGGATGTTCCAGTTGGAATCGCGCTTTCGGGAGGCGTTGATTCAAGCCTGATCGCCGTTATGGCCAAGGCGAAATTGCAGAACAAGCTCACCGCATTTTCGATTGGCTATGAGGGCGGCGCTTGGCAAGATGAGACAGGTCTCGCCAAGGAATTCGCGGACAAGGTTGGCATTCAGATGCATGTTGGTCAGATCAACACCGAAGATGTCGTGAATGGCTTCGCGGATGTTTGCCTGAAAAAAGACGATCCAATTGCGGATCTAACTGGATCAAGTTATTACGCGGTGATGAAGATGGCCCGCGAACATGGCGTGCCGGTGATGCTCATGGGTCATGGTGGTGATGAATTATTCTGGGGATATAAATGGCAGAAAGATGCCGCTATTCGCGCGGAGCGTCGCGAAAAACTTTTGCGCGGCGATGTTGGTCTAGCAAGTTATCTTCGCATTTCCAAACCACCAATCAGTTGGACCGCGGCAATGACGTGGCTTGAGCATGGAGGCGGTTTGTTGAGTGGTTTGCAAGATTGGCGGCAAGACAAATCATGGCCCCGCCATCAACTTCCGTGTTGGGATCCACATCACCAATGGCGAACTGCCGACGCGCTTGCGCCCGTTGTTCTTGATTGTTGGGAGGAGGCGCGGCAAACCGATCCGACCGCAATTTTTAGAGGCGAGCAGTTTTTTCCGCGTACGGATATTTCCCTGACAAAGCTGGTGAGTGAAACTTATATGACCGTCAACGGCATCGCTCAGGGAGATCGCTTAAGCATGGCCACAAGCGTGGAGTGCAGACTTCCTTTAGTTGACTATCGTTTGATCGAAACAGTGATTGGTTTGCGCAAGGCTCGACCTGATCATCATCTTCCGCCAAAGGCTTGGCTTCATGCGGCGTCCAAGGACATTGTTCCTTCCTTTGTATTTGAAAGACGCAAGCGTGGATTCGCACCTCCATGGCGTCGTTGGCATCAAGCTATTTTTGACCGCCATATTTCGGATCTTCGCAACGGGGCTCTTGTGCAAGCGGGCATCGTTCGTCGCGGCTCATTTGACGCAATTCGCAGTATTCATGACTGGTGTGGACGACCCACTCCACTTCTTATTCCAATGTTGGTTCTTGAGTGTTGGGCGCAAGGCATGACCCGCGCGGCAGCCAACGCACCGCGACCGTATCGAGCGCATTGAAATTCATTCGGGTCCAATGAATTGTGCACGGAGGATTGTTACACTTTTGTCGCGGCATGGCGATCTTTTCCATGGCGCCAACCACCAGATGGCCGCCGACGTTCAATCAAAGAAATCCTCCACAAAGCGTCCACGCGTCGCCGTGGTTTATCATTTTTTTGCGCATTATCGCGAGCCCATTGTTGAAAGACTCGCACGCAGCGAGGTCGCTGATTTTGTTTTTTGTGGCGACGACCATGATTATGAAAGCACAATCAAAAAAGCGAATTTTAGTTCAAGGGTAGATTTTCGTTTTTGCCGCACGCACAAAATTTTTCGCTCGATCATGTGGCAGAGCGGAATTATCCGCGTTGCGTTATCGCGCGAATTTGATCAGATTATATTTTTAGGAAACGCATTTTGGATCGCAACATGGATCGCGGCCATCATGGCGCGTCTCACTGGAAAACGTGTTCTGTATTGGAGCCACGGATTTTTACAAACGCCCCAGGGAATGAAGGGGTTGCTTCGAAGATCTTTTTTCGCACTTGCGCACGCGCATTTGTTTTATGGACGATACGCAAAACAAGAGGCGATCACGCTTGGCTGGAATCCTTCGCGATTGCACGTGGTTGGCAATAGCTTGAATCTAGACGCACAAACACGCGAAAGAAATTTAGTCAAGGATGGGGAGCTTGCCGCGCTTCGCCAACGCTTGTTCAAAGATCCCTCGCTTCCGATCGCATTTTGTTCCTGTCGCTTGCAGCCATCTAAGCGTTTAGATCTGCTTGTGAGCGCTCTTGCCAAACTTGCGCAACAAGGCACGCGCGCCAATTTATTAATTGTGGGTGATGGATCAGCGCGCGCCGATTTGGAGCGCTTGGCGAAAGAATCTGGAATCGACGCCCACTTCACCGGCGCTTGCTACGACGACGCGCAACTTGCCCGATATATCAGCGCTTCGGATGTAACGGTGTCGCCAGGATTTGTTGGCTTGACGGCGATACACAGCATGGCGTTTGGCGTGCCCGTAATCACACACGGCACCATGGCCAAACAAGCTCCTGAAGTGGAGGCCATTATTCCAGGAGTCACGGGCGATCTTTTTGCTCTTGGAAATGTCGATGATCTGGCGAGATGCATGAAGTCATGGTTGAGCCCACAGCGAGATCGCGAGCGCACGCGCCAGGCATGCATTCAGTTGGTCGAGCGTTTCTGGTCTCCAGCGTTTCAACAAATGATCATTGAGCATGCTGTCTTGGGGTACCCTGCGGATGACTTGTTGTTTCTCAGGCAGCCAAAGGCAAGGAGCGAACCCACATGATTCGAAAATTGCTTGGACGCGGCAAATTCTTCTTATTTATGAGGGGCCGAGTTATGTCATGGAGAAGGTTTCGCCATGGACTCAAGCATGTGCATCCAACTTTTTACATGGGTCCAAATTGCATTGTGACAACTGATTTAGTCGCTGGCGCATATTCCTTCATGAATAACGACTGCATGATCCAGGCTCGCGTTGTGCTGGGTCGATATGTTTTGCTGGGACCACGGGTGTCGGTTGTCGGCGGTGATCATCGGCCAGGCTTGCCCGGCGTTCCAAACATTTTCAGCGGACGACCAGAAATTTTGGAGACCGTGATTGAAGATGATGCATGGATTGGGCACGGCGCAATATTGATGCAGGGAGTGCGGATCGGTCGTGGAGCAATCGTTGCCTCGGGCGCGGTGGTCACACGCGATGTTCCTCCGTATGAAATTCACGGCGGCGTACCAGCAAAAAAAATCAGTGAAAGATTCACAGACCCCGCCGCGCGCGCCTTGCATGACAGCATGTTGGCAGGTCCCTTATATAAAGGCCAACTCGCCAAGCCGCAGCTTGATGATTAAACTTTATGCAACCCAGTTCAACTTTATTTGTTCGAGATTGTCTCGCCGGTTATTTCAATGACAGCCAATAAAAAAGAAGTATTTGATTTTTGGAATAAGGCATCTTGCGGCGAGGATTTATATCTTCACAACACGCAGGCTCAGGGCTATGTCGAACAGGCTCGCATGCGTTACCAACTTGAGCCATATATTTTTGATTTTGCGAAGTTTTCCGAAAGTAAAGGCAAGCGCGTGCTTGAAATTGGAGTTGGCTTGGGTGCCGACCATCAGCAATTTGCGCAAGCGGGTGCGGAACTCTTCGGTGTGGACTTGACCGCCCGCGCGGTGGAGCACACGCAAAAAAGATTGAAGTGCTTTGGTTTACAGTCCACAATTGCTATCGATGACGCGGAAAATTTATCGTTTCCAAACGACACATTCGATATTGTCTATTCATGGGGCGTGCTTCATCACAGCCCTAATACACCAAAAGCAATCTCTGAAGTATGGCGCGTTCTTAAGCCAGGCGCAGTGGCGAAGATAATGATCTATTCAAAGTGGAGTGTGATTGGCGCCATGCTTTGGACTCGCTACGCGCTTTTGCAAGGCAAGCCTTGGTTGTCGCTTACAGAAATTTATGATCGCTATCTTGAAAGTCCCGGCACAAAGGCCTACACAATTTCACAGGTCAAGCAGCTCATGAGTTCATTTGAAAACGTGCGGATTTCTACCGTGTTAACCCACGGTGATCTTCTAAGCTCACAAGCTGGACAACGCCATGCGGGACTATTGCTTCGCATGGCTAGAGCGATTTGGCCGCGATGGCTCATTCAAACATTATTTCCAACAGCGGGGCTTTTCATGTTGATTGAAGGCTCAAAGCCCGCCCAATAATCACTCATTCAATTTCAAGGAATAACGCCGAGAATCCGCTCAGTGGCCGCTTGACCGAAAGCGTTCCGCAGCGCATGATGTACTGCGTAACGAAGGTGATTCAGCTTCGTTGCAGAGACAGGTACTACAGGTTCTGCGGGATCTCCCGCCGGCGACCTCAACTGAATCAAAGCTCTAAACATTCGGCGGGCGTCCGCTGCTTGGTTTAAAGTTCCCGTTCACAACTGCGTTCATGGCAAAAGCCATTACGCAAGATATGGATAGACCGTCATTACACAGCCCCCACAATCACAGCCACAACAACAGCATCAACAACGAGATCACCAAGGCAAGCGTCGACGACGACGAAAGGGTGGCGGAGGTGGTGGTGGCGGACACGGCGGTCACGGTGGTCAACCGCACATGCCTGTCATGATCTTGGCGCCAGGCAGTTTGCCAACGGATGATTTGCTCAATCAAGAAATTCAGGCTTTGGAAACTGAACTGACCGGCAAGAAAGCCGTCAAGCGTGAAGACCTTGATGTGGCCGGCATGCACAGACTTGGCGCCGAAGAAATGATCAAACTTGCGCGCGCTGAAGGCTTGGAAGAACAAGCCGGCATGCCCAAGCAAAAGTTGGCGTTTGAAATTCTCAAGGCCCGCGCCAACAAGCACGGCTTGATGATCGCCACCGGCACGCTTGAAATTATGAACGAAGGCTTTGGTTTCTTGCGTAGCGCGGAGTACAGCTACATGGACAGCCCCGATGACATTTATGTCAGCGCGCTGCACATTCGCAAACTTAATTTGCGCAAGGGTCAAGTGTTGACCGGTTTGGTGCGCGCGCCGAAAGACACGGAAGTGTTTTTCACCATGCTGCACATAGATCTTGTGAATGGAAAACCACTCACGGCACTGCGGGATTTGCCTACTTTTGAGGCCCTCACGCCGCTGCATCCAGACAAACGAATTCATTTGGAAATGGTGGGACAGCCCACCAAACTAGAGACGCGAATTATTGACATGGTCACGCCGCTTGGCTTTGGCCAACGCGGTTTAATTGTTGCGCCGCCACGCACCGGCAAGACCGTGATTCTGCAACAAATCACCAACGCAATTTGCGTGAACCATCCAGACGTTCACGTGATCGTGTTGTTGATTGACGAGCGCCCCGAGGAAGTCACGGATTTTCGCCGCAACACTCCGCCGCGCGTTGAAGTGATCGCCAGCACATTTGACGAGGAAGTTGCGCGCCACATTCAAGTCGCCGAAATGGTGATGGAGAAGGCGCGTCGCATGGTTGAGTTCGGCCAGCACGTTGTGATTTTGCTTGACAGCATCACGCGGCTCGCGCGTGGTTACAACAACGGAATGTCTGGCTCTGGAAAAATCGGCTCGGGCGGCGTGGACAACGCCGCGTTGATCAAGCCCAAGAAATTCTTTGGCTCCGCGCGCAACATTGAGCACGGTGGTTCGCTCACTATTCTTGCGACGGCGCTTGTGGACACGGGTAGCCGCGCCGACGAAGTCATCTTTGAGGAGTTCAAGGGAACCGGCAACGCCGAACTTCACTTGGATCGCAAGTTGGTTGAGAAGCGCATTTATCCAGCGATTGATGTTGGCGCCAGCGGCACGCGTCGCGAAGAATTATTGCTTGACCCCAAGGAGCACGAGTTGATTGTGCGCCTGCGCAAAGTGGTGAGCGACATGAACGTGGTTGAAGCCATGGAGCTTCTCAAGAGCCGCTTGGGCAAGACCAAAAGCAATGCGGAGTTCTTGATGACCATGAACATGGGTTGAGCCCACGCACCCGCCGCCCCGCGGACTGCGTATAGAGAAAAGCCTTATTTCGCAAGGATATCCAAGGAAATTCAATGAATTCCACGCATGCCTCCCGTATTGCTTTCAACGTCCGCCGCGCTTTCACCATTGTTGAAATTTTAGTGGTGATCAGCATCATTGGAATTTTGATTGGCATTTTGTTGCCCACGTTGAGCGCGGCCCGCGGCAACGCGTTGCGCGCCGGAAGCATGGCGAACATGAAACAAACCTTCATGTTGATTCAGTCTTACGCGCAGACCAATCGCGAAACTGTTGTGCCAAGTGTATTTGATAATTCCGCCGCCACGGTCAAGGGGAAAGTGCGCGGAGAAGTTCCACCAGTTGGCAAGCAATACAAGGGAACATGGGCGGACATTTTATGGACCGACGCCGGATACGGACCCGTGGCCACCAATTCGGATGATCCAACTGAATATCAATATCGCGTGGATAATCCCGACGACTTTCTCTATCAAAGAATGCCCGACTACGAACGCACTCCATTTCGATCCAAGGCGCAATTAAAAATTCCAACTAACGATTCGCAAATCACCATCAGTATGGATTCAGATATTGTCGCCAACGATTTTGGTGGCAACGCGATCCTGAGCGGAGTACCCGGCCAATTCGCGGGCAACAATTTCTTTGACGCTCGAAGCGCGGCCAAGCGCGCGCTGACCAATCATAAATTTGATTCGCTCAAGGGACCGTATTTCACATTTGGCGAAATTGTCCGCCCGGAAATCAGCGCCTATCTCATTGATTCATTTCTTGGTGAAACAATTGATCCAGTGCAAACAACGCAAGTTGGTCCATTCAACGCCACGGACGCCACGCAAAATCAGATCGCATTCCGCTACCCAGGTGACACATGTCTGATGTTGCTTCTTGATGGCCACGTTCAGACCGAAACTTCATGGGCCAACTTTTTTGAGCTTGAAGGCGGGTCCAATGATCGCAACGACAACGGCACTCTGAAGGACACCACGGCTGGCGGCGATCCAGGCCGGGGTGTTCGATTTCGCCACCTTGATATGCGCTAGGCCTTGAATTGACAGTTTAAAGCGTCTGCGCTGACCTAAAAAAGCTGTTTTTGGATCAAAAACGCCTATTTTACCAAAATTGGGGTAAATATCGTTCAATACCTTAATTACTAAGGCATTCTTACTTGGGCCAAATGGCGAGTTTTTCACTTGGGCGCAATCCGCTCAAACCCTGCAAAAATATTGCGCGCCACACATCGACCGACCGCGATCATCCACATGCTTTCCCCCACTTGACCCACGCCAAAAAATCTGTACCCTTTCACACTCACCGCCCGTTTCTACGGGCGGTTTTTAATCGGTAACTGCCCCCGTAGCTCAGTGGTAGAGCACACCCTTGGTAAGGGTGAGGTCGAGGGTTCAATCCCCTTCGGTGGCTTAGACGAATTCGATGTTCAATCGAATGTCAGCCGAAATGAAAGTCGTTCGAGCACGCGCTCGAACGCAGTCGCCCGAGCGACTTGACGAACCTTGTCGGAACAGTTCCGACGCGTCGAGTTTCTCAAAGTCTGTTGGATTGGAGCAATGTCATGGCCAAAGAAAATTTCAATCGCACAAAACCACACGTCAATGTAGGCACGATCGGACACGTCGATCACGGTAAGACAACTCTCACCGCTGCCATCACCGCAGTTCAAGCCGCCAAGGGCCTAAGCAAAGCCGTCGCGTACGACGCCGTTGCCAAAGCCAGCGAAAGCGAAGGCCGCCGCGATCCAACAAAGATCGTGACCATCGCAACCAGCCACGTTGAATACGAAACCAAGAGCCGCCATTACGCGCACGTTGATTGCCCAGGCCACGCCGATTATGTGAAGAACATGATCACCGGCGCCGCGCAAATGGACGGCGCAATTTTGGTTGTGAGCGCAACCGACGGCCCGATGCCGCAAACCAAGGAGCACATTCTGTTGGCGCGCCAAGTTGGCGTTCCAGCGCTTGTTGTGTTCTTGAACAAGTGCGACCTTGTTGATGACAAGGAATTGCTTGAGTTGGTTGAAATGGAAGTTCGTGAATTGCTCACCAAGTACGGATTTGATGGCGACAAGATTCCAATTATTCGCGGCGCCGCTTTCCCAGCTCTGAGCAATCCAACAGACGCCGAGAAAACCAAGTGCATTTCCGATCTTATGGATGCAATCGACACGCATATTCCAGAGCCTGTTCGTGAAACAGACAAGCCTTTCATGATGAGCGTCGAAGACGTGTTCAGCATCAAGGGTCGTGGAACCGTGGCCACTGGTCGTATTGAGCGCGGCATCATCAAGGTCAACGATGAAGTTGAAATTGTTGGTCTTCGCCCAGACACACGCAAGTCAATTGTGACCGGCGTTGAAATGTTCCAGAAGACACTCGATGAAGGTCGCGCTGGTGACAACGTTGGTTGTCTCCTTCGTGGCGTTGAAAAAGCCGACGTTGAGCGTGGTCAAGTTCTCTGCAAGCCAGGAACCATCAAGCCACACAGTCAGTTTGAAGCGGAAGTTTATGTTCTGAAGAAGGAAGAGGGTGGTCGATCCACATCTTTCATCTCTGGCTACAAGCCACAGTTCTACTTCCGTACATCAGACATCACCGGTCGCATTGAGTTGATCAAGGAAGGCGTTGAGTCGAAGGACTTGATGTGCATGCCTGGCGACAATATCACCATGCGCGTTGACCTTGAAGGCAAGGGCGTAGCTATGGAAGTTGGAACACGTTTCGCCGTCCGTGAGGGTGGTCGAACCGTGGGTTCAGGTGTTTGTACGAAGATCAATCTGTAAGTTTCATCCTGTCTGTTCCCGCTGACCACGTGTCGGCGGGAACAGATGGGATTTATCAAAGGCCTCAGGCCTGGAGTTTGTCATGGCTAAAAAATCTCTCGATCGCGAATATGTTTGGCTTCAATGCACCGAAACCGGTGACTTGAATTACCGCACCGAAATCCGCGTGAAGGGCGGAATTTCCGAACGAGTGAAAGAAGGCTTTAAAAAGTTTTCGCCACGACTTCGCAAGCACACCCTTCACAAAATCAAGCGCAAGTAAGGATCTCAATCTTTGCTCACGCATAAACGTCGGTAGCTCAGCTGGTAGAGCAGCGGATTCCAAATCCGCAGGTCGCGGGTTCGATCCCCTCCCGGCGTGTTTGACAGCCTGTTGGTCGGCGTGTTTGGCGTTACTCATTCATTGTGAAAGTTCAATATGGCAAGTGCAATTAAAAAATTTGGTCAAGGCTATTGGACCCGAGTGATGTCCGTTGTTGGCTTTGGTTTGGTGGCCGTGCTTGGCGCAATTTGGCTTTGGCGCATGTTGGAAACTGTCAACGTGGGCTTTCCCGCGATCTATCTTGCCAGCGGCGTAGCCACATTATTTTTGGCAATTATTGGCGCCGCCATCTGGTGGTTTGTGGGTTGGAACGCCCGCAGCGTTGACTTTCTTGTAGCCACTGAAGGCGAAATGAAAAAAGTGAATTGGTCCACCAAGCAAGAGCTTGTTGGAAGCACGGTTGTGGTGATCGCGGTGGTCATCATCATCTCACTGTTCTGTTGGTTGTTTGACTTTATCTTTTCAACCCTGTTCGTCTGGATGAAAGTTTTGGACATGAGGAGCTGATCGACATGCTGTCAGAAGAATCACCAAATAACGAAAATCATGATGAAGCCAGCGGCGATGCCGCGGCCAAGACCAAAAATCTTTCCGCTGGACTGAGCGCGCTTCGAAGCACCGGTCCATTGAAGGGCGGCGTGGCCACAAGTCGCGCGTATGAAGCTGCGAGCACAAAGAACAAGGGCACGCCAATGTTGGCGCCACCAACAATGTCCGCCGCGGAAATGACCGCCAACGGAACGCTCACGCCAGTTGATCCCGACAGCGAGTTGCCGATGTATCGCGACGGCATGGATTGGTTCGTGCTACGCGTCGCAAGCAACAAGGAAAATTCCGTTCAGTCAACGCTGGAGCGTAAGGTTCAAATTGAAGGCATGAAGCATTTGGTTGGTCGCATCATGGTGCCAACCGAAAAGACAAAGACCATCAAGGCCGGCAAGCAACGCGTGACGGAGACAAAGTTGTATCCCGGCTACGTGTTTGTTGAAATGAAGTTGGAGCCGGACGGACGCATTCCGCAAGACGTGTTTTTCTTGATCAAGGAAACAACGGGCGTGGGCGATTTCGTTGGTACAGCTGGTCGGCCAACGCCAATGGCGCCGCCAGAAGTTGAGAAGATGTTGTTTGACAGCAAGAAGCCTGATGAATCACCGACCGTGCGCATGGAGTTTGTGAAGGGCGACGCGGTTGTGATCAAGGAAGGTCCGTTCCAGAATTACGAGGGAACGGTGGACGAAACATTGCCCGAGAAGGGCTTGGTTCGCGTGTTGGTTACCATCTTCGGTCGTCAGGCTCCTGTTGAGCTTGAGTATTGGCAAATTGCCAAGGCTGAAAAGTAAGCACCGGGTTACATCGTATTTGAAATGGGAGCAGCTCTTATGCAACGAATCGGATCCACATTTGTGCTCGCAATTGTGTTTGCCTCTGCTCTGATTATCGCGCTCACGGGTTGCACCGCGGGCGCCACCTATCCACCAACTGCTGGCAGGACAACGCTTTCTCCATCCACTCCGCCATGCCCGCAACTTATGGCCAGCGGTTTGCGCTATGCGCAACAACGTCTTGCGCCAGCCGGTGAAATTCTTGTTTTCAATTTGCCTCCGCAAACAGCGCAATATGTTTGGGATGATGTTGCATTGAAGCTTGGCGAAGGCTCGCGCCCCATGACTGCCAGCGACACCACAGGCATGACGCTGCAACAACTTCGCCTCAATGGCAGCATGGCGGAAGTTGATGTGATCTACGTCACCACCGAGGGTGTTTGGCAAATGGCAACCGTGCATTTAGAAGGCGCGTTCGGCGTGGAATTTCGCCCGTCATTTGTGCAGCGTTGGCTGATTCCAGTGGAAAAGCCAGCGTTCAATCCACCTCTTGTTGGATCTTTTGACGATGCTCCGGAGTCGCCTGTTTCGTCGCCAATTATTCCAAGCACGCCAACTTCCGCTGTTTCCACAGATCCAGCGCCTCAGCACTGATTTGACGAAGCGCTCGGAACTTTTGCCGCTCTTTCGTAGCATCTGAGTGTGAAACCGCACTCGCCCGCATCCAAGTTGATTCATAATGTATTGCATCAAGAATGCGAGTCGGCGCACAGAAGATTGGCGCAAGCCATGGGTGACGCTGAGCGTGATCAAGTAGAGGGCATTCGCGGATACAGGCGAGCCGTAAAAAAAATTCGTTGCGCGTTGCAATTAACCGCCGGTGGTTTGGGTTTAGAAAAACGCAAAGAGCTCGATGCTCAGTGGGCGTCGCTGGCGCGGCGACTGGGAGTTATGCGGGACAGGGACGCGCGCGATAAAAAGATCAATGAAATTATTTCGCTGTTGCCAGTTCATGCGCAAGAAGGCGCACGCTTAGCGTGGGTTGGCGTTGCGCATTCGTTGAATTTTTTAGAAGCGCGCAACGCAACAGCGCCAAAAATAGGGACAGTGATTTCTAGCCATGATCACCGCGAAGTGCTTGAAGGTTTAGCCAGCGACACAGAGCGCATGATTTTAGCGACGGAAGCGATTCGATTTTCCGATCTTTCTCCGCAGATGGTGGCGGGCTCGGTTGAACATCTTTGGAATCGCGCGCAAAGGCAGGCGCGCAAATCATGGGATGGTCGTGATCAGGCTTGGTTGCACGCATTGCGTAAGCGAGTTCAACGCGCGCACATTGCGTTTCGACTTCTACGCGCGCAGGGTGGCGAGGGTGGTTTGGAGGTTGAGAAACGCTTGGATGCGGCGGCAAAGGCAATGGGGGAATTTCGTGACGTGTGCATGCTTGAATCGCAGTTGCGAGACCATTTTGCGCAAGTGGGAATTGCAAAAACAGCGCCAACACAAACAACGCTCCAACATATTTTGCCCGCGCAAGAACAACTATCGCAAGCGCCCGCGCCAACTCCGCTTTCGGAAATTATCGCCCCGCTTGAAATGCTTCGAAATCA
>CANKBX010000004.1 GCA_947480055.1 Planctomycetaceae bacterium
CGATGCGCGCCATGGATGAGCGCTCACCAACATCTTTCACGCGCTGATTCGCTGGCACGCTCACTGGTCGAACCTCGGTCACCGCGCGTGGCAAATATTCAAGCACTCGCAGCGTGGTGCCATCACTTACAACAAGCGGTTGACCAACGGCAATCGGACGAACTTGTATTTCATTGGTCACGGCCAGCACCGCGGTCAACTGCGCGGGGTCCGGACCCGCGAGCAACGTGATGGGAATGCGCCCAATTCCAGGCAAATATCGCGCGACCAGTTCTGGCGCCATGCTAATGGGCGCGGAGCGTGGATCGGGAGTGTCGCTGGCGTTCATGTCGCGGTTGAGCGCTGGATCATTGAATATCCAGCGGCGAAATTCGCCATGCGGTGTCTTCATGTCAACAATAACCACGCTCACTTCGCCACCCGAAAGAACCATATCGTCCTGCGCGCCGGCCACTTTAAAACCATAGCCGCGCTCCACTAGACCAATGGGAATGAATCCATCCGCGCCAGGCTTGGCCGCCAAGTCCACAAGAATGTCGCCCGCACCATCAAGCGTGAATTGCACACGCGCTGAATGCGAGCGTTCGGCCAGCATGGCGGCGGTATCCACAAAGCGAAAGCGAATCAAGTCGCCAGGCGAAGTCCGTGCGCGCGGATCAAATGCGGCAAGCGTGAAATCGCGAGCGCTTGCGTTGGGGGACTCAATGCGAACGCGCAAAGCTGGGTTCAACGGACTGTCAACTGCTCCTCGCGCAAGACGACTTTGCTCCACGGCGTAGCGCAAGTATCCAGTGGCGCTGAATATGATATTTGGAAATGGATCATTGGCCGCGATGGCGGGAATGGCGACATCGATCGGATCAATTGGCTCATCCACGGCGGCGGAAAAAATGTGCGAGCGATCAGAAATGTAATCGTTATAAAATGGAAGGCCGTTGATGGGCCGCTCGCACCACGCCGTGTCACCAGGCTTGCGCACATACAAGGCCCATGATTTTTCCAAATCGTTTTTTAAATAGAACCAGTGTTGGCTGGCGTAGTCCACGCGCGCGCCAAACAACGGCTCCACAATGGCGCTCCCCTTGGCTTTTATAGCTCTTTCAACGGGCTTTTGCTCATTTCCAGTGAAGAGTAAATCCTCCGCAAGGTCGGGCCGACCAGCGATCACTTGGCGAATAAATTTCTGGCGCGGCCCATCCACCACCAGCATGATGCTGTAGGCGCTCTCACCCAACGCGTCCGCCGTTTGCATTTTCCAGTTGGGATCAATGGAGGCCACTTGCACAGACCACTTCTCCGCGCCCACTTGAAGTTGAGTTTGATTGCCAGGCGACGCCAGTATTTTTCCAACGCCCTTGCTGGCGCCATCGCTTGAGGTGATTTCCAAAAGCACTTCACGGCGCGACACTGGCGCGTCACCCTCGACCTTGGTTGAAAAATACCACAGGCTTCCCGCGATCAATGTGAGAATGCCAGAGTGAATCATCCACACGCCAAAGTTCACTGGTCGAAATGGAATTCGCCGCAGCGTGGTCCACGTGATGTTGGCCGCGATCAACAACATCAAAGCAAGAAATGGCCACCAATGAAACCATTCGAACTCCGTCAACTCAAACGCACGCCACTGTCGCAACATGGAATACCGCCACGCATCAGGGTGAAATACATTGGGATGAATCGGATAGACAATTCCAGCGCTGCCCACCGTCATATAGATGAACAAGAGCGCGAGCAGCGTGATTCCAAACTTGACATTGGAAAATAAATCGGAAATCGCACGTAATGGATTCATTGGTGAAGCATTGATTCTACGAGGGCATTGCGAGGCAAGCCACACGACAATCCATGCGCCTAGAAATGGTTACCATATTGCCCCTATGAGAAACCCCATGCACAAAACACTTCAAACCGTCCTTGTATTAGGTTTATTTTCCGCAGTGTCCTTATTCAGTGGCTGCAAGGCAACTTCGAAAGAGGCTGCAACACCCGCCGCAACTGCCGAGCCAACCGCAGCCGTTGCAACCGCGCCTGTTGCGCCAGCGAAAGCAGTCGCAGCAACCAAACCTGACGCTCCCATTGCGCCTGCAAAACCTGTAGCTCCAGTTGCACCCGCACCGATAGCTCCAGTTGCACCCGCACCGGTAGCTCCTGTCGCACCAGCAAAGCCCGTTACATCCATAGTTCCTGCTCAACCAGTTGCGCCAGCCGCAGCTCCCGCCACAACCACAGCCATGCCAATGTCAGACATGATGTATGTGGTGATGAAGACCAACAAGGGTGATGTGGTCATGGAACTTGATCACAAGATGGCGCCAAAGAGCGTTGAAAATTTCATGGCGTATGTGAATGCCAATTACTACGACAAAACAATTTTTCACCGCGTGATCCGCGACTTTATGATCCAAGGCGGCGGATTCACAAGCGACATGGCGCAGAAGTCCACCAACGCTCCGATTGTCAACGAAGGCAAGAATGGGTTGCTCAATACACGCGGCACTCTTGCAATGGCACGAACCAACGATCCAAATTCAGCCACAAGCCAATTCTTTATCAACACGGTTGATAATCAGTTTCTCAACGCCGGTGGTCGTAACCCCGGCTACGCGGTGTTTGGCCAAGTGATTGACGGCATGGATGTGGTCGATGTGATTCGCGCCATGCCAACCAAACGCGGTGATGTTCCCGTGGAAACCGTGGAAATCATCTATATTCGCCCACTGCCTGGACCACCAGCCGCCAAGAAATAAGCGGGAAACATCCGCTTCTTGATTGCATGAAATGATGCCCGTTGTTTCACGTGTGTCATTTAATTTGCACAATTGCTCCCGCGGACTTCATCCGCGGGAGTTTTTTAATTCCGACACGAGTTGAGCCTCGTTCCAAATCGCCACGCCCAAAGCGCGCGCCTTTTCCAATTTGCTACCTGCGTCGCTTCCAGCAATGACAAAATCTGTTTTCTTGGAGACCGATCCGCTGATTTTTGCGCCGAGTGATTCCAACCGCTCGGCTAAATCCGAGCGCTCAAAATTCTCAAGCGTGCCCGTGAGCACAATTGTTTTTCCGGCGAACATATCATCCGTGCCCGCGCCGCCCGCCTTGGCCGCGCCATATAAAGGGCTTCGCAAATTCACGCCAGCTGCCGCCAAATCCTTGAACATCTTGCGAATGTCTGAGCGGCGCAAGTCCCCCGCCAAACTTGCCGCCGTGGTTTCACCAAAGTCATCCAGCGCTTCAAACTGCTCTTGCGTTGCCGCCAACAACGCGTCGGCGTCTGGAAACATTTTCGCCAATGTCTTGCTTGCCGTTGCGCCAATATGTCGCAAACCCAGCGCCGCCAACACACGCGCCAAACCTTTTCCCTTGGCACTGTTGGCTGAATCAATAATTGATTGAGCTGTTTTTAAGCCAATTTTGCGCTGTTGCGCGCCCGCGCTTGTGGTGGCCTCGCTGGTCATGTCGGCCATGGTCTTGGCGTTCAGAGTGAACAAGTCCGCGAATTTTTTCACCATGCCGGCGTCCACCAATTGATCGACAACCTTGTCACCAAGGCCTTCTATGTTCATTTGATCGCGACCCACAAACCATTTCACACGCTCGCAAAATTGCGCCTTGCACGCCGGGTTGCGGCAAAATATTTTTGGACCCTCTTTTTCCAATTCACTTGCGCAACTTGGGCACACAACCGGCGCCACCACCGGCACGCTACTTTTCTTGCGCGCTGAAAGATCCACCTCCACAACTTGTGGAATAATTTCGCCCGCCTTCTCAACCAACACGCGGTCACCCACGCGAATGTCCTTGCGCCAAATCTCCTCGATGTTGTGCAGCGTGGCGTGGCGCACCGTGCTACCGCCAACAAACACCGGCTCCATGGTGGCGCGCGGAGTGAGCGTGCCGCCCTTGCCCACTTGCCATTCAATGTTCACCAGCGTCGTGGTCTTACGCTCGGCTGGATACTTGAACGCAATCGCCCAGCGCGGCGACTTGCTGGTGGATCCAAGTTTCTCGCGCATCGCCAGCGAATCAATCTTCACCACCATTCCATCCACGCCGTAATCAAGTTGCGCGCGCTCCTTGTCAAAACTTTCAATGGCGGCGCACGCCATGGCGCAGTCGTGGCAGCGCATACTGCGGGCGCTGGTGGGAATGCCAAATCCCCTGCATTTTTCCAGCATTTTCCAGTAGGTGCCAATGTCCATGGCGTCGAATTCGCCAAGCCCATGCATGGTGAAACGCAACCCACGCGCGCGCACCACCGCGGGATCCAAACTTTTCAACGTGCCCGCGGCGGCGTTGCGAGCGTTCACAAACAACTGCTCGCCCTCTTTCTCACGCTGCGCATTCACGCGGGCAAAGCTGGCGAAAGGCATGTCAATTTCGCCGCGCACCTCCAGCACTTTTGGCGCCGCGCCCTTGAGGCGAATCGGAACGCTGCGAATCATTTTAATGTTGGCTGTCACATCGTCGCCGGTGATTCCGTCACCGCGGGTCAACGCCTGCGTCAACACCCCATCTTCATAGCGCAATGAAATTGCGACTCCGTCAATCTTTGGATCCGCCACCACCACGGGTTGCGCGCCCAACGCGGCTTCGCATTTCGCATACCACTCACGAAATGACGCGATGTCATATGTGTTGTCAATAGACTGCATCACAACGCGATGCGCCACGCTGACAAAGCCCTTGCTTGGCGCGCCGCCAACACGCGCTGTGGGACCATGCGCATCGGCAAGCTCGGGATGTTTTTTCTCCAACGCCACCAATTCCGCCAGTAGAACATCAAATTCTTGATCGCTGATGAATGGCGCGGCGTGCGTGTAATACGCTTCGTTTGCGCGATCCAATAACACCGTTAATTCTTTCACACGGTTTGCGCTTGCGGGTGTTGCCTTCATGTAGTGTGCGTCCTAATCACCCGCCGAAATCGCGTCGGGACCTTGACCGGCGGTCTTCTCGTAGTGGCCATCGCCGCGCTTTTCAAAGCGGGAAAAACCAAGGCGCTCCAAATTTGATTTTGAGTAGCGGCCTTTGTCGGACGTTGTCTGCACTTGCGGAAGAACAATCGCGCGGCGCACAGGCGCGCCAGTTTCTGGATGCTTCTCAAGCGCGGGATCGCTCAGCGGTTGAAAAACTTCAAAGCGTTCGCCAGCTTCTCCATTGGGCATGATCACTTCATAGACATACGTTGGCATCGGATGACCTCTTGGCTAGAGCATAGGTTGAAGGAAGTTTTTTGCCGCAACAATTTCCTCAACGCGCCGCTCGCCGCCTTCACGCTCAATCACCACGGCCACCTCACTTGGCAGAGTTGAAACCAACCACATGAACTTCTGCCACGGCACTTGCCCCGCACCCACCGCGGTTTCCCTGCCCCAAACATCGGTTTTTCCGCTGGCAATTGCGTCCTTGGCGTGCACTTGGCGAACCCGCGGCAAAAGTTTTTCAAACGCGGCAAGCGGGTCATCCAACCCATACAAAAGCATGTTGGCTGGATCAAAATTCACGCCCACATCTGCGCGGCTCAGTTCATCAAGCACGCCATTCAAAGTGGCGGCGCTTTCCTGGCCGGTTTCAAACGCCACCTTCACGCCAACATTTGCAAAGAGATCAATCACCTCGCGCAAACGATTGATCATGATCGCGCGCGTTGGATCACCCGGATGCTCCGGCAAAAATCCGGCGTGAAAAGTGACCAGCGCAATGCCGAACTGATTTGCAATGTTCGCCACCTGCGCGGCGCGCTCCAAATTTGCGGGCCAATGCGCGTCGAGTCGCACACCTCCAGTCTCGCGAATGCGTGTGATCGAAGAATAATCCTCGCTCGCCATGGCCAACATTCCGCTCTCAATCACAATTCCATTTGCGCGCAGAACATCAATCGCTCCGCTCCAAACCTCTGGCTGCGCAACCATTGGCGCAAGCGCCAACTGCACTCGGTTCAAACCAGTGGCGCGCAACCGCTCAAGCAATTCAACTGGATCGCGCGGGCGCAGACTCCACGAGCAGACTGCAAGATTACGTTTTGGCATTGCGTTGCAAGCCTAACCCGCCAAGCGTGCGCCATGTTTGCATTGTGTTTCACAGCGAAAAACTGCGCAATTACCACTAGAAGCCATCAGTATCTACGACTAAGATGAATTTGTGAGCAGTGCACCCGCGCAATCAAATTTGATCCAAGTGGAAACGTCCACTCCAATTGTGGTCAAACGCACGTTGGCGGAACGCGCCGAGGCTTTCATTAGCCGCTTGAGCACGCGCAATTGGTTCTGGCAAAAAGTGTGCAGCCTGATTTGGCTGCCGTTCGCGTTTCGATCCGGCATCACCATGCGGCGCGTGGACTCCAATCGATTCACCGCGCTGCTTCCATTTAGCCGCGCCAATCGAAATTGGTACAACGCCATGGCGGGAGCCGCGTTGCTTGGCAACAGCGAAGTCGCCGCCGGTTTGTTTCTATTTGGGAAAGTGGGCAGCGATTATTTCGTGGTCTGCAAGAAAATGGAATATCGATTTCTGCGTCCCTGCGTTGGGCCAGCTTTGTACGACATCACAGCTGAACAAGATATTGATGAGCTGGTGAAAGTTGGCGGTGAATTCAATATCAATTTGGCCATCAACATTCATCAGCAAATGAGCAAGAAGCGTGGCGACAAGCGCGTGGGTCGTTGCCAGATTGTGTTTCATTGCACGCCCAAGTCCATGGCCAAGGCGCGCGCGTTGCGCAAGTCGCAAAAACTGGTCGCGCTTGACAATGCCACCACCAATTCAACCGACGAGTGACCTCGACATGTTCGCGTGTTGCGGTCATGATGTGTGAATGCGACGATCCGTTGAAATTGTGGGTTGGGGTTTGTATTTAGCCAGTAGTTGGACGTGGTGCATTGGAATGTTTTTGCCCATTCTGCTGCTGCGTTGGTGGGGTTGGCCGGGGTTTGTCGCGTTCGCCGTTCCAAATATTCTGGGCTGCGTGGCGTTTGGATATGTATTCACACCAGAAACCAGCCGCCGATTCGTGGCGCGATATGCGCCAAGCATTCGCTGGTTTGCGTGGGTCACAATCGCTTTTCAATCTTGGTTTGGATCATGGGCTGACCGCCGATTGGGTATGCAAGGATTGTTGGGAACGTCAGTGAATTGGTCCGACCTATGCCGGCTCTTGCCACTTTTATTTTTAATGTTTCCAGGCACGGGGCGCTTCTGGATGATTGCAGGAACCGTCTGCACGATCGCAAGCTTCGCGCTGTTTGCCACAAATGGTTTGGGCGCGCTCAACGATCCACCAGTGGTTGGAAGTATGACTCCAATGTCGCTGGCATGGGCCGCGCCATTCATGGCATTTGGTTTTTTGCTCTGCCCCGCGCTTGATCCAACATTCCACCGCGCTCTGCAACAAAGTCCAAGCCGTCATTCCTTCGCGGTGTTTGGCGTGGCCTTCGCGGCGCAACTTTTATTTGCCGCAAGCACATTCAACGCGGCCACTGGACTTGTGTCTTTGGCGTGGCCCATCGCGGCGCAAATTATTTTGCAAACCTCTTTCACCATGTGCGCCATGGTTTCCGTGACCAGCCCCACTTCACTTCGCAGTTGGCCAACAGCCCCGGCGTGGATTCTGCGTTCCACAAGTCGAGCAAGTTTTATCAATTTCGCCAGTGTTTTAGCCTTGCCAGTAGTGGGCATGGCGCTGGGTCGATTCGTGCTTGATTTACTCACCGCCATCACCGTAGATGTTCCTGTGATGATGCCGGCAAGCGAACTGCTCGCGTCCGTTTCATCCGTGACTTCCGCTGGCGAAGCGACATACTTGCGCTGGCTCGGTTTTTACGGAATCATTTTTCCGGCGTGGCTGCTATTAAAATTACGGCGGGTCCCCGCTTCAGTGGCGTGGCCAGCGATTTTTGTGGCGGCGGCCGCGGCCGAACGCGGCATGGTGGGGGCGAGAACTTCGTATTTACTTGTGTCGTTGGGTGTGATTGTGATCGCGGCTCTATGGCAAAACGACAATTTTATGAAAGAGCCGGAAATTGCAATTGAGGATGGTCGTTCCAACGCGTGAATGCGAATGTTCATTACATGGCCAAATCTGTCCACGTGTGCGCGGGCGCTGCGAAGTGAAGTTGATTGTGCGAAATGAATTTCATCAAAGGACTTTGAATGTTTGAAGATGCACTCAAACCACTGCCTGAAAAAGCCTTCGACTATTTGGCCGCTGTTCATTTGCTCAATCGCGCGGGCTTTGGCGGCACGCCATCGCAGGCGCGCGCGCTTGCCGACATGGGATTGAACAAAGCCGTCGACCAGTTGGTGAAATACGAATCGCAACCTGTCGAGCCGGTCAAGGCGGATCTTTTTGACAACAGCATCATGAGCCCGCTCACGGATGAACAGCGTGAAACGGTGCGCAAAGCCCGCCTAAGCAATGACGAGGAGGTGTTGGCCGCGCTGCAACGCGACCGCAACCGCAAACAAAGCGAGGATCGCAAGCAAATCGCCGAACTTCAAAAGTGGTGGATCAAGCGCATGATTGAGACCCCTCGGCCGCTTGAGGAAAAAATGACGCTGTTCTTTCATGGGCATTTCGCCACGGGCTATCGCACCATTGAAGACAGCTTTCATATGTACCAGCAGAACCAACTTTTTCGAAAGTTCGCCACGGGCAACTTCGCGCAGTTGGCGCACCGGATCATTCGCGATCCCGCCATGATTAAATATTTGGACAATGACGAGAATCAAAAGTCCAAACCCAATGAGAACTTGGCGCGCGAACTGATGGAATTGTTCACGCTCGGCGAGGGCCGTGGCTACACCGAGGACGACATTAAAGCTGGCGCCCTGGCGCTCACTGGCTATACGTTTAAAGACGACACATTTTATTTCAACGGCAACAACCATGACACCTCGACCAAGAACATCATGGGCAAGAGCGGCCAATTTGATGGCGATGGTTTTTTGGATGTCATTCTGGCGCGCAATGAGTGCGCGGAATTCATGGCTGGAAAGTTGTTCAGGTTTTTTGTCAACGACTTTTCTGGCGACATGTCCAAAGAGCAGAAGGCGTTCATTTTGGCCATGGCCAACAAACTCCGCGCCAGCAAATATGAGCTGAAACCGCTGCTTGACGCGGTTTTTTCAAGCGCCTACTTCTACAGCGCGCAGAACCGCGGCGCCATCATCAAAAGTCCTATTCAACTTACAGTGCAGGCGGTGCGCAGTCTTCGAACTCCGGTGCGCGAACTAAGCGCCTTGGCAAGCGCCACCGATTTGATGGGACAAAATGTTTTCTTTCCGCCCAATGTCAAAGGCTGGGACGGCGGTCGCAGTTGGATCAACACCAGCACTTTGTTCATTCGCCAAAATGTGCTGGTGTATTTGCTCACCGGTCGCAAACCCGACATGTACGAATGGCAAGCCAGCGACATTCCATTTGACGCAACGCATTTGGTGGACCACTTGCGCCAACCCGATGGCAGTGTGGACATGGCGAGTGGTATTGAATATTTACTGCGATTTAATTTGGCGCAATCCCCATCGCCATTGCGCCTTCAACAAGTCATGGCCTTCGCTAAAAGTCGCGGCGAGCGCTTGGACAATGATCGAATCATCGCCGTGCTTGCCTTGACCACGGCCATGCCGGAGTACCAACTGTGTTAGCGCGATATTCTTTAGGAGCACATCAATGAGTGAACACAACATTCCATATTCACGACGATTGTTCATGCGCCATGGCGTGGCGTTGGCCAGCATGGCCACAACTATTCCACAATTCATACAAAATTCAGCCCTTGGAATGGTGGCGCAATTGGCTGGCAATCCTGGAGGCGCCGGACTTCCACAAGATCGCATTCTTGTTGTGGTGCAACTTGGCGGCGGAAATGACGGCCTAAACACCGTGATTCCATTTGGAATGAACGAGTATTACAACGCTCGGCCAACAATTGGAATTCCGGCGCCAAGCGGCACGGCCAAGGGTCAGACTGGCGTCGCGTTGATGCTTGATCAACAACGCGGACTTGGATTGAATCCTTCGCTCAAGGGCTTGAAGAGTTTGTATGACGATGGAAAGCTTGCGGTGCTTCAAGGCGTTGGATATCCAAATCCAAATCGAAGCCATTTCACCAGCATGGATATTTGGCAAACCGCAAACACTGGCGCCAAGGGCAACGGTTGGATCGGCCGCTACTTTGACAACACGTGCAACGGCACGCCAATTCAAGAAGGATCGATCAGCATTGGACGCACCGCTCCGCTGGCGCTGAATGGCCAAGTGCAAAAACCAATTTCATTTGAGAGCGCCGAACTATTTCGCTGGCTTGGAAAAGATCTGCACAAGAGTTTGGATGATCCATATCAACAGATCAACCGCGCCGGAATTTTGCCTGAAACCACGCAGACAAGCCAGGCGGCATTTTTAATGCGCACAGCGCTTGACGCTCAACTGGGTAGCGATCGCATTCGCGCCGCGGTAGGCAAATCGCCTCTCACCACATGGCCAAACTCTGATATCGCCAATCAACTTCGCATTGTTTCCGCCCTGATTCGCGACGGAATGCCAACGCGCGTGTACTACGTTTCCCAAGGTGGCTACGACACGCATGGCGGTCAACTTGGCAGCCACGGCCGCGCGTTGCAACAAGTGGGCGACGCCTTGGCCGCGTTCCAAAAGGAATTGGCGGCGCAACATGCCGAGGACCGCGTGGTCACCATGGTGTTCAGTGAATTTGGTCGACGCGTGAAACAAAATGCCAGTGGCGGAACCGATCACGGAACTGCGGCGCCCATGTTTGTGATTGGATCCAAAGTGAAAGCTGGCGTGCATGGCGATCATCCAAGCCTCACGGACCTTGATCAAGGCGACTTGAAATTCAAGCAGGATTTCCGCGGCGTGTACGCCAATATTTTAGACGAGTGGCTCAAGGCGCCAAGCGCGAAAATTTTGGGCGGTACGTTCTCCAAAAGTTCCATCATCAAAGCGTGATCACTCTTCAAAACTCGGCGGATCAATTCCCTCACCCTCGTCAATTTCAGGGATCACGCCTTCGGGCAACGCCTTAAGAAACGCGCGGCCGTAATTCTTTTTGGCGATGCGAGAATCCAACACAACCACGCGCCCCGAATCTTGGCTCGAGCGAATCAAGCGCCCAAAACCCTGTCGAAACCGCAGAATTGCGCGCGGAAGCTGATCGTCGCGAAATGAATCGCCGCCCTCGCTGGCCAACTTTTCGCCGCGCGCCTTGGTGAGCGGCTTGTCCGGACTTTCAAATGGAAGCCGCGTGATGATCACGTTGCGCAAACCATCGCCGCGCACATCCACGCCCTGCCAAAAACTGCTGACTCCAAACAGCACACTTCGCGAATCCTCTTTAAATCGGTCCAGCATGATGTTTCGCGGCATGCCGCGGTTCTGCACGAAGAATGGATGCCCGTCGCGCGCGAAATCAGATTCAACCACGCGCGCCACGCGCTCCATGGTGGCCAAGCTTGTGAACAACACAAACGCGCCGCCATCGGTCTCACGCACATGGCGCAAAATTCGATTGGCCAACGCGGCCTCAAAATTCTGATCGGTTGGATCGGGCATCGTGGCGTCAATGATAAATTTCACTTGGCGAGCAAGATCAAACGGACTTCCAAGTTGCACGGTCTTGGCGTCATCGCAACCTAGGCGCCGCGACGCAAGCGAGAAGTCGTTCAAGCCGGTCGCCAGCGTGGCGCTGGTGAGCACCACGGAAATGTTCTTGGAGAAAAGTTGCTCACGCAACAGGGGCGACACATCCACCGCGGCCGCTTGAAGCGACACCGCCGCGCGCGCGCTGCGTTTATTTTTCCGTCCGCCTTCAATCCAGTACACGCAACCAGGAATATTTTGCGCCACCAAAGATTGACTGGCCAGCGCGAACGCATCCGCGCGTTCGGCGAACGCATTCAGTTCAAATTGATCCACTTCCTGGGCTGATTCCCGCAAAAAACGCAGCATTCCTGCCAAGTTTTTCATGGGCTCGCTCAACGATTCCACCACCGCGTTTGCGCCAATCACCCTCTGCTCGCCCGCGGACTCTGGATCGGACGAGCCATTTTTTGACAAGTGCCAAAGATCGTTGAACAACCCCTCCGCCGCTTGCTCGCATAACTCCACGCAACGCACCGCCTGCTCGATGCGCTCCAAACCAGCGTTGGCTAAACGCAACTGTGGCAAGTAGCCCTTGCCGCTGTTGGAAACCAGCGTGCGCAGAAAATGCTTCACGCCGCTTTCGGATAAACGCGAGCCAAAATTTTCACTGGCCACGGTTTCTATTTCGTGCGCTTCGTCCAAGATCACATGCGTGTAGTCGGGAAGAAATCCACGCCCGCGCGAGCGCATTGCCAAGTCGCTGAAAAACAAAGCGTGGTTGCACACCAAAATATCCGCGTTCTCCATGCGCCGCCGCGCCGACTGGTAGAAACACTTGTCATATGTTGGACAACGTTTGCCCATGCAATTGTGCGTGTCGCTTTGCACTTGCTCCCAAATTGTTTCTGGCCGAAGCACTGGCAGCGAAGACAACGTTCCATCACGCGTTTCAGTGGCCCAATCTTCCACGGCGTGCAATAGATGGCGCTCTTCCTCATCGGGAAAGAGCCGCTCTTGACGCTCGCTGGCCAAACGCAAGCGGCGCAAACTGACGTAATTTCCGCGGCCTTTGGCTAAAACCGCGCTGAACTCGTGGCTGGACGCGGCGCGCAACAACGGCAGATCTTTTTCAATCAACTGCTCCTGCAAACTAATGGTGTTGGTTGAAATGATCACGCGCTCCTTGGCCTCCACCGCGCGGGCGATGGCAGGAATGAGATACGCGAAACTTTTTCCAACGCCCGTTCCCGCCTCCACCAAAAGTCGTCCGCGCTTGGCCAGCGCCTCCTCCACCAATTTGGCCATCTCCACTTGCTGGGGACGCATTTCAAAACCAACCAAGCGCCGCGCCAGCGGGCCATCCTCACACAACATGGATTCAGCGTGCAATGTCATTGAAAATTTCTAGTCTTGTTGCAAATCAGAGTCATTGGGGTCCACAATTCCAAGCGGCTTGCGTGAAGGAAGTCCTTGATCGCGCGGATACAACCGCGAAGTCTTGGCCAATTTCACAACCGCAACAATCGTTCCCGTTGGAGTGCGGGTGGTTGTGTCTACCTTAGCGTGCAATAATTCAAGGGCCCTTTGCGCCGCCTCTATTTCTTGCGGCGCACGCTCGCCTTTGATGGCAAGCAACACGCCGTCCACTTTCAACAGTGGAACCGCCAGCTCAATGATCGACGCCAATTGCCCAACCGCGCGGCACGTGACCGCGTCAAGGGCCTCGCGCTCCGGGCTACGGAACGCGGATGCGTCCTCTATGCGCGCCTGCATAACCGACACGTTTGACAAGCCAAGCAACTCAATGGCCTCTGACAGAAATCGAGCCTTTTTCCCTGTGCTTTCGATCAAAGTGAAGGACACATTGGGCATGGCGATGGCCAGTGGAATGCCCGGCAAGCCGCCGCCCGAACCAATATCGGCAACATTTTTTGCGTCAAGGGCCGCAAGAAAAGGCAGCAACGAAAGACTGTCCGCGATGTGCTTCACCCACGCCTCGGAAGGATCCTTGATGGCGGTCAAATTAAATTGCTGATTCACCAAGAGCAAGTGGGACAAGAATGTCCCCAACTTGTCCTCGTCGCCGTGATCCAGTTCGATCGATTGCGATTTCAACATCTCATAAAAAAGTGGCGGCGGAGCAGAGACCCTATTCATCGAGCACCTCCTAGGCTTTCCAAGTTGCGTGGTTTGCGAATTCCAAGTCCAAAAATAATTCCGGTGGCGAGCCAACCTGACACCATACTTGAGCCACCGTAACTCACAAATGGCAGAGTGATGCCGGTCACCGGAAAAACGCCGAGCGTCATTCCAGTGTTGATGGCGATTTGCGTGAACACGATTGCGGCAATGCCCGTGGCGATGAGCCGCGAGAACGGGTCGCGGGCGCAGAGCGCGCAAATCACCGCGCCGCCGGCGTACAGAAGTCCCAAGCCCCACGTCCCAAGGCCGCCAACAAATCCCCATCGACAACAAATCACGGCGAAGATCATGTCGTTGTGCTCCTCGGGCAGATGATTGTTGCGCACCAAAGCCTCGGCGTGATCAGGATCGTTGCCCCAAAGTCCACCGGCTCCAACCAGGGTCATGGCGCGATCCGCTTGAAATCCAATATCACGCGCATAGCGATCATCCCCGCGAAACTGGGCAAAAAGCGCGTCAACACGCTCGCGTTGATGCGGCCGCAAAATTGGATACGTGATAGGCGCGATCACCAAGACGCTTAAAATAAGCGTGGCGATATGTTTTTTTCTTGCGCCCGCAACTAGCAGCATGGCGAGCACTGGTGGAATAAACAACATGGCCGTTCCAAGATCAGGCTCTATAAGTATCAGCATCAGAAGCGGCGCCGCGATAAAAAATGGCGCGAAAAATCCGCGCCAGCGTGCGATCGTTGGAGGCCGACGCAGCCATCGCGCCAGCACCAACACCAACGCAAGTTTGGCAATCTCGCTTGGTTGAAATTCAAAAAATCCCAAATTAATCCAACGCCGCGCGCCGTTCTTTGGCCGCACCAACCAATCCGGCGTTCCTGGAATCAACACAAATATCAACAAGATAATGGAGACAACGTAGAGAGCCCACGCGCTTCGACTGAGAAACTTGTGGTCAGGCAAGCATGCCGCCGCGGCGGCGACCATGCCAATCAACGCGAAAAAAAATTGCCGCTTGGCCAAGCCGGGCTCGGTGATCGAAATTATGTAACTGCCAACTAAACTTAATCCCACCGCCGCCACCACCATAATCCAACCCGGATTGAACCCCGCAAGTCCAGCTGGACCAACCGCGCGACCGCCGGTGTAACCAAGTGGTGGGGAAACCGCGCTCATGCTGCTGCTCAACCTTCGCTCGCTTCTGGTTCGGGCGGTTGCGGATCCGAGGAGGGAGAAAATGTATCAGAATCGCTATTTTTATCAGGGTTTTTTGAGTTCAATGTTTCCTGCAAATATCCCTCGTCGAGCAATGCCTGCACAATTTGCTTGGCGATCGGACCCGCCGCCTTGCCTCCACTGCCACCGCGATCCACAAGCACCGCGATAGCGTACTTTGGCTTCTCGCCTTTTTCTCCTGCGAGCCCCACGAACCAAGCGTGGTCAATTCCCTTCAACGAACGATCAGACTTGCCATCGCCATTGTCGTCCAGTGGAAGCGGCGGCGCTTGGGCAGTTCCAGTTTTTCCGCGCACAGTGATGCCAGGAATTAAAATAATTGGTTCTTGGGTGCCATCACCATATTTAATATGGTGACCGGTTCCATGCTTCTCCTCCACGGATTGCCGCAATCCTTCAAGCGCGCGGCGAACCGCTTCGGCGGGCATGTCCAGCGAGCCCGTTCTACGATCGGGTGGCAACGCTGCAACATCGCTGATGATTCGAGCGTCACAAATTTCACCGCCGCGCGCGAGCGTTGCAAACGCATTTGCGGCTTGCAGTGGAGTCCATGCGATCGGCCCTTGACCGATGCCCATGATGATGGGTGTGAACAAGTCGTGTCGCGCTTCAATATTTAAAAGTTGCTCCTCATTTGGAATCATGCCGATGCTTTCGCCACCCGGTGAGCGCTGTGACGCGGGCAGTGGTCCTTGCAAACCAGTTCCCAATGTCATGCCAACGCCCAAACTTCGATAACAATCCACAAGCGATCGCAAGCCAAATTTGTGCGCCACTGTGTAGAAGAAAATGTTGCAAGAACGGCTGATTGCGCCCTCAACAGAGAGTGGTCCACCCGTTTGTTCAGTGTGATTGGTCATGCCATATTGCGGTCGGTAAATCCAGCATCGCGCGCGATCCGTGTACTCGGAAAAATAATGTCCCTTGCATTCCACCGCGCCGGCGAGCGGAAATTTTCCTGCGCCGACCGCGCACACATACACCAACGGTTTCACAATCGAGCCTGGTGGATACACACCCTCCGTGGCGCGGTTCACGCCAGGCTGCAATCGAAAAATATCGCTTGGTGACATTCCCTGCGCGTCGGCCAAGGTGGGCCAACTTCCAAGCGCCAAGACGTCGCCACTTTCCACTTCAACAATCACCGCCGCGCTTGCCAATGGTGTTCCAAGCGGCAATCCACCCTCGCCACCATGATGCCACTCTTGAACCCGAGTCAAACCAAACTCCGGATTTAAAATCGCCTGCACGCGCGCCTGCAATTCAATGTCAATGGTCAACTTTAATTTTTTCCCATCCACGCGCTCCACTCGTTCACTCACTCCGCTATCCAGGCGCGATTGAAGTTGACCACGCTTGCCCCGCAACCAATCCTCATACGCCGCTTCAAGTCCGCGCCCGCCAACAAGATCGGGACCGGGTCGATATCCGCCGGGATCAATTGTTCCATCGCTCCTGACAAACGGACGACGCGCCAAGTCCTCGGCCCATGTCTCCTCGCGAATTGTTCCCAGCACGTGGTCAAAAACTCCACGCACATGAATGTTGGTATCACCAGCATTTTGTAGTGGTTTTGGCAGCGTTTTTCTACTCAGGCGAACGTCCGCGGATTCCCAAGGCCGAACTCTTCGCGACGCGTCGATGACCTCGAGCGAATCTGGAAACTCGTCGGCCACTTTGCGCATGGCGGACGCCGACTCATCTGAAACATCACGCGCCACCACGTGCGAAGTTTTTTGCTCGCGAATTGGCTCCGCGTGGAATGAGTCGCCTGGATCATGGCCCAACTTCGCGGCGAGCGCTTCGCGTTGCTTGCTCCAGATTCCCTCGGCGCGCTTTTGCACTTGCGCGCGGATGGTCTCCATTTGCTCGTCAATTTGGGCGCGCGAAATCTTGCAGTGGAACGCAACTTGTTCAAGCAGTTCGTTGCGCGCTTCTTCCTCGCGCAAAAGACATAACTCCACGGTTGAATCACGCGCCTCGCGCGAAAGACGGCTCCACATGGAGCGCCCGTACAATTTTCGAGCCGTGCGTTTGGCGCGATCTCGAACCCACGATCCATCCATCACTGAATAATCAAGCGCGACATCCCACGCCGGAATATCTTTGGCGATCACTCGTCCAAGACGATCCACAATGTCACCGCGCACCGTGGAAAGCCAAACAGTTCGGTCCAACCGTTGCTCGGCTTCTTGACGCAACTCCACGCCATCAACCACGGTCAATTGCCATAAGCGCGCGGCCAAACCAGTTGTGGCCAATAGCGCCAACGCTCCCAAGAAAATCAATCTCTTGCGGGCTCTTGCGGTGGGACGATCATGCGACGACATCGCCCAAGCGTAACGCCTCGGCGACAGGATTCGCCGCTACTATGTTCCCCCCGCTCGTGAAATTTTAAACCCAGGAGTTGCGATATGGAATGCGGCATCGTTGGATTACCAAATGTTGGCAAGAGCACGCTCTTCAACGCCCTCACCGCGGCGGGAATTGAGGCCGCCAACTATCCCTTCTGCACCATCGAGCCGAATGTGGGCGTGGTGAATGTGCCCGATGATCGCCTTCCCATCATCGCCAAGAAAATCCAGAGCGAGAAAATAATTCCCGCCTCGGTGCGCATTGTCGACATCGCCGGTTTGGTGCGCGGCGCCAGCGAGGGCCAGGGACTGGGCAATAAATTTCTCAGCCACATTCGCGAGGTCGACGCCATTCTGCACGTGGTGCGTTGCTTTGAGGACCCGGATGTGATGCACGTGGACGGCAAGCCCGATCCGATCCGCGACATTGAAACGATCGACACCGAATTGGCGCTGGCGGATTTGGGCGTTGTGGAATCCAGCTTGGAGCGTTTGCGCCGCACCGCCCGCGGTGGCGACAAGGACGCGATCGCGCGCGTGGCTTACTTGGAAAAAGCTTTCATTCTGCTGGCCAAAGGCGATCCGTTGCGCGGTGGTGATTTCACCGCCGAAGAGCGCGTGCTTGGCCGCGGACTGGGCTTGATTACCGCGAAGCCCGTCTTGTATGTGGCCAATGTTGACGAGAACGATTTGAATGGCGAGTGCGACATGGTGAAGCGCGTTCTTGCGCGCGCCAAAGTTGAGGGCGGACAAGTGATTTGCGTTTGCGCCAAAATTGAAAGCGAACTTTCAGAGTTGCCCGAGGCCGACCGCGCCGAAATGCTGGCGAGCCTTGGCATGAATCAACCCGCGCTTGCCACTGTGGCGCGCGCCGCGTACGACTTGCTGGGTTTGCAAAGTTATTTCACGGCTGGCCCCAAGGAAATTCGCGCGTGGACCATTCACCGCGGCTTCACCGCTCCGCAAAGCGCTGGCGTGATCCACACCGACTTTGAGAAGGGTTTCATCCGCGCCGAGTGCTACTTGGTGAAGGACCTGGAGCAATTCGGAACAGAGAAGGCCATTCGCGACGCGGGCAAGATGCGCAGTGAGGGGCGCAACTACGTCATGCAAGATGGAGACGTGGTGCACTTTCTGTTCAATGTGTGATCGCCTGAATATTTTGAATTGACCGCTTGGCGGTTTTTTATCGCCAGCCCGCGCGCCTGGGTCAACGTGAATTCGCCCAATTTTACCGCGCTTTCAGCGCAATTTCAGCATGGCTAACGCCGCGATTCCCAGCAGCAAAGCGATCAACCAGAATCGCACCACGGTTTGTGATTCATTCCAACCCTGCAATTGGAAATGGTGATGAATCGGCGCGCAACGAAATATGCGCCGACCCTTGCCCGTGAGTTTGTTGGTGATCTTGAACCATCCAACTTGCGCCACAACGCTGCCCGCCTCCATTAAAAACACTCCGCCAACAAGCGGCAACAAAAGTTCCTGTCGAATAGCAACCAAAATAGTCGCCAGCAATCCTCCAAGCGCCAAGCTTCCGGTGTCGCCCATGAACACCGCCGCGGGTTGACAATTGAACCACAGAAATCCCATGCACGCCCCCGCCATCGCTCCCACGATCACCAAAAGTTCCTTGGCCTCGGGCACGTGCGGAACCATCAAGAAAAAACTGGCGCGCGGACTCACCGCGATCGCCACCAACACCGCCGTGACAATACTTGCGATCAGAACAGTTCCCGTCGCGAGTCCGTCCATGCCATCGGTGAGATTGACGGCGTTGCTCATGAGGCCAATCCAAAATGCCGCCAGCACAACAAACCACGCCAAAGAAAGCACAATCACATTGGAAGCCACATTGGGCGGCTGCACGATCACCTCCGCGATTGGCGTTGGCGGATAGGTGCGCTGGAATGGCAAATTCAACACGGTGGCGTCGATCTGTTGCGCGCCTTTGTATAGAAAATATCCCGCGATCACGCCAATACCCAGCGTGAAAAGTAGTTTCTCCCACATGAACAAGCCTTCGCGCGTTCCGAGTTTGCGAAACCGCGCGGTGAGTTTGAGCCAATCATCAAAGAAGCCAACGCCCGCCAACCAAACCAGCACGCACATGCAAACTTGCGCGTAGCGGCTATGAATCCAATCGGATAACAAGAATGTGCTGACCAAGATCGCGGCCACGATCAAGATGCCGCCCATGGTGGGAGTATTGGCCTTGGATTTCATCAACTCATTGAGCGTTTGGTTGTAGAACTCGGGAGAGTCGCCCACTTTTTTGCGGTGCAGCCAACGAATTACTTTCGGACCGGCAAACACGGTGATGGCGAATGACAACGCCGTGGCCAGCAGCGCGCGAAACTCCAGCTGGTACATCAATTGCACAAGCGCCGAGAGTCCATGCTCGTCAAGCCAATTCTGACAAAGGTCCACAAGATTAAAAAACATGAGATGAATTCTTCATCGGTCGATTGGTCAAGAAGTCTTTGCACTCTTGGCGCGAGAATTTTCGCCGCGGATCGCCTCAAGAAGTCGCTCCATGGAACTGGCGCGCGAGCCCTTGATCAACAGCGCGTCTCCGTCACGCAGCAGAGCGGCCAAGCGAGGCGCCTCGACCGTTAAATCGCTGATCATTTCCACGTGAACTTGCGGTTGCAACGCCTTCGCGGCGCGCGCGATCTCGGCGCTGAGCGGTCCGCAAGTCATGATGATTTCCGGCGGATTTCCGCTAAAAGCAGTGGCTAAACGCTCGCCCACCATGTGGTGCAAGGCTTGGCTTTGCTCGCCAAGTTCATGCATGTCGCCCAGCGCCACAACTCGGCGCGTGGCCATGACGGTCATCTCCGCAAACGAACCAATCGACGCCAACATGGCCTCGGGATTTGCGTTGTAGGAGTCGTTGTAAATGTCAATCATTCCCACCCGCTCGCACACCATGCGTCCATCGGCGGCTTCAACGGCGCCCATGGCGTTGGTGGCCAGCGCCGGATCCAGACCCAGCGCGGCGATGGCGGCGAAAGCGCCCGTGGCGTTGAGCGCGTTGTGAAGTCCGGGCAGTCGCATGGTGAAAGATATTTTACGGCCGCCACCATACGCGGGACCTTGCACCACAATGTTCTGCGAACCATCGCCGTTGACTTCACGCGAAAATAATTTCCACAGGCAGCGACCGCCTTGACCAAACAGTTGCAGCAAACCGCCCGCGGGCCGACGCTCTTTCAGCGCCAGATCCACAAGTCCAGGCGAGTCTCCGTGAATCACAAATGTTCCGGAAGTGTCAAGGCCACGGGCGATGGCGCACTTTTCCAGCGCGATGGCATCGCGGCTTCCAAGTCCGCCAAGATGCGCGCTGCCGCTGTTCACAATCATGGCCACCTCCGGGCGCGCCAACCGCGACAGCGGTTCAATTTCGCCGGGGTGATTCATTCCAATTTCAAGCACCAGAAATTTTGTTCCCAGCGGCGCCGACAAAATCGTCAGCGGAACGCCAAGATGATTGTTGAAACTTTTGGGGCTTGCGTGCGTGCTACCGAACACTTCAAGCGCCGCCGCGATCAATCGGCGCGTTGTGGTTTTGCCCGCGCTTCCCGTAATTGCCACGCAATGGCAATGCAATTTTTGGCGCCAAGCGGCGGCGGCGGCCGTGAGCGCGGACTGCACATTGGGCACCAATAAGCGCGCGATACCTGGGCATTCGCAGTCTTTTTTTTCAATCATCACTGCGGCGGCGCCGGCTTTTTGGGCGGCCCCCAAGTACGCGTGGCCGTCGGCTTTTTCACCGCGCAACGCCAAGAATATTTTTCCAGTGAGATCTTCGCGCGTGTCGATGGCCACGCCCGTGATCGGTTGCGTTGGTTGTTCAAGCCAGGTTCCGCCAGTCGCTTGGGCGAACTCTTGCGCCGTTAAAAAATCGCTCATAGGTTTTTCTCCGCCGCGCGCAACGCCTCACGCGCCACCACGCGATCATCAAAAGGTTTTTTTACCGTGCCCACAATTTGATAGTCCTCGTGCCCCTTGCCAGCGATCAACACCGCGTCGCCAGGACGCGCCATAGCCACCGCTTGCATGATGGCATCGCGGCGATCGATTATTTTCAACACTCTGGCTCGACTAGCCGCGGGAACTCCAAGCGCAACTTCATCCACAATGCTCGCGGGATCTTCAGTGCGTGGATTATCGCTGGTGATAATGGCAACGTCAGAATGCTCGCTGGCAACCGCCGCCATGCGTGGTCGCTTGGAACGATCGCGATCCCCTCCGCAACCAAACACCGTGATTAGTTTTCCACCCGCCGCAAGCGCCGGCCGAAGCGCGCGCAACACGTTCAGCAACGCGTCGTCTGTGTGCGCATAATCCACCAACACCGCCAAAGGCGAATCCAAATCCGTGACTGGTTCAAGCCGTCCAGGCGGAGCCGAAATAGTGGCTAAACCCGCCTCAATCTGCTCTTTATTGGCGCCCAACGCCCACGCCGCGGCGGCCGCTTGCGAGGCATTGGTGGCATTGTGGCGGCCCATCACTGGCAAGCGCGCGGAAACTTCGCCCCATGGCCCGCGAAGGCGAAGACGCATGGATCCAATGCGCGCCTCAAGCACGCTGGCCTCCACATCCAACTGCATGGCGCTTGCGCCAACAACACCGCAACGCAAAACCCGCGCGCGGCAATCGCGCAACATGCGCGCGTGCATCGGATCATCCGCATTGACAATCGCGATGGCGTCGCCGCGAAGATGTTCAAACAATTTCGCCTTGGCGTTGGCGTAAGACTCCATGTTGCCGTGGTAATCCAAATGATCGCCTGAAAGATTTGTAAACAGGGCCACCTCAAAGTCAATCTCGGCCACGCGTCCTTGCTCAAGCGCGTGACTGCTCACCTCCATGGCAACGCCTTTGCAACCATTGTCACGCATGCGCTTTAACAAAGGCGCAATGGCGGCGGCGCCGGGCGTGGTGAGCTCGGCCGGAGCGCGGGTTTGTCCATCATCAATAAGTATGGTTCCCATCAAGCCAAATTTGCTGCCCGCGGCCAACATCAGTTGCTGCACAAAGAACGCAACGGTTGTTTTTCCATTTGTGCCAGTAACGCCCAACATTTTCAAGTGTTTTGAGGGAAAGCCCGCGAAGGCGTGCGCCAATGGCGCCAACATGGCGCTTGGATTCACGCAGCGATAGGCGACTACTCCCGGAGGAATCGCGTCGTCCATGGCAACCACTAACGCGGATACTCCGGCGCGAACCGCGGCTTCTATGAAAGCGGCGCCCTGCCCCTTGGAACCAGCGCGTGCCACAAAGAGAGCGCCCGGACGAGCGGCGCGGCTGTCATCGATCACGCTTTGAATTTCAACATCACCAACGCTTTGAGAGGCGTCGCGCTGAAGACCATTTACTTTTGCGACCAGTTCACTGAGTTTCATTTGTGTGTGTGTGTTGTTGTGTTGGGAGGTTTTCACGCAAGCGCCAAGCGCGTGCGCTGATAGATTTGATTGTTCACAGAATAAGCATGGCGTCGCCATAAGAATAGAAGCGATAGTTCATGTGTTGTGCTAGAGCATAAAGGGATTTCAGCCGATCGAGTCCTACCAAGGATCCCACCAAACTTAGCAACGTGCTGCGTGGCAAGTGAAAGTTTGTTAGCAAGGCGTCGACGTGCTTGAACTGATACCCCGGCTGAATAAACAAGCGTGATTGCCCATAGAAATCACTGTTTGGCAGCGGATCGGGCAGGCTTTCCAAGGCTCGAACCGTGGTGGTGCCAATCACAACCAAACGTCCATTGGGGCGCGTTGATGCGATCTGCGCCAAGGAGGGCGCTGAAACCAAAAATCGCTCCATGTGCATCACGTGGTCGGACAGACGCGCCGCTTCAACGGGCTTGAAAGTTCCCATGCCAACTTCCAGAGTCACAAAGACTGGCGGTCGTTGCGTGACTTGGTCAACGCGGCGCAAAAGTTCTGGCGTGAAATGCAATCCCGCGGTGGGCGACGCGACGGAGTGGAATCGATTGTCTTGACCAAACGTGGTTCTATATCGGGCGCGATCAAAGGCATCGCTTTGCGCGCGCTCGCCCCGGGCGCGCAAAATATATGGCGGCAAAGGAGTGCGTCCACATTCCTCAAGCGCTTGCGATGAATCCACTTCATCAACGAACTCGACAACCCAGCCATCGGATTCTTTTTCCAAACAACGCAATGTCGCGCCCGCATTGCCGCTTTCATGTTGCAAGCGCAAGCGATCGCCAGCGCAAAACTTTCGGCTGTTCTTGGCCATCAGCAACCAAGTTCCATCTGCGCGTTTTTCAGCCAATAAACCTTCAAATTCACGGCCATCGTGTTCGCGTTTCAGCACCACGCGCGCCGACGCCACCTGGGTTTCATTCAATACCAATTGATCGCCTTGGCGAAGCCACTGTGGCAAATCGGATACCCGCGCGTGGATGATTTCTTCATTGTCGCGTCGCACCACCATCAGGCGCGCGCTGTCGCGTGGTTCGGCCGGCATGGTTGCGATCAAATGTTGCGAGAATGGATATTCCAAATCTTCCAATCGCAAATCCGCTTGCATATTCAAATTTGATTGCGAAGGCGATGTCAAGCCAACCCCACATGTGGCGGCACGCCAAATAAGGAGTTGTCGCAACCGCGATGAAAATACATCTTGCTCACGCCTGCTCCTTGCGCGGCGCCGAGGTCATGCGTTGACCCGCCTGAATGGATCGACCTCTACAAAAATCTTGCCAAGCCATGGCGCGGCCACCAACGGGTTGCACTTGCATGATTTCAATGGCGCCCACTGCGCAAGCCACAAATCCTCCTTGCAATATTTCGCCCGGTAAATTTGCACCTGGTAAATTTGCACCTGGCGCATTTTCGCTTGGCGCAGCGCTCAAAGCCGCGCCATTCACTGAAACTTCGCGCACCCGCAGCAACCGAATCGGCTCGCCGGAAATTTCCGCGTCGCACCCTGGCCACGGCGCCAAACCATGGATTCGACAGCGGACCAACGGCGCTGTTTGCGCAAAATCAACATAGGCCTCGCTCTTGGAAAGTTTCATGGCGCGCGTGGCATGGGCTTCAATTTGCTCCTGCCCGATGATCGCGCCAACGCGCGCACGCTCAATGGTTTGCAGCATCATCTCAACGCTGTCGCGCGCGATTCGATCATGCAACTCTCCGGCGGTTTCCGTCGCGCCCAATTCAAAATCATGCCTGGCATAAATCGCGCCGGCATCCATGCGCTCCGCCACCGCCATGGCGCACGCGGTAATCCGCTGCTCGCCCGCCATCATGGCCCGCTGAATCGGCGCGGCTCCACGCCACTTGGGCAGCGCCGATGGATGCAAATTGATGGCCACGCGATCCGCGATCAATTCGGGCAGCAACTTTTGTCCAAACGCGATCACCACGATCACCTTGGCGCGCGCGCATTGATCGCGCGTTTCAAGTTGATTGGCATTGTCGGTGCGGATTAATTTCAATCCACATTCAAGCGCCGCAACGGAGATTGGCGTGGGCGTGCTCACACGTCCGCGCCCCGCGGGACGATCAGGCTGGCTTACAACAACATCAATACAGCCACGCCGGGCGAGTTCTTGCAAGCAAGGAACACCCAAACTTCCGCTGCCAAAAAACACCACGTTTGCCTGGTCCACTTACAGACCCGCTTCGCGTTCAAGTTCTTTGATCATCTTGCGCGTGCGCAAACGATCGATCGGCGACATGCGATCAATGATCAGCATTCCATCCAAGTGGTCAAACTCATGCTGCCACACGCGCGCGGGAAACGCGTCGCTTTCCAGATGCACAACATTTCCATCCAGATCTATCGCGTCGATGGCGACAAAAGTTGGTCGACGAATCATTCCACGAATCGCGGGCAAACTTAAACAACCTTCGTCATATGGAATCAAATCGCCGTCCAACTTGCTCAGCACCGGATTGATGAACACGCGTTCTGGAACGCCGTCATCGGGTCGCGCCTCTGTTATGAAAAGTCGCAACGACTCGCCCACTTGTGGCGCCGCCAATCCCGCGCCCTCCTCCTCGCGCATCAATCGAAACATGTCCGCCACCAAATCGCGAATGGATTTGGTGACTTTGGGGATCGCTTTGGCTTTCATGCGCAAAATCGGATCGGGATAGGTCAAGATAAAACGTTGGTGATTGGTCACGCAACCCATCGTAATTCACTCCCGTATTCTGCGTTGACCCCAAGCCCGTAAGGGCTTACCTTTGACACTCCAAGTGAGGGTCTGATCACGCATGCGCAAGCATTGATCAGGCAATATTCAAGCATGTATTTAGGAGCAGTCGCGAATGTTTAATTGGAAAAAAAGTGGTGATGCCTCCGCAAAAGCGGATGAGAAAGCCGCCAAGGGCGTGGTGGAACCACAACCTGAAAAAGCCGCCAAATTTTTTCAGCACGCCACCTCCATGGTGAAAAATGGAAACTTTGAATACGCCCTGAATCTTTTTTCCAGCGCCATCAAACTTGATCCAGGAAACATGGCCTTCCATCAAGCCATGTTTGACGCGGCGAAAAGTTTCATACAAGGTGGCGGCAAGCCAGCCTCAGGCAAGGAAATCAAAACGGTTGATGATGGCGTGGGTGGAAATATGTCCAAGCTGGCGGCGGCCGAATACATTTGGATGCGCGACTTGAACAATCTTCCAGCGTTGATGAAGTTTCTGGAATTTTCTGGAAAATTATCCATGCAGGAACTTGGTCGATGGCTCGCGCCCATGACATTGAATTTGGTGCGCGCGCAGCAAAGAAAAAAACCAAGCAAGAGTTTGTGGATCCAAGCCAAGGATCTTTTCTCAACCGTGGACGCTTGGAACGAGGCCTTCGCTTGTGGCGAAGAAGCGGTACGTTTGGATCCTTCCGACGGAAAGTTGGTTTCCGAACTCAAGCAACTCACAGCGGCGCGCGCCATTCAACAAGGTGGCTACAACAACAATCAAGATGGTGGTTTCCGCGGCAACATTAAAGACGCCGACAAACAGCGCGCACTGCAAGAGCAGGACAGCATCGCGGCGGGCGGCGATACTGATTTGCGAAATCTTGAGCGCGCGAAATTGGACTGGGAAACAAACCCTGCACTTGCCGAAAACGTGCAGAAATACGCCACTTTGCTGAGGCGCGTGGGCACCGCCGACGCGGAAGAAAAATCCCATGAAGTGTATTTGGACGGTTTCAATCGCCTCAGTGAATATCGATTTCGAATGGCCGCGGGAGATATTCGCATCGCGCAATCTCGACGCAAGTTGCGCGAGGCTGAAGCGGCGCTTGCAAAAGATCCATCCAATGAAAGTCTGAAACAATCCGTCACGGACACTCGCAACAATTGCCTAGAACTTGAGGGCAGCGAATACGCGGGGCGCATGGAGAAGTATCCAACCGATCGCAGCCTGAAGGCGGAAGTTGGACGAATCTGGTTTGAACTTGGCCGCTTTGAAGACGCCATGCCTTGCTTTCAAGCCGCCAAGGATGAGGCCAAGTGTCGCTTGAACGCGGCGCACATGTTGGGAAAATGTTTCGCCGCAGAAGGCTGGCACGTGGAGGCCATTGGCGAATTCCGCGAGGCGCTTCAAGTGCTTGACGCCACCGGCGCCGACCGCGAATTGGACATTCGTTACGACTTGATGAACAGTTTGATTGAGCAATCGCGCGGCGACAAATCGGCCGGTCCCGCCAAGGAAGCCGCCGAAATTTGCTCGGCAATTCTGCGCAAAAATATTGGCTACAAGGACATCCGCGACAAGCGCAAATTGATCGACACCGTCATCAAGGAATTGGGCGGCTGATGCCTGCCCGCATTGGCGCGGATTTGCAGGGTCAGCAAAGCACAAATCTAAAAGCGGTCGCGGTCATTCCCGCGCGTTGGGGTAGCGTGAGATTTCCTGGCAAGCCAATGGCGCTGCTCGCGGGCACGCCAATTATTGTCCATGTCTGCGCGCAGGCCGCCAAGGCCAAGCACATTCAACGCGTGGTTGTGGCCACGGATGACCAACGCATTTTCGACGCGGTCACCAAGGCCGGCTTTCATGCGCAACTCACACGCGCGGATCATTTCAACGGAACAAGTCGCATTGCGGAAGTTGCGCGCGACATGGACGCCGACATCATTGTGAATGTGCAAGGCGACGAACCGCGCATCGAACCAGAGTTGATCGATCTTGCCATTGAAGCGCTGCACAATGCGGGCGCGCATGTTCCAGTGGCCACCGTTGCGAGTCCGTTCATGCCCGGTGAAGACCCGCGCGATCCCAACTTGGTCAAGGTCGCAATCGCCGCCAATGGACACGCTTTGTACTTCAGCCGCGCGCTGATTCCATTTCAGCGCGACGCAACAATTCCGGGCGCGCCCCCGCTCAAGCATGTGGGTTTATACGTGTATCGCCGCGAATTCCTGCCGAAATTCATCGCGCTCAAACCCACTCCATTGGAGCTCACTGAAAACCTTGAGCAACTTCGCATTTTGGAACACGGCTTTGACATCGCTGTCGCCGTGGGCCACGCGCGCTTTCACGGAGTGGACACGCCTGAGCAACTCGCCAAACTAGAGGCGCTCACAAATCCGTGAAGTAGCGGCGCAACTTTGCACGCTCACTTGATGCGCAAAAAAATATCCACGCGCATTCCACGCAGCTCAATTGCATTCACCGTCACATTCACCAAATCATCAACTATTGATGCGCTTCACCCAATCAGCCGCGGCCTCGCGCACATCGGGATCGGGATCGCTCTTGGACATTGCCTCCAAGCGCGGCAGCGCGTCCTTGGATTTCAAAGTCACAAGCGTCTCCGCGCTGGCGCGCCGTGCGCCACGCTCAGGATCATCAAGCCATGAAATCAGTTGCGCGATCGCCGCGATTCGAGCGGGATCCTTCTCATCTTTAGAAACCAATTTTCCAACCGTTTCAATCGCCGCGCCGCGCGCGCGGTCATACCCGCCAAGCGATCCGAACTTCAGCGCTTGCGGCAACGCCTTGCTTGCCTCGAATTTTCCCAAAGCGCGCATGGCCGATTGCTGAATTTGTTGCTGATGGCTTGGCATTTCAGCCGCGGCAAGAATGGCGTCCACACTTTCCTTGGCCTCCAATTTGGACAACATATCAATCGCATTTTTACGGCAAAGATCGCTGGAATCGGCCTCTAATTGCTTCATCAATATTGGAATTGATTTCTCTTTGGCAAGCGAAGCCGTGGCCAATGTCAACGCGCCGCGCACGCGCGGATCTTTCGGTGGCGCGTCAAGCAACCTTCCAATGCTCGCCGCGCTGTCGGCGTTCTTGAAGTCCGCGATCGAATCAATGCACTCGCCGCGAATCTTTCTTCGATCCAATTCATTCATGGCAATCTCCTGCAGCACCGCGATGGTGTCTGGCGATCCGTCTCCACGCAACGCCTCCACCGCTTGCCGACGCGACGCCATGGTTGGACCATTCTTTGCCTGCGCCCGCAACCAATCCATTGGCCAATCCATCTTCAATGTTTTCAGCGCCGCAAGCCGCGGATCAAACGCCACCCACTGCGGCGGTCCATCAAGTGGAATTTCAATCTCCGCCGTTCGGTCACGCCATTCCCACGCGATGGTCTTCTCGCCCGAAGCTGTGCGCACGCAAATTGGAGTGCTCACGCGCATGGCCGGAGTGCGCTCATCAATCTTCTGCGTCTGCTCCGCCTTGATCTTCAACATGCGCGTGGCCGCGTCGTAAGTTGCCTTGGTGGAAATATTGGGGCAACCCGGACGAATGCACCATTGATCAAAGAACCACTCCAAGCCAAGCCCGCTGGCCTGCTCAAGGGCGATCCTAAAATCACTTGTTTCCGCGGTGGAAAGCCCAAATTTGGCCATGTACGCATGAACGCCCTTGTAAAAAATTTCATCGCCCAGCATCTCGCGCAACATGTGCAAAATACTGGCGCCCTTTGGATATGGATTGGCCGCGCGACCAAATGTTTCACCGGCGTTTTTATAAATGGGGCTGACCATGCCAAGCGCGTTGTCACTCTTATCGCCCTTGGCCACGCCAGCGTTGTCAAGCATGGAATCAAAATATCCATCTGGTCCATCACGCTCCTCCATCCACAGCGCGTTGCCATATGTGGCCCATCCTTCATTGAGCCAAATGTCCGCCCAACTTTTGCACGTGATGAAATCGCCGGTCCATTGATGGCACAACTCGTGGCTGATCAAACCATCCAGGTCCTCTTCTTGTGCGGCCGCCTCGCTCAGAATGGCTGACGGATACATGTTGGTCACGCTTGTATTTTCCATGCCACCAGAACCAAAGTTGCGCACCAACAATTGGTCGTACTTCGCCCATGGATATTTTTGACCAAACACTTTTTCAAATAGCGCGATCATGCGATCCGTGCGGCCGTAGGTTCGCTCCACATCACCGGCGCGTTCTTTGGGAACCCACACATGCATGGGCACGCCCGACAACGGACTCTGCAAAGGCACCGCTTCAAGATCGCCCACCACCACGCTGACCAAGTAGGCAACATGGGGCTTTTCCTGCAGGTAATCCCATATTTCACGATCGCCTTTGGTGACATGTTCAATCAACTTTCCATTGCCGCTCACGGTCATTCCCTTGGGAACATCCACCACAAGCTCGGTGCTCTGACGAACATTTGGAAAGTCGTGGCATGGAAACCAATAATGATTTCCCTCTGTCTGGCCTTGCGTGTGAACTTGTGGTCCATATCCAGCGCGATCAGGGTACGCCGGCGAAAAAGTCATTCCATCAGTTGGCCGCGAAATGGTGTACGCCACTTCAATCACGCTGGACTTGTCGCTCGGCAGTGGCTTGGCGAACTTCATCGTCAAGTTCTTTCCATCGCTATAAAATTCCGTCGCCGCGCCATCCAATTTCACCGATACGATCTTCAAACCATCGGCGTTCAACTTTAAACTTTCAACAGGCACGCCAATGGGTCGCACTGTGTAGGTCGCCACCGCATCGGCTTCTGGCGCCACCACATCCGCGAAACGCAGCGCAATCTTCACGCGCTCATAGTTCACCATTGGGTTGGGCGGCCAATTACGGGAATCCGAACCACTGGCTTCATTCCACGCCTGCCCAGAACCCTTGACTGGCGTACGCATCGCGTGCTCAAGCCGATGCTGCATGCAACCGCATTCAAATCCCCAACCTAAACCGGCGTCTTCCGCGTTGGCGGGCGCGCTCACGGCTCCTGCAACAAGCGCCATGAAGCTCAAAGCACGTTCAATATGCGTATTTCTCATACTTTGAATGCTCCCAAGTTTGTCCGCTCTTTGAAAGACAAAATGGAAATGAATCCGTAAGAAATTGAATAAAATATGCGCGAGGCAACTTGAGTGGATTGCTCCATTTGGTACGATCAAGCGTGCCCTCCAAGGACAATTCACACCAAACTTCGTCATTGAATCAACAAAAAGATTCAAATTTTTTATCCCAGTTTTCCGCCAGCGATGAACAGAAGGAATGGTTCTCGCCAACGCCCAAGGGATATCAAAAGGGCCGCACCAAATTTGTGGTTGTGATTGGCACCGTAATGAGCGGTCTCGGCAAAGGAATTTTTTCCTCCAGCTTGGCCAAACTTTTAAAAGACAAAGGCCTGGCCGTCGCGCCGATCAAGATGGAGGGCTACCTCAACATCGACTCGGGCACGCTGAATCCATTTCGCCACGGCGAAGTGTTTGTGCTTGAAGACGGTCTTGAGACCGACATGGACTTGGGAACATATGAGCGCATCTTGGAGCAAAATCTTTCGCGTAGAAACTTTGTGACCGCGGGACAGATTTACGGCGACATTCTTGACCGCGAGCGACGCGGCGATTTTCTTGGCCGCGATGTGCAAATGATTCCACATGTCACTGGAACCGTGAAGATGCATCTGCGACAACTGGCCATGACTGGTGGACCCAATGGCGGCCCCGCCGATGTTGTGTTTGTTGAAGTTGGCGGCACCGCTGGCGATTACGAAAATGGCTTTTATATCGAGGCTTTGCGCGAGTTGGCCTTTGAAGAAGGCCCTGAATCCACTTGTTTTGTGGCGCTTACGTACATCTTGGAGCCCGCGACATTGGGCGAGCAAAAAAGCAAAGCCGCGCAACTTGGCATCAAGCGCCTCATGGAGTGCGGCGTGCAACCGCAAGTCATCGCGTGCCGCGCCACCAATCCCGTCACCGAAAAAGTGATGCAGAAAATTGGAATGTTCTCCAATGTTCCGCTCAACCGAATTTTCTCCATGCATGACCGCGAGAGTATTTATTTTATTCCCGACGCCATGCGCGAGGCTGGACTTGACCGTGAGATTCTTTCTTTGTTGCAACTTCACAACCGCGTCAACGCCGGCAAAGAGGATCAATCGCGGCGCAAATGGAGCGAATTTAGTTCGCGCCTGGTTGCTCCGCGCTCACGCCGCGTGACCATTGGCGTGATGGGCAAGTACGCCAGTTTGCGCGACGCCTACGCCAGCATTGACAAGGCTGTGGAGCATTGCGGCATTTGGCTGAACGCTTCGATTGACTTGAAATGGATGGACACCAGCACGCTTGAATCCAAAGCGGATGTGGCCGCGGTTCTTCAGGGCGTGGATGGCATCATTGTGCCCGGTGGATTTGGTCAACGCGGCGTGGAGGGAAAAATTCTTTGCGTGGAATACGCGCGCACAACCCGCTTGCCTTTCCTTGGCATTTGCCTTGGTTTTCAAATGGCGGTGATTGAATTTGCGCGCAATGTGCTGGGCCTTGCCAACGCAAATAGCACCGAGTTCGATCCAAAAACCGCGCACGCATTCATTAGCGAACTTCCAGACCAGAAAAAACTTGAAGGCATTGTTGGCGCAAGCATGCGACTTGGCGCGCAAGATGTGGCGATTGAACCCGGTTCATTCGCCGAACATCTTTACAAGGCGCGCATGGTGCGCGAACGCTTCCGCCACCGCTATGAAGTTGAGCCGCAATATATTGACGCGCTCAGCAAGGCTGGATTGCATTTCAGCGGACGTCATCCAAAACATCCGATCATGCAGGTGCTGGAACTTTCAGCGAGCGAGCATCCATGTTTTGTCGCGGCGCAATTTCACCCTGAACTCACCAGCCGACCAACCATGCCGCAGCCTTTATTCATGGGTCTTATCGCGGCGGCGCTGATTCGCAAGCATCCACAAGCTGCCGCGGATGAACTTATCTCGCGTTGGCTCAATGCTTCAGCGGCCACGGCCGCGGCGCGCTAATCGATTCAATGTATTTGAGATAGAGCAAGCATCCTGCGCGCCAAATTTGTATGGCGACAAAGTCACCGAATAGTGGTGCGTGATAATCACTGCGTGCAACAACCGCAGCGCAACAGCTTCAGTTCACAATGGTTTTACAAACACACAGAGTGCAAGCGCTACTCAACAAGGACTTTTTTTAGCGCCCGCGCCCGCCTCCACCGCCGCGATTTCCGCCGCCACGATTCGCCTGGCCTTGCGCTCGTGGTTGATTCATAGCGTTATTCCCGCGGTTTTGATTGTTATTGTTGTTGCGGTACGCCGGATGGAAACCAGACATTCCATTGACTCCACCAACTCCACCAACTCGGCCCATGCCATCAACGCCGCCAACACGGCCCACGCCATCAACGCCGCCAACACGACCCACACCATCAACGCCGCCAACTCCACCGACACGGCCAACGCCATTCACTCCGCCAACTCCACCGACGCGCGCCGCCTCGGCCATGTTAACGCGCCGCGCCTCCGCTAAATTATTTTGATCAACTTGCCAAGCGCTGTAACCGTTATTCCAACGGTCGCCATATGGATAAAAATTATTCCAGTTGTCATTGTTCCACCAACTTCGATTGGCCACGCCCCAACCCCATGCTTGCGACCATGCGTTTGAATAACCCCAACCGTCGTAGCCGTATCCATACACATACGGCTGCACCGCGGGGTACTCGTCGTAGTAGTCATAGTCCGGCGCGTATGTTCCCGTGTCGTCGTCGTATTGATTGTCCGAGCCATAGGTCTGCGGATATGTTTGCGACTCACCGTGGGCCAGATTGGTAGTGGCGTATGCGTTGCCGGTTCCAAACACGGCGGTTCCATCATTGAGATAGGTGCCCAAATATCCGTTGGTGTACGCGAATGTCACCGAGTCCGCGGTGCTTGACACTGGACTGACATACGTGACGCAATACACCGGACTTGTCGCGGGAATGCCGGCAAAAGATTGAGGAAGCGTGTCGCACAATGTCCACGCGCCCGTTGCGCTGGCCGCCATGAACCACGCGGCGTCGTCGCAACAATACCACTGCGATCCGCTTTGAATCACAGGCGCAGAAGAGTTGGTGCTGTATTGCAAATCTGTTCCCGTAATTGGCGCAAATTGCGGTGCGCCAGTGTATTTCACATTGCAAATCGCCTTGGCGCGCAACAGCGTCACAGTTTGTGTCTGGCTCGCAGACAACATTGCGGACTTGGCCTCGAGTGTTCCTGGAACGCTGGCGCGCGCGGCGGCAAGCGACCCAGTGGCGGGCAAATTCTCAAACGATGGTGGCAATTGATTGGGCGCCACAAATTGCCACGCGGTCATTCCTTGCAAGCGCTCAAACCATCGGCCACTCGCCAATACCCAATCCGCGGCCGGCGTAGTGGTGCGCAAAAATGTGGAGTTGGTGTTGGTCATTTGCTCAACTCCATCGCACACCAACGCGAACACTGGCGCGCCGTTGGATGAAATCAATACGGTTGGTTTTGTGGCCACCAAAATATCAAGCGGCGTGGTTGGAGCCACGGCTTTGGCTTTTGGCGTGCTTGTCAAACCTTTTGGCGGCGTTGGCGCGGCGCCCATGGCTTGCATCACGCTGGCAGTCGGCGCGGCGACGGCAACCCATGGTCCCGCCAACGTCTTGCTATTACGCCAGTTGCTTTCACCCATGCGCACAAACCACACTTTGCTTGGATCTTGAAGCAAAATGAAGGGCGTATTGGTGGTGCGCATCCATCCCGTTTCAGAAAGCGCCGTCAACTTCGGCTCACCCGCCACTGAAATTAAAACCGTCGCCACATCGCGCTGGACAATGTCTGGCATTTGATTTCCAAGCCCTTGCGTGGTGATTGGATTGATGGTCATTTGCTGGGCGATGGCTTTGCGGCTCATGTCAACCGCAAGACCGTTGGTCAGCGTGCCCAGCGCCGTTTGCGCCGCGGCCACGTCGCCACCATTTGGCAATTGCACTTGCATCACCATGAGTTGATTGATTTCAATGTCGCCCGGGCGATCGCCTGTCGCGGTAAAACCCATCATGGTCATGGTTCCGTTGTTTTGAACTCCGTCTGGCTGCGCGACATTCAACGACGCGCTTAAGGTGACCGCGGTTCCGTTGATGGACACGAACGATGGCGCGCCAATGGTGTAGGTGAATCCATTTTGAGTTAAGACTTGCGGCCACGAAGTGTTGCTTTGAGCTTGCGGCACAACGGCGGCTGAATTTCCCGCGCCAGATTGAGGAGCAGAAATCCCCAAGCACATGGAACCAACGAGAACAACAACGGCGGCGGCGAAATCAAACTTGCGTTTCATATTGAGATGCTTTCAATTAGGAATTTTGACCATTTCACAGTGGGAAAGAATAGCACCCGCTTGAGAATTTCAAATGAAATTTCTTGCCACCGCGATCTGTAACCTTCGCTAAACTGTTGCCCTTCGCCGTCGTAGCTCAACCGGTTAGAGCGGAGCACTCATAATGCTCAGGTTGGCGGTTCGAGTCCGCCCGTCGGCACTGTTGCTTGTGCTGAAATTCTCGTCGATGTGACTTCGCACCCATGCCGTAAAATCGCCATGGGCTGCGAGCACATCAATCACACGCGTGCGCGTTTCGCACATCAAGCAACTTGCCCCGCGAGGTCCGTGCGTCTCTAATGTGGTCGCTGCCCCGCTAGCTCAGTTGGATAGAGCACCGGTTTCCTAAACTGGAGGTCGCGCGTTCAAGTCGCGCGCGGGGCGTTTGAAACTTGCTGGCATTCAATGCCGCGCTCGAGATGTAATTATGGCGCGGCGCCTTCGCGAATCCGATAGCCTTCAAAAGCGCGAACCAACGGCAAATTTAAATTTCGCGCCGCGGCCAAGATTGCCGTGTGTAGCGCGTCAAAAACTTCTGGCAGTTGCTTGTCGCCTTTGGCAAAGCGCGCCGTGGCGCAGAATTCGATTCCATTTGAACTGAGATTCACCACTCCCACTTCAATGCTGGATATTTGCACGCCCGGCGCATCTTGCAGAAGTTGCCGCGCACAAGCGCGCAGTTGATCCATTGACGCGGCGTCGGCTTCAAACGCAATGGGCAGCAAAGCTTTGAACACTTTCAGCGCGTTGCCGGAATGCGTCTCCAATTTGGCCGACACAAGCGTGGCGTTGGGAATCACCAAGCTTGTCTGCAACTTAGTGCGCATGGTTGTTGTGCGAAATCCAACGCGCTCCACTTTGCCTTCAAGGCCCTCAAATTTCAGCGTATCCCCCACGCTAAATGGCCTGTCCGCCGCCAACACCAACGAGCTGAAAAAATTCTTCAGTGGTTCCTGTAGCGCAAGCGCGAAGGCGATGCCGCCAATGCCAAGTCCCGCAAGCATGCGATCCACCGAACCTTGCGCGCCAAGAATCATCACCACCCAAACGCTCATAATGATCAGCGCCAACAATTTCGAAAGGCGCACTCCGCTGGCGATCAACAATTCGTCCATGGCGCGGCTATCGGCGGCGGCCTTGTCATGCGTGCCCATCCATGTTCCCGCGTAATCAATCAACGTAAACCCAAGACGCGTGAACACAACCACATTGGCAACTTGCAGGCAAACCAGCACGGTTCCAAGCGCGTCATTGGGTAATCCCAGCAACAACACCAGCCAATTCGCCGCTTGCAACGCAACTGTCCATGACACCGCGTTGGTGGTGTTGCTTATCAAGTGCGGCCAATCCACAAGCCCACTGCGCAGATCAGTGCCGCCTTGCGCCAATCGACGCAGTAACAATTTCACTGGCACTTGTATCAACAGCGAGATGATGAATGAGATCAGCGCCACCAACGGAAAACCAATCCATTGATACAGATCTAACCCAAGCACTTCGCGTTTCAAACCCTCGGGCATATTCAGCCACACTGCTATTTCTGGAGCGCTCCACTGAAATGGATTAATGGGAGGGCCGCCATCATTTGTGGCCAATGACTTTGCAAGCGGAGGCTGTTGAATGAACTCGCGGAAAATTGGCGTGATGGATTGAATGGTGCTGGAGGAAAACTGCCACAATTTTTCATCGCCGAATCCATTGTGTCTGCGCAGCGTCACATCGCCACGCGGCGTGGTGACGAGAACAAAAACGTCGGCGTCCAAGTTGGTTGGCACATCGACCTCGGGCAACCGCTCCAACACAAGCGCCAATTTCAGCGCGCTTTGCTCGCCAATTTCATCGCGCACTCCGGGCGCAATAGAACTGAGATCCATGGCGCGCATGGCCGCGTCCAAATCGCCAGCGCGCACATAGCGCTGAAAGTGGCTCAATACCGCGTTTGGCGATCGGTAGCCGGCAACTTGCGCGGTGGATTCGCTAGTGGGTTTGGCGGCCTCTTCGGCATACGCGGAATTGCAAATGAATACGCACAAGGCGCAACACATCAAAGCCCGCACGCTTATGAACGCGCGATGTATTGCGTCAACGCGCCACGCTAAAAGATTGATTTGCTTACGCAAGACCCGGGCCAATGCGCCAAACATTGCACAAATGTGGCTTGGCGCAAATCGTGTTTGAAAGAGTTGAAAGAACACTGCCAACACGCGCGCACTTAGTCCTTTGATTCCGGCTCCAAGTTGGCGATGTAGCGACCACCCTTGGCGCGGTCGGCGCGCGCTTGAATGAAATACGAAACGCCCCACACGGCCATCAATAAAACCCACGCAAGATTGACAAGAAGGACTTCCATCATGATTTTGAAAGTGTAGCCAGAACGCGCGTGGATCGCCACCTTAGATTGCCCGCTTAGATTGCCCACATAGATCGCCCGCATAGATCGCCCAGATAGATCGCCCAGATAGATTGCCCATAGATCGCTGGCCAAGTCCCATCCGATCACTATTGTTTTTCTACCCGTGCAATAGACTGCGCCATATCAAATGACTGCGTCCATGCTTTCCACCCACACCCCGCGCACTCCACATGAATGATTCGCAATTCAATCCACTGTTCAACATTGTCCTGATTCATCCGCAAATTCCCAACAACACGGGCAATGCTGGGCGAACCGCCGTGGTCACGGGTTGCCGGCTTCATGTGGTGCGTCCCATCGCCTTTGACATGGATGAGCAAGCCGTGCGCCGCGCAGGTTTGGATTATTGGCACTTGCTCGACCTGCGCGAGCATGAAAGCTGGAGCTCATTCATGCAACGCGAGCAACCAAAAAATGTGTGGCTGTACACATCGCACGCCACGCGCTCTCATTGGCAAGCGCCCATGCAACGCGGCGATTATCTGCTGTTTGGCAATGAAACCAGCGGCACGCCCGAGGACATTCACAAATGGGTGGCGCAAACGTTTGGCGCGGACCACTTGCTGCGCTTTCCCATGCGCGATAATCCCGCTTGCCGCAGCCTAAATCTTGCCACGGCCGTGGCATGCGGCGTGTACGAAGGCGTTCGCCAACTTTCGGGCGGCGGAGAATGCGTTCCCCTTTAAAATTGGCGCAACCGTTACGATATAAACGTCGGATTCACTCTTAGACCCAATGGACGCGGCCACGGATTGCGTTCATTCTTGCGGCGTACTTTCTTGCTTGTCCACTTTGCGCGACACATTTTCGCACCCACTTCATTTCACAATTTGATCCACAAAAAATTCAGAAACAAATTCAGGAAAAATTCATGCACACCACTTCACAACTTCGTCGCGGCTTCACCTTGATTGAAATCTTGGTGGTGGTTGGAATCATCGCCTTGCTCATTGGCATATTGCTGCCCGCGCTCAGCAAGGTGCAAGAGCGCGCCAGAATGACGCAAACCATGGGTTTGATGCAGGAATTTGCCAAAGCGTGCGACGCGTTTCAGCAGGAGTTTGGCCGCTACCCAGGGCTTGTGCCCGAGGAAATTTTGGCCAATGATCCACAAATTTCTGGCACTGAAAATGCGATGCTTGAATTGATGGGCGGCGGCGTGCGCAAAAATGATGTTGACACTTCAACGTACACAAACACCACAACTGGTTTCGGCGCGTCAGGATGGGTTGAACTCACATTCACACCCACTGGCCAGCCTGACTTCAAGGTGAAGATCAACGTTGGCAAAATCGGCGATGGTCCGTTCATAAACGGTAAACAATATCCGCCCTTCTTTGCGCCCAAGGCCAACGATCTGCGTCCTACGACGGGGCAAATGATTGGCAAGTCACGCACTGCGGAGTTGGCCACAAGCACGACTAGAATTCCAGATCTCATGGACGCTTGGGGCAACCCAATTATTTTCTTGCGCGCGGCGCGCAATGTTGGTCCGCTGGCTGGAACCAATGTGGATCGCGCGCAGTTTCTTGTTCTTGATGATGGCGGAACAAAGTATGGAACCATGGATCCTTATTTAGGTTCTGACAGTCTGGGAGACTCAAGTTTGCCACAGACCAAAACAGGCGCGGGTACTTCGCCTATTTACACATTGTTCGAGGATGGCTCCACAGCAGTTGATAAGAAAAAACTATTTGCTCAGTTCTTGCGCCATCCAGGCTTTGGTGATCCAGCCCTGCCGCTTTCTGGAACCCCGCGCGGCAAATACCTTTTGATTTCCGCGGGCAAAGATGGAATTTATTTTAGCCGCACCGATGGTCTTGGCAACAAGACCACGCCGGTGACTTCGACCGTCATTCTGAGCAAGGAAGGCTTAGCGGGCTTGGACAACTGGGACGATATCCGCATGTTTGGCGGCGGTTGATTCGCATTTGCAATGCGTGTCCTTGCGAACGCAGTTTGACCGCATGAAAATTGAGCCGCTGGAAACATCACGCTTTCATCACACAACATAAAACGGACGCCCGCAATCGCGAGCGTCCGTTTTTAATTGCACACACAAATTTCAAAACTTCTCAGATCAATTCAAACTTTCCAAACAATTGATTCAAACAATCACGGATCAAACGGTGGCGGTGGCGGCGCTTTGTCGCTGTCTCCACCTGGTGGCGGCGCGCCATCGCCCGGCTTGCCGCCCGCGTTGCCTTTGCCTTTACCTTTGCCTTTGCCCTTACCGTCACCCTTTTCATCCGCGCCCATTTCATCCACGCCACGCTTGGATTTCATCTGCTTCTCATTGGCATCAAGACTTGTCTTGAACGCGGTTTGCTCGCTCTCGCTCATCAGCGCAAAGATTTGCTTTTGTGATTCTTCCATCTTTGGCATTGTCTCGCGCAAGGCTTTCATTTGATCCATCACGGCTGGATCTGGCTTCTGGCCCTTTGTCGCTTTCATTTGTTCCATGAGCGCTTTCATCTTTTCGCCATTGGTGGCTTTCCAAGCTTGCAATTCTGTTTCAAATTGGGTCTTGATCGCGTCAGCCTTGGTTTGAACATCCGCGCTCAGCGATGGCTTGATTTGCTCGAAGGTCTTCATCCAAACCATGCCTTTGCTTCGCTCCTCGGCCATGCGCCCGCCTGGAGCTTGACCGCCGGCTTTCTTACCGCCTTGCTTGCCGCCGTCAAAACCTTTTTCGCTGTCGCTGGCACCAGCGCCAACTGGTGGACCGCCAAGATCTGGATTGTTGGCTGGCGGTGTTGTTGGTGGATTGGCTGGTGGATTTCCTGGCGGAGCGGCGCTCACCGCGAGAGCCATCGAGCCAAAAAGAGTTGTGGCTAGAAATACATTACGAATTGAGAGCATCGATACATGTGAAACGTGTCGCATAATTTTTCCTTTCAAGTGGTGACCAGTGAATTCTGATCGGATTTAGAAATGCAGTTTGGGGCATTGTATTGCAAAGCACCGCGCTCAATTTTGTAAATTCACGCAAATACAGTTGTGGCGTGCCGCCCCAATAGGTTCTAGGATCTCCATCCCATGTCCATTGAAGCATCCTTTGATAAATCCGCCGTAGAAAAATCCTTGCGCGCCGTGGTTGATCCATCCACCAACAAGGATGTGGTCACGCTTGGAATGGTGAAACACATCGCGGTGTTTGAAGGCGCGATTCGCATTGTGTTGGAATTGTCCCCGCATGCGTCTTCGCTGCAAGAGCAACTTCGATCCACCGTTGATCGCGCCGTGCGCGAAGCGGCGGTTGTGGCACATGCAAAAATAGAAAATCTTGAAATTGATTTTGTTACGCCTAAAGTTGCGGCCAGCGCCGCGGCGTCAACCGGGGCAACGCCATCTTCAACGCAAGGTGAAGCGAGCAACCCGCTTCCGTTGGTGAAAAAAATTATCGCGGTGGGCGCGGGCAAAGGCGGCGTGGGCAAGAGCACCATCGCCGTGAATTTGGCCGTGGGCTTGGCGCGAATGGGTCATGCGGTTGGATTGCTTGACGCGGATATTTACGGCCCAAGTGCGCCGACAATGTTGGGCATGGACGACGTTGGCACCAAAGCCAAGGGACAAATGCTTATGCCATTTGAGTTGCATGGCATCAAGGCAATGACCATTGGAAAACTGGTTGACCCAGACAAAGCGTTGGTGTGGCGCGGACCAATGGCGCACGGCGCATTTAAACAATTGGCCACGCAAACGGATTGGGGTGCGTTGGATTATTTGATCATTGACTTGCCTCCAGGCACTGGCGATGTTGCGTTGACCATGGCGCAAATGTTGCCGGTGGCCGGCGCAGTTGTGGTGTGCACTCCGCAGCGCGTGGCGCAGGACGACGCGCGCCGCGCGGTGCGCATGTTTCAAAACCTGGGCGTGGAAGTTCTTGGCGTTGTGGAGAACATGAGTTTCTTCACGGCGCCCGATGGCAAGGAATACGATTTATTCGGCCGCGGAGGCGCGGAAATTATGGCGCAAACCATGGGGCTTCCATTTCTGGGATCCATTCCAATTCACATCGCGCTTCGTGAAAATTCCGACAGCGGAAAGCCGCTTGAAAATTGGAAGAACGCGACCATGGGCGCGTCGCTTGACGCGTTGTGTCAGCGCATTGAGGCGCAAGTGAAATTGGCCGAGATGGCTGGTCGCACCGATCGACCAACACTGACAATTTCGCCGTAACGATTCGCCTGCGCGATTCAAAATAAATGTCATCAGTTGGCGCGTGATCAACGCGCCCGCATTACGTTGCGGGAGTGGCCTGCGCTTGTTGCTCAAGCGATGGCATGGACTTCAACATGTCGGGGCCGTTCTTTTTAAAGGCGTCGCGGCCCGCGTCTGGAATTTCGGCCGTCTCCCAACCGCCACCAAGTGTGCGGTACAACTCCACCATATTTTGCGCTGCCAAACCTCGCGACTGCACAAAGCCAACCTGAACGCGCAGAACCTCTTGTTGGAAATCCAACACATCGTTCAACTGAATTGTGCCAGCTTTGTAGCGCGCGGTCATGGAGTCAAAGCCAAGCTGGATATCAGTTAAACCGGTTTCATAGGCCTGCATTTGACGCATAGCGCCCGCATAATTTCCAAGTGAAGTTTGCACTTCGCTTGCGGCCTTGAGCACTGTTTCTTTCCAGCGAAGGGCCAGCCGAAATGCGATGGCTTGCTTCATATTGACTTGGCTTGTGGTGAATCCGCCGTTGAAGACATTCCACGAAATTGTTGGACCAAACGAATAGACCTTGTTGGACCAACTTCCAAGACCGGAAAAATCAGTGGCGGCGAGAGAGAAGCTTCCCATCAAACTCAATTCAGGAAAGTACCCCGCCTCGGCCACGCCAATCTCGGCCGTGGCGGCCTCAAGATCCATTTCAGCGCTCAGCACATCGGCGCGGCGGCGCATGAGGTCCGCAGGAATTCCAACATCAACAAATTTCGTCGGAAGCGGAATGGCGGTTGGCGCGCGCAGTTCATCCTGCATCGGACCGGGGCCCTCACCCACCAACACGCTCAAGCCGTTGCATTGCTGTTGGATGGATGATTCCAATTTGGGAATCATGGCGCTCGAAGTGGCCAACTGCGCCGCCGAAATAGAAAGATCAATTTGTGAAATAGTTTGGGCCTTGAACTTGCTCTTGTTCACCTTGTAAATCTGCTCAAGCAGATCCACGTTCATCTTCACGATCTCAAGTTGCGCCTGAAATGTTCGCACCGCCAAATAGGCGTTGGCAACATCCGCGCGCACCGTCACCAGCGACAAACGCCACGCTTGCACCGAGCCTTCCAATCGCGCCTTTGATGCTTCCATGCCGCGGCGAATTCTTCCAAAGAGATCGATTTCCCATGAGGGCACGCTCGCGCCGTACTGCCAATAATTAAATGGTGCCGCCTGCGTGGTTGAGCCTTGATTGGTCACCTGATTGGACAAGACGCGCCTGTACCCACCGGCCAAATCCGCGCTGGGGAAAAGCTGACTCAGTGAAATGCCGAAGCCCGAGCGGAACGCCGCGATATTCATGGTCGCCTGTTGCAGCGAAAGATTATTTTTCTCCGCGCGCTCAATCAAACTTGTGAGCATGGGATCGTTGTAATTTTTCCACCAACCTTCCAACTCCGCCGCTTTGGCATTGGCCTCGGCGCCTTCGACAGGACGAAATGGCTCCACTGGAATTGGTTTGGGCTGCTCGTAATCTGGTCCCACCATGCATGAGGCGCAAAGCAAAAGCGCCGTTGCGGCGAGTGGCTTCCAAATTTGTTTCGCTGCGCAATTCATTGACCGAAGTGTACATCAATATGCTTGGCGAATGCCGCAAGCCCATTGAATTTGCCCGCGTCTATTCCCAATATGAAAGTGCGCAAGGACACGCCTACACGAATCACGCCAAAGCAACCCGCAAACTTTACAAATTGCGGGAATAGCCATTGGCGAAAGTTTTGTATTCTCTGCTTTCAATGCACGGACACCATGAGCAAACTTTGTTGCGGCAAGCCGGCTGGGCTGGTTGGGCCTGGCTTGCGGTTCTGCTGACCACTTTCTTCGCGCAAGCTTTAGCGCTCTTTGTTCCTTTCATGTCCATCAAAGTGGTCTTGGTTGGTAACGACATTTATTCGCTGCCCAATTCAGTGCGGCTTATGTGGGAATCCGGAATTTATGTCGTGGCCATCTTGATCGCGTTCTTCAGCATCACATTTCCATTTCTGAAATTAGCGGTCTTGTTGGTGGTATGGGTGGCCATTCCGCCAACCCGCGAGCGCGAGCGAATTCTGTACTGGCTGTGCTTGCTGGGAAAATGGTCCATGCTGGATCCATTTATTGTGATCCTGCTCATGGTGCTGGCCACGGATCAATGGGCGGTGAGCACGCAAACTTTTTCCGGGGTGTATTTATTTCTTGGAAGCATCGCATCCGCGATCATGCTGTCCACCATCGCCACACAAATTGATCGATGGGTCAACCCCTTCGCGCAAGGCGCGACACCCACTTCCACAGTGAAGACCCGGCTGATTCAGAACAGCGGTTGGCTCAGCGTGGTGGGTCCCATCACGCTTGTCATTTCCGCGGTCTGTTTCATTATCGCGCTGGTCACGCCGTACTTTCAATTGAATCAATTTCTTTTGACCAGCGATCAGTACTCCATACTTTCCAGCCTGACGGCATTGCTGCAATCGCATCAACCAGCTTTGGCGGCGCTGGTTGCGGTTGGACTGATCATCGCGCCAAGCATTGTGTTGATCATGCAAATTTGGCTGTGGATTGCGCCGGCCACCCAAGCCAAACATCAAAGGCGCAACCGCCGCCTGCGCGCGGTTCATGAATGGTGCATGTTGGAGGTATTCGCCTTGGGTTTGCTGTTGTTTCTGTGGGAGGGAACAACCTTGATGAAGACCGACGTGCGCTCTGGACTCTGGGTGATCCTGGGGACCATCGTGATTTATTACACGGGAAGTTTCGTGAGCCTTGTGGCGCTTGAGCGAATCGCCAAGCGAGCAGACACTTCAAAAATGATCGAAGCGAGCGGCTTAACTCATTGAAATCTCCGCGTGCGAGAATCCATTGGCGCCGCGCCGCCGCTCGCGCTTGA
>CANKBX010000005.1 GCA_947480055.1 Planctomycetaceae bacterium
AATGTGCGCGTGGTCATGCCGGCCACTGAAAAAGATTCGCCAGAAGCCTTCACTTCATGTTGAAAGCGGCCGTGGTTGGTGTCGTACTGCAGGAGGTACGCCAAGTTGTCCGCTGGCACCAAATCATTCACGCCAACAATTTCAAATCCGCCGCGCTGCACCGCCGCCCGATACACCAAGCGACCAATGCGACCGAAACCATTGATACCAATTCGAATTGCCATGGCTGAAATCCTTTTGTTGTGAAAATAAATAACGTGTTCAAATAAAATGCCAACGATGAAAGATAGTTGCCAATCGCCCTGTTGGGAAACCAGGATTTATCTATAAGTTTTCTAGGCTATTTGCGCGGATTTTTCGGCTACGCACCATGACCTTGGCCTGCTTGCGCAAGGCAATGTCGTACATGCTTGGAAACGCGTTGATCAGACCCGAGGCCAGGCACACCGCAAGACTGGTCCACACTTCGCTCTTGGGCTTGCGCAGGCAACGCATAATCGCGTTGGCAACTTGCTCCGGAGTTTGAATGAACATCTTCGGCGCGTGGTCGGGCAGCAGCTTTCCATTTGGATCCATGCCGCCGCGCAACGAAGCTTGCTGAAAAAATTCCGTGGCGGTGCTCACGGGGTGCACGCTTGAAACTTCAATGCCGTGTGACGCAAGTTCAAAGCGCATGGAGCGCGTCACCATGGCTTGCGCTGCTTTGGTTGCGGCGTACATGCCTAAATACGGAATGGTGAATTTTGACAAACAACTTGATGTCATCAGCAAATGTCCGCGTCGATTCTGCGCCACCATGTCACGCGCCGCTAGCGTGATCAATTCCGTGGCGGAGAAAAAATTCACCTCAAACATTTCGCGTATCTCCAACATGGACATGTCGTGCACCGCCATCTCCGCGCCGTAGCCCGCGTTGGCAAATACCACATCCACCACGCCAAATGCGCGCGTGGCGTGCGTTAGTAATTTTTCACTGGAGCCAGGCTGCCCGACATCTGTTTCTACAACAACCGCTTCGCCACCCCGCGCGCGAATATCCGCGGCCAATACCTCCAGCCGATCCGCGCGCCGCGCCGCAAGAACCACGCGCATTCCAGCGCGCGACATGGCCAGCGCCGTGGCCGCGCCAATGCCGCTGCTTGCGCCCGTGATCACCGCCACACGATTTTGTAGTTCACCAATCGCCATAAGTGGACAGCAAGCGTATCCTGCTGCGCAATGCCAAGAGCGCGATTCTTTTTCCTTGTGATTTGCCTTCTAGCAATCAGTGGCTTCAACGCGTGGGGAAAAAATTTCGCGCCCACATTCAATCAAATCATGGCGCCAAATTTTTCAGCCGCATCACTTCAAGTTTCAGAACCCGCGCCCGCGCGCGATTCAACGACACCCACATTATCCACTGCTTCCACCAGCACTTCGCAAGAAACTTTGTCGCCGAAACCGCCTGCCTCGCTCGCGCCTTCCGATCCAAATCCAAAATTGAAAATGCCCGTCGTTCAAAGACTGGAAAATCACGCGCCGTTTCGTGTTGGCGTATTCAATATGCCACCGTTTGCGTTTCGTTCCGGCGGCGGGCAATGGTCCGGTTTGGCGGTCACGCTATTTCAGCACATCGCAAATTCGAGCGGCTTGCGCTACTCAATTACGGAATTTGAGAACATGGATCGAGCGATCAACGCGGTTGAAAACAACACGATTGATTTTGCCGCAATTGCGGTTGACCCCACGCCAGAATTTGAATTGACCATGAATTTCACAAACGCGTTTGAACTGAGCGGAACCAGTATCGCCATTGCCAAACATACGCATTTACCCTTACTCAACCTCATTGAAAGTATTTGGCAATCAATCATTCCACGCTTTGTTGGGGTGGTTCTTTTCTCTCTTATAATTTTTGGAGTGATCGTGGGCTTGGTCGAGCGCAAAAAAAATACAAGTCAATTTGGTGGTGGTTTCTGGAGCACCATTGGCGAGGGTGTTTGGTGGAGCTCCGCCACAATCAGCACGGTTGGCTACGGTGATCGTGTTCCCAAGACCAAGCGCGGCCGTTTCGCTGGGGGTCTTTGGATGCTGATCGCCTTCGCTCTCACCAGCCTTTTGGCTGGCTTGCTTTCCAGCGTCTTGACCGTAGCGCGAATCAATTCTGAAATTCACACCCCCACAGATCTGTTGCGTTTGAAATGCGGGGCCGTATTAAATTCCGCGGCCTTTGTGGACGGGGCGAATATGAAATACGACATGACTCCATATGCCTCAATGGACGATTGCTTGCGCGCTTTAGACCGCGGACAAATTGGCGCAGTGTTGGGTGAAAGCGTGCGCCTGCGCTGGCTGATGAATCAGCCGCAATGGCAAAACCTAATCATGCTTCCTTCGCCAATCGTAACGCTGTACTCTGTGTTTCCGGTTTCCAGCGAAGTGGACCCGCAAACATTGGATGTGATTAATTATCACTTGCTGAAAATCACCGACTCGAAAGAGTGGGAAGACATGCGACATTTATTTTTAGGAGATCAATCATGAGTGGAGATTTTGCGTTTCTTGGAGTTCCGCGTTGCCTCATTGGCATGGTGCACTTGGCGGCGTTGCCTGGCTCGCCACGCAGTGAATTGCGTGTTTCGGAAATTGCGCGCCAAGCGGTGATTGAAGCCAAGTTGCTTGAGCGACTTGGCTTTGACGCCATCATGATTGAAAACATGCATGATTTGCCTTATTTACGCCGCCATGTGGGTAGCGAAATTGTGGCGGCCATGAGCGCTTGCGTGCTGTCGGTGCGCGCGGCGGTGAAAATTCCAATTGGCCTGCAGATTTTGGCGGGCGCAAATCAAGAGGCCATGAGCGTGGCGCATGCGTGCGGCGCGGCGTTTATTCGCGCCGAAGGTTTCGCCCTTGCATCCGTTGCCGACGAGGGAATCTTTGACCAAGCCGATGCGGGACCACTTTTGCGCCACAGAAAAATGTTGGGCGCGCAACGCGTGATGATCGCCGCGGATGTGCTGAAGAAGCACGCCAGCCACGCCATCACCAGCGACCTGAACGCCGCCGAGCAAACGCGCACGCTTATTTTCTGCGGAGCCGACTGCATCATTGTCACTGGCAAAGCCACGGGCCAACCGGTGGACTTTGAGCAACTTGGCTTGGTGAAAGAGGCGTCGCGCGTGCCCGTGCTTGTGGGTTCCGGCGCGCGCGCCGACAACGCAAGCGAACTTCTTGAAATTGCCGATGGCATCATCGTTGGCAGCGACTTGAAGCGTGGCGGTCGTTGGCAAAATCCTATCGATCCCGCCCGCGCCAAGGCTTTCATAAAGGCGGCGCGCAAGAAATAAATTACGACCAGCCCAACCGATCCATTTCACGGAGCAACTTTGACTCGGATTACGACTTGGATTATGGCTAGGATCAAGGCATGAACGTTTGGCTCAATGGCCACATACTCCCGCTTGAAAAAGCCCACATTAGCCCGCTTGATCGTGGCTTTTTGTTTGGCGACGGCATTTATGAAGTGGTGCGCTTCTTTGATCGCACAGGCATGGCCATGGATGCGCACATGCGGCGCCTTGAGCGCAGTTTGCAACTCACACACATCACCGGATTCAACGCGCGCGATTTGCCGTCGCTGTGCGAACAACTTCTTCAAGCCGAAAATTTGCGCGACGCGTGCGTGTATCTACAAATCACCCGCGGCGTCGCCGCCACGCGCGCGCACATGCCGCCCGAACATATTCAACCCACCGTGTTCGCCATGGCCCATGCGTACGGCGCGCTTGACACACTCACCACCGCCGCGCCCATTTCGCTTTCAATTCAACCGGACCTTCGCTGGCATCGCTGCGATATCAAGTCAACCAGTTTATTGGGAAGCATTTTGCCAATGCTTGATGGACGCGCCCACCACGCCGACGAGGCGATTTTAATTCGCGATGGTTTTGTGAGCGAAGGTTCAAGCTCGAATATTTTTGTTGTGCGCGGAAATAAAGTCGCCACGGCTCCCATCAACACGGATCCATCAATCTTGCATGGCACCATGCGCACTCTGGCCATCGACGCGGCCAAGCAACTTGGCTTTGATGTGTCCATTCGCCCCATTGAAGAATCAGAACTCGCCGCGGCGGATGAAATCTGGGTCACCAGTAGCGGCCGCGTGCTTGCCAGTTGCGTGTCCCTGAATGGAAATATGTTTGGCACCGGAAAGCCCGCAAAAATGGCTTGCGCCGTGATTAATTGCATGCGCCTTGCGGTGGAAAATCTCCTGGTCAAGACTCCCTAGAATCAAATTCCCATGTCCGCTCTACTCGCCATTTCAGTTGGAAATACCCGCACCTCGTTCGCGCGCTTTGTGGATCGCAAATTGATCGCGTCGGAACATATTGAGAACACCAACGAAAATAAAATAGTTGAGGGAATCGCCGCCGCGTGGGCGGAATTGTCCGACAGCGACGCCATTGTTGTTTTGGCCAGCGTGAATGACACATTCGCAAATCCGCTTAAAATTAAAATTGAGATGCGCTTGAAGACAGAGGTGCTGCGCATAGGAAAAGAGTTGCCCATTCCAATTGGCGTGTGTTTGGATGCTGGCGCAAATCCTGGACAAGATCGCTTGCTCGCGGCCGCGGCGGCCTACGACTCGCTCAAGCAAGCAGTTGTTGTGGTTGACGCGGGCACCGCCATGACCGTGGACTTTGTGGACGGCGAAGGCGTGTTCCACGGCGGCGCAATTATTCCAGGCGCGTCGCTGCAATTAAAATCACTGCATGAAAACACCGCCGCCCTTCCACGCGTGGCCTTCGCTCAGCCAGACCCCAAAGAACCGTTCGGGCGCAACACCGCGGCCGCCATGTTGCTTGGCGTATACGAAGGCTTGCGCGGCGCCATGCACCGACTTGTTGAGCGTTATGCCGAGCATTACAAGGCGTTTCCAATGGTGGTGGTCACGGGCGGCGACGCCGACGTGCTGTTTACCGGCGATGATTTGGTGGACCGGCATGTTGCCGACCTTGTGCTGATTGGCATTCGCGTGGCCGCTGAAAAATCCATCGAAGAAGATTCGCACGACACCAACGCGTCCATTGACGCGCACGAGGAATAATTTGATTCGCGAGTTCGCATGCTGGCTCACAACCGCGGCCTCTGGCGCCGTGGGCGTATTGCACATGCGAGCGCAACCAGATCGCCTTGCAAAAACTCTTTCTATCGCGCTTCCAGAAATTGGCACCGCAAGTTTGCGGCGCATTTGCGATCTTGACGAGGCGCTTGTGCTTCGCGCCAGCGACAACACGCTCATTGTCACGCCTCATGGCGGTCCACGCCTGCGGCAACGTTTGGTGCGCGCCATAAGCGACGCTGGAATTTCTTTTGTATCCCCTCATCAACTCTCTCCCGCGGACATTTTCATAGAGACAGCAAACGATATTGAATCGCGCATGCTGAACACGCTCGCGCGCGCGGCAAGTCCGGACGCCATAGCGCTGTTGCTTGCGCAGCCACAGCGCTGGAAAAAATATGGCGCGCCCACGCCCGCCGACGCTGCCCGAAGCAAGCGACTTTGCCGATTGATTGATCCGCCCACAGTGGTGATTGCTGGCGCCCCAAACGCCGGCAAAAGCACTCTTCTCAATGCGTTGCTTGGCCGAACCGCCGCGGTCACGTCACCCATTGCCGGCACCACGCGCGACTTTGTAAGCGCCAACATTGTGCTTGCGGGTCTTGCCTGCCGCGTGGTTGATGCGCCTGGCTTTACTCAAAAAAATCTTCCTGAAGAAGTTTTTGGCGCGACTCATTCAACTCCATCACCCGACTCGATTGACCAAGCTGCAATCGCCCGTGCGCAACAAGAAATTCTCAACGCCGATCTTGTAGTTGCCCTCGCCGCGCCCAATCAAGAGTGGCCCGCTATTGAACATTCGAAGATTATCCGAGTTCAATCCATGTCCGATATTTTAAAATCGAACGACTCTAAATTGAAAATCACATTGTGCATAAGCGCTCTCGCCGGCACTGGCCTAATTGAGTTTGCTCAGGCGGTGCGAGAAAAAATCGTTCCCGCTTCGGACATTGCCAACGATAGGCCCTGGCAATTTTGGTAATTGCCAGAATTGCCAGAATGACCTGCAAGCCAAAGCACTACACAGAAGTCATAAACCTCATCAAGAATTCAGTTCTCTAACTAATTTACCTTCGTTTAAGGTGCGATAACCATAGAAAATGCACCCTAAATTAGCTTTATTATGTGTATTTTATGAACTTTTACGTTTTTGCCAAGATTAATTTGCATTCACTAAAATTAAATCGTAACCTGTTTCTGTAGCAAGTAGACAAATAGTCAAGTTGCATTAGATTGAAAACCTTACAGAAAGATACTTACATGACAAACTGGATTAAAAACTTCATTAATGACGAGCGCGGCGCTGAGAGCACCGAGTTGGCTGTTTCTGTTCTAGTGGTCGCCGGTGGTGCGATTGCTTCAGCTAAGACTCTTCGAAACAAGATCCAAGAGAAGAATTCCGATATGATCGAAGAGTTCGATACAACTGGCACAACTGGCCCTTAATTCTTAGTAATTTGTAATTTCCAAACAGCCCCGCTTCGGCGGGGCTGTTTGTGTTTTTACCCTTAACAAACCCAAAGCGCCACAACAGTGCCGCATAGCCAGCTAGAAAAGTTATAGGCCACTTAGAAAATTTGATTTTGCATTTGCAATTAGATTTATGAATTGTATCTTATTTCTAGTCAATAACCGTCAAACAAGGTGTTTGGCGGAGAATTGCAAAAACCTTAGAAAGGATACTTACATGACAAACTGGATTAAAAACTTCATTAATGACGAGCGCGGCGCTGAGAGCACCGAGTTGGCTGTTTCTGTTCTAGTGGTCGCCGGTGGTGCGATTGCTTCAGCTAAGACTCTTCGAAACAAGATCCAAGAGAAGAATGCCGATATGATCGAAGAGTTCGATACAACTGGCACAACTGGCCCTTAATTCTTAGTAATTTGTAATTTCCAAACAGCCCCGCTTCGGTGGGGCTGTTTGTGTTTTTACACTGCCAAATTAAAAGAACTACAAAATTACGGCAAAGCCACTTCAAACCACTTCACCATCACATTTAACGCACCAAACGCGCCCGCCCGGGCATCGCTTGAGTAGTGAGTTCATCAATAACGTCGGTGAATTCAAGAAGAGCCGAACCATGCTCCTCTACAGATCCAAGAATCGCTGTTCCCAAACGCGCTTGGGCATTCAGTTCCATCTGAAGCGCCGTATCGGGGGCGTAGCAATGCGACTCAAAAGAAACTATCGCTGAGCCAGCTATTCTCCAAGGCGCTGTTGCGCCCCGTTGTATAAACCAGTACCCAGACCAATCGCCAATTCCGTCCGCGGGCGTTCCTTCCATCACACTGCTTTGGCCCACTCTCAACAATGCTGAATTTGCCAATTGAATTGTTGCGTGATCGAATTGCAAATTGCAAGTTCCACGAATAAATATCCCTTTCACAAATTGATGCAGGCCCGGGTCAAGAATGACGGTTCCACCACTAGCTTGCAGAAACCCATGCACGCCTGGAGCAACATGAGTCACGCCGATATTGTCATGATCGATGTCTGGTAGTTCCTCTGCAGGCACTACAAAAGCAGGCAAATCAATTGCATTCATGGGATCAGCAGGAATCACTTCAGACTCCTGCACAACGCCGTCCACAGCCAACTTGGTCTGTGGATCTATTGTTCCTGGCAGGCGCAACACAGTAAGTTGCATTGATGCATTAGGCAAAATCTGGCAAGCATTCGCGTTGATTGATCGCACCGACACACCGCCCTTGGAAACCAGCCGGGCCTGATTATCTAAAGCAATCCCGCTAGATGTTTCCGCATTCAAAAGCAGTGAAGTGGTATTGCGCGGAGGGTTGTAAACGGCAATGCTCACGCGTTCAAATGCCATTGGCGATGTGCCAAAGAATCCGCCAAGCACCAAGCCAGGGGAACCATTGGGATGATCCGGCGCAAATCGCACACGCGCTCGAACAGCGGGCCCACCATCTGAGTCAACGGTAAAAACTCGAAGTTCATCGTCCCAGTGGCCAAATTCAACATCGCCTCCTCCACCTGGACCGTTTCCAATAGTGACCACGATCGGACCATTTGGTCCCATATTGCCCGCAGCTGCTGCTTGGGCATCATCTCGGACATCATCGCCACTGTCCCTGTATCGGGCCGCGGCGGCCAAAGCAACGGCATCCGCGGCAAACTTGGCGCTGGTTACTGAACGAACCGCCAATCCAATTTCCACGCCAAACCACGCCATCATTAAGACCACCGGTAGAAAAATGATCACGGTGGCCGTGGATGCGCCCCTTCTATTGGACCAAATAAGTTCAGTTGAATTACGCATAAATTTCAAGTTCCACGTTGATTTTGCTACACTAGTTAGGATATTTCACAGAGTGAGATACCCACAAGGATAATAATATTAATGTCTTCGATATTTCTAAATTTATTATGCTTTGACGTGCCTTTTGTAGGAAATGTGGCGCAATCAGAGCATGGACCCTCATTATGGGTCTGGATCTTGCTCATCGCAGCCGGAATCGTGGCAACCATTACCGATCTACGCACTATGCTTATTCGAAATTGGCTCACTTTGCCACTACTAGTGGCAGGCCTTACTTACAGCGGTATTGTTGCCGGAACGCCTGGAGTTGTAGATTCGTTAGAGGGAGCCGGGGTGGCGGGAGGTGTATTTCTAGCTGCATATGCTTTCGCCCGCGGTGGCGCTGGCGATGCCAAATTAATGATGGCATTTGGATCATGGGTTGGGTTTCAATGTTCGGCGGTGCTTTTATTAAGCGTGGCGATAGTAGGTTTTTTTGCAGCAATGGGGCTTATTGTTAAACGCTGCGGCATCACCCAAATTCCAAACGCTATTTTTCATCAAATTATGATGACCAGAATGGGCTTTTTACGATTTCTAAAGGGCCACAAGTTAAATCAAGATGAGAATGCCATCTACCAAGCAGAACCTCAGCAGCGCCCTAAGTTATGGTTTCCATATGCTCCGTCCATCTTGCTTGGAACTATTGCCGCATGGTGGTATTGGGAACAATTTGGAGGAGTTCTATGAAATTGCACCGATTCAATCACTCTCGCCGCGGCTCTGAAAGTGCTGAGATGATTATAGCCCTTCCAGTGGTGATTTTATTGATTTTTGCGGGGTTTGAATATGGCTGGGTCGCCCTTAAATCAATCCAAATGGATCATGCCGCGCGCGTTGGTGCTCGAGTTGCGGCACTGTCTGGTTCCACATCTGCGGACGTAGAAAATAAGGTAAATACAGCCCTTTTAAATTCTGGAATTGTGGGGGCAACACTTACCATTAATCCGCAAGATCCATCTACGGCACCACTTGGCACCCCAATCACGGTTCTAATTGAGACCAATTATTCAAATGTGCAATTGCTTGGACTTAGCCGCATGATGCCACTGCCAGCCGTTCTGAAAGGGCGAGCCAGCATGGTGAAGGAACCCGAGCCGTAAATCACAGTTTGGGCAAGAACCGCTTGTCAATTCGGGGGCAAAATATTTCATTTCAACTCAGTTTCTGCATGATTTGTGCCGATAGTCACATGACTGTTGAATCAAGACTGAGCTTACGTAACTCCAGCAAATCGCAGAAATGTAACCATGTCCACAACTCGTTTGATCATGATCGGCCTTGTCATGGCGGTGGTTGCCGCCCTGCTGGCTGTATTTGTGCAATTTGTCTTTGTCGCTGGCGGCAGTTCTGAAGGGCAGAGCTCTGCTCAAATGGTTGTTACTGCCCAGGAATTCCCCGCGGGGCACAAGCTTATTGCAAACGATCTTGTTGCCGCGCCAGCCAAAGCAATGGCCAATGGGAAAAAAGGGATTGCGTCAATGCAATCGGTTGTGGGTCGCACTTTGGTGATGCCCATGAAAAAAGGGCAGGCGATCACGGCCGAGGATCTTGTTGTGCAAGGATCTGGATCCTTGATCGCCAGCCAAATTCCACCTGGATACCGCGCAATAGTTGTGTCGCTACGCGATCCCGCTCCAGGCGTTGTGCTTTACCCAGGTGCGCTTGTGGACATTCTTGCCACTATGGAAGCGCCGGGAACAGGAAATGCGCAGCGAGAAAAAATCACGCGAACAGTGCAGGAACGCATGCGTGTTCTTGCGGTGAATGACGAAACCGTTGGAGGCAAACCAAACGAAATAACTGATCGCCGCAATACAAACCAACGCAAACTTTCTGTAACACTGGCCGTGACTCCCGAGCAAGCTGCGCAAATCGAACTCGCAAGCGCACGCGGCACAATTGGAATTACTTTGCGATCCGATGACGACGCCAATCCAGACTTGGGTCAATTTGCCACGGCTACAACAAAGTCGCTCATGGGTATTGTGTCAGATGAAGCTGCGCCAGTCGCAGAAGACCCTGTGGCAAAGGGCACCAAAAAATCCAATGAAACCGCGCCAACGTATGCGCCCTCTGTTTCCAAGCAAACAAAAATGTTGGAATCCAAGATTTGCCGCATCTTTAACGTGAATCTTCAGGTTGAGGAAATTCAAGGAACCGTGGCGCTGCGTGGCACTATGCCAGACATTGCAACGGCAAACTTAATCCAAGCCTTTATGACTGCCTCGGGATTAAAGTGGGTTGACCTCACCCACATCGCTGGCGTGCAACAAGTGCAATTGCGTGTGCGCATTGCCGAGGCAAGCCGATATGCATTGCGCGAGTTGGCATTTGGCGCGGTGGCCGGCGGCAATTCGTTTTTCGGTGGCTACCAAGCTCCGGGCGGAACCCCATTCCAACCAGTCTCAATTTCGCCGGGCGCTGGCGCGCAACAAACAGCCACCGTCGGTGGCAACGTCGCCACTGAAGCAAGCGGTGTCACCAGTCCAAACTTTGGATTCGATAAGAACGCAGTTACAAGCGCTGTGACTTTATTTGGAGGCGTTCCAGGCTCTGATTTGGAATTTTATATTCAAGCTCTTTCTGAGAATCGATATGTTCGTTTGCTTGCAGAACCCAACTTGGTTGCCATCAGCGGAGAACGCGCCACGTTTTTAGTTGGAGGCGCGTTTCCAATTCCGGTTGTGCAAAACTCTGGCGCAAGTAGTTCGGTGACTATTGAGTACAAAGAGTTTGGTGTGCGATTGAACTTCCGCCCCGAAGTGCTTGGTCAAGGACGCATTCGTTTAGAAGTGGCGCCTGAAGTCAGTGAGTTAAGCGAGATTGGTTCGCTGCGACAAAACGGATTCACCGTTCCAAGCGTGATTACGCGAAGATCTAGCACCACCGTGGAACTGGGAAGCGGTCAATCTTTCGCCATGGCTGGCTTGCTTCGCACCAAGGAACAGGGACGCGTTTCAAAGGTTCCAATTCTTGGAGATATTCCCGTGCTTGGCGTGCTATTTCGAAGCGTTCGATATGAAGAGGATCAGACCGAATTGGTGGTGATGGTCACGGCTGAATTGGTTGAACCACTTGACAATGGAACCGTACGTCCGCTGCCTGGCGATCTGCATGAAGCTCCGAATGATTGGGAATTGTTTATGGAAGGTTCTCTCGCTGGGGCAACCAAAGCTGGCAAGCCGCTAGAGCGATTGAAAGCTCTTGGCTTGGCGGGTCTGCGTGGTCCAGGCGCTTTGCGCAGACCTGACGACGCGCGAGTTTCAGCCGCCGATGTATTTCCGGCAACAACAAGCGTTGAGGTTGAACAAAAAGTGCAACCTGAACCGTCAACAACCACTCCGGTTGTCAATGTAATTCCCGCCACGCTTGAGCCCGAACCATCTGCAACTACGCCAGTTGTCAATGAAATCCCCGCCACGTTTGAGCCGCAGCCATCCACAACCACGCCGATTTTGAATGAAATTCCCGCCACGCTGGAACCCCAGCCATCCATAACCACGCCAACTGAAAATCAAATTCCCGCCACGCTGGAAACTTTGCCTCAAGCCACGGTTCCCAACGAGACCAAGACCCCGTGAGTGACGCGAAGATCGTCAGCCCAATGAACGCCGCGGCGCTTGCCACACTGCGACGCGAACTGCACACGCGCCTTTTAAGCACATTTGATTTTGCCGCCGCGGACCAAATGAACCGCGATCAACTTGTCGCCGAGTGCAGCAAGCGCGTGGGAAAAATGCTGGAGCAAGGAACGCCTATTTCCAACCAAGAACAAGCGTGGCTTGTGCAAGGCGTGTTGGATGACATGTTTGGACTTGGGCCACTTGAGCCACTGCTCAGCAACGAATCGATCACCGACATTCTTGTTGTGAGTCCAGATCGAGTCTTCGTTGAGCGTCAAGGTCGTTTAGAAAAATGCGATGCGCAATTTCGCGACGAGGCACATTTGATGCATGTGATTCAGCGCTTAGTTCGCAACACGGGCCGACGCATTGACGAACTCAGTCCAATGGTGGACACGCGTCTATCCGATGGTTCACGCATCAATGCGATTATTCCCCCGCTTGCCGTGGATGGCGCCCAACTGAGCATCCGACGCTTTCCGAAGATCGCGCTTGGATTACATGGACTTGTCAAAATAGGAACGCTCACCAATGCCACCGCGGATCTGCTTCGAGCCATGGTGGCGGGTCGACTGAATGTGATCTTCTCGGGTGGTACGGGCGTTGGAAAAACAACAATGCTCAATGCCGCCTCGGTGGCCATTCCCACCACTGAACGCGTGATCACCATTGAAGATGCAGCGGAACTACGACTCGAGGGCGGCCACATTGTTCGTTTAGAGTCGCGAGCTGCAAATGTGGAGGGCGTTGGCGCCATCGAAACGAGAGAACTTCTTCGCAACGCGCTTCGCATGCGGCCCGACCGAATCATTGTGGGTGAATGTCGCGGCGCAGAAACGTTTGACATGATGCAGGCAATGAACACGGGCCATGAAGGCTCCATGACCACTTTGCACGCCAACAGCGCCAAAGACACGCTCACCAGACTTGAGTCCATGCTTTCCATGGGTGGCTTTGAAATGCCCATTCGAGTGCTTCGTGAATACATCGCATCAGCGATCGACGTTGTGGTGCATTTGGCGCGCCTACCTGATGGCCGGCGTGTGGTGAACGAAATTGTGGAGTTGTGCGGCAGCGACGAAAATGGAATTAAAATCGCGGTGCTGCAGAAATTTCAACTTGAAGGCGTGCGTGATGGCAAAGCCATTGGCAAATTTGTGGCCACCGGAATTCAGCCACAGTTTCTAGAGCGCCTACAATCTCGCGGAATTATGCTTAGTCCTGCAGTATTTGCAGCCGGAGCGCTCCAAGCGGAGAACCAATAGCAATGACCTTGCAGACCCTGCTGCTGCCCATACTTTCGGCGGCCATTGCAATGACGGCGTGGATATTTTTTATGCGGCGAATGAGCAACCGCGCCAACGCTCCCACTACCGCCACGGCAGAAACCCCGGAAAAAATCAAAGACAAGAACACGCGCTCGCCATTTCCTTTGGTCATTGGACTAGTGTTGGGGGGATTTATCTGGGTCATTGCCGAACGTCCAACATTGGCTATTGCCGCTTTCGTGCTGTGCTATGGCGTGAGCGAGATGCTGCGCATTCGCAAACAAAAAATACAACTGGTGCTCGAAGAGCAATACGCAATTGAAGCGGTTGGTGGCGCAAGCCGCTCATTGAGAGCCGGAATCCCTTTATCGGGAATGCTGCAGATTCTTTCCGTGGAAACTCGTGGCCAAACGCAAATGGCGTTTCGACAAATCATTCAGCGCGAAGCCATGGGCGAAGAGTTGGCGATCGCAATTCGGCGTGTGTTGCTGCAATCGCCACTGTCCACGCTGCGTGCGTTTGGCTTGGCGTTGATCATTCAAATATCCGCCGGTGGAAATTTGGCCGACACCACCGATCGGCTTGCCCGCTCGCTAGTTGATCGCACAAGAGTGCTGCGCCGTTCCAAGGCGATTGTTGCCTACGCACGCGCGGCAGCCATTGTGCTTGCGGTGCTTCCGCCGATCGTGGTTGCCTTGATGTGCGTGATGGTGGAAGGCTATAGCGAATTCTTGTTTGATCGAACCGAAGGCAACACTATTTTGGGCGTCGCGGTGGTTCTCGTTGTGATTGGGCTCACCTCTATACAGCGATTCGGCCGTATTGAATTGCAGAAAAAATGGAAGCCAACATGATCATGCTGCCGCTGATCGCAGGCTTCGCAACCCTGGTTGCCGTGGTGGTGCTTGGCTTGAAAAGTCGATCCGCCGCGCAATTCAGTTCCAACATCACTGCTGACGCAGGAACCGAAAGTTGGATGCTTGATGAAAAACCGATTGGTCTAACTTCATTGCTGCCAATTTCTTTGCGCACCAGACTCATTACCGCCGGCCTTGCGTCACCAACTCAGCAAATGAAATTTGTTGCCATTCACGTGCTGCTCACCATATCGGGGGCGTTGATATTGGGCTGGATGGCGTTTGACCAAGAGCCTTCACTCACGCCCACGGTTCTTGTTGGTTGCATTGGTGGCGCCATTGGTTGGTGGCTGCCAAACTCATGGCTTGAAGTGCGCCTAGCACAGAGGCGCATAGATATTGTTTCGGAATTTCCTATCATGCTTGATTTGCTGCAAATTTCTGTCCAAGGCGGCCTGGGACTTTCTGCCGCGTGGCTTGGCGTGGCGAAAACCTTGCGAGGCAGTGGCGACGCACTGGCCCAAGAAATGAGGTTGGTTGAGTTAGAAGTGGGCTTTGGCGCTGGATGGAGAACAACCCTAGAAGCCACCACCGAACGAACTGGCGTGACTGAATTCCGATCCTTGGGCGCGCTGCTTGAGCAAACCGATCGATTTGGCACTGGACTTTCGCACATGATCCAGGTGCTTTCAGATTCCCTGCGCCATGAAGAACTTCAAGTTCTAGAGGAGCGCGCCCATCAAGCGTCGGTGAAAATGCTCTTTCCGCTTGCGGCCATGATGATGCCAGCCACACTTTTGCTGATTGTTGGACCGCTATTGTTGATGCTCTTTGAAGCACTTCAAGGCGCAGATGTGCGCTGAATCACCCAAAAAAATGAAGAAATTCATCCGCAAGAGCACAAAGATGCCGATGAAAGAGACCATGAAAGCGTTCGTGATGCAAACCCAACTTCGCAACCAGATGCAGGCCCCAATCAATTTCAATTGTATACCTGGCGTTGCCCGCAATCTGCGCATGCCACTTGCATTTACAACGCTCATTGCTGCCACTCTTTCGGTTGCTGCATGCAGCACTCCACCCAAGAAGCACACCGACAGTATTGTGATGAAAGACGAAGTGCAATATGCCGTGGACAAAGAATTTGTGCGCGAGCCATTCAACGACCAAACTCGCTTGGGCGTGATTCGTCAGCGATCTCTGTACGAAGTTCACTTCAAACCAGATTCTGCGAAGTTGTCCAATCTTGGTCAACGCGATGTGGCAATTCTGGCCGAGGCATTGCGCAGCGAAGGCGGTCGCATTTCAGTGCCCAAAGGAATCGCCAGCGACACTTTGCATGCCGCAAGAATTGAGCAGGTTCGCCTGGCTTTGGTGGAGGCGGGTATTGACATGGCGCACGTGAAGATTGGCGATGAGGACGAGGGCGGCATTGGAAGCAGTACCCATGAAGCACTGCTTATCCAAGCGGACATACGCAAATCACCAATGAAAGAATCTGGTGGAAAGACTTTAAATAACACAGGTGATGGCAAGCCTTCTGGTGGAGGCAACCCATGATCAAGTTTCGAATGTTGCTTGCACGCGGCGCAACGGCAATGGCGGCAGCAATGCTTTTGCTTGCTCCGATGAGTTGTGAATCAACGCCGGAAGTTTCCACCCCAGATTGGTTTGAAGGCGGCGCCATGAAGCCTGCTTCCGCGGAAACTCTGCAACTTACGGCGCGAGTGCTGGCCGCCAAAGGCGAAACCGCCAAGGCTGGATATATCTTGGATCGAATGTTTCAGCAATTTCCAAACTATCTAGGCACCTACACCGAGGGCGCCGAAGTGTTGTTGATCGACGGCCGCAATGCGGAAGCGATCAAGTGGCTGAATCGCGGACTTGAGAAATTTCCGAACCAACCCATTCTTATGAACAACCGCGGCATGTGTCACTTGCTCGCCGCTGATCTTCCAGCCGCCACATCGGATTTTACCGCGGCCTACACAACGGATCCTGCCGATGCGGAATATGTTGCAAACCTTGCTCTAGTAAAGGCGCTTGGTGGAGACGATGCGGGGGCAACAGAACTTTGGAACCGCGTGCTTCCCCCAAGTGAAGTCCAGCGGAATATTGACATTGCCATAAAGGCAAGACCAAACTTCCTGGTAAAAAAATAAATCCCGTGTGCGACTTGATGGACATGCATCAGTCCATCTGTGATTGTTTTTCAACCACGCGGCGCGCTCATTACACACCCATGATTGAGTAGCCGCAATCCACATAAATGGTTTGGCCAGTGACGCCGCTTGACATGCCGGAAAGCAACCACGCCGCAGTGTCGCCAACATCTTTGGTTGTGATGTTGCGCTTCAGCGGCGCCTTCTTCTCCACCCATTCAAGAATTTGACCGAAACCACCCACCGCCATGGCGCTGAGGGTCTTCACTGGACCGGCCGAAATCACGTTGCAGCGAATATTTTTCTCGCCAAGTTCCATGGCCAAATATCGATTGGTGGCTTCAAGCGCGGCTTTGGCAACGCCCATGACGTTGTAGGCGGGCACGGCTTTTTCCGCGCCGTAATAGCTCAACGCCATCATTGAACCGCCGTCGGTCATCAGTGGCGCCGCTCGATGCGCCATGGCTTGATACGTGTACGCCGATAAATCCATGGCCTGCGTGAACACTTTTCGCGGTGTGGCGGTGAAGGCGCCAATTTTCAACCAATCTTTATCCGCATATGCAATGCAGTGCACCAAGAAATCCAACTTGCCAAAATCACTTTGAATTTTGGCGAACACCTGATCCAGTTGCTCGTCGCTGCCGGCGTCCATGGGCATGACCCACGGATTTTTCACGCCCAATTCCTCCAGCGACATGCGAATACGCCGCTCCATTTTTTCGCCTGGTAAGTGGGTGAAAATACATTCACCACCTTGAGCCAAAACACTTTCAGTGATGCCGGATGCGATTGATCGATCGTTTGCGATTCCAACAATGAGTCCGCGTTTGCCTTCAAGTATTCCCATTGCGATTCCTTTGCGTTTGAATTAATCGAGAGATTGAAAGAGTACACATGCGCGCATGAAGATGTGACCGAATCGCCCTGGCCAAGCGCGTGAATATTGCGGCGCATTCATTTTCGGCGCTTGATTGCGCCAAGCCACGCGAATTCATTTCGCGGGCGGCGCGGTGATTGGCGCCGAATCTTTCACCATTCCATAGGCCCACAACAGTTGAACTTTGTCGCCGGTGTTCATTTGCAACTTGCATTGAAACAAACCACGCACGCTCGATGCTGGAGTCACTCGAGCGCGAACTTGCACATCCTTGCCCTGCCTATCTTGCGCCACAAGTTGCGCCGTGAATGAATCAGACATGCTGGTGATGCTGGTCACTGGATCCGCCCAATCCACAAGATCAAATGTGAACTCCTTGGCGCCATTGGTTGGAATCAAACCTAAATTCAAGTTGTATTCCTTCATGCGAACCACTGGAACAATGTGGCTGGCGTCATTTCTAAATTTCACGGCCAACACCGGCGAATTGATTCGATCTGTTTCAATCAACCACCACGCGGGCAGCGCGTCGCTGGCGATGCGAGTGAAGTCGTAGCGCACCAAATAGGTGCTTCGTGCGGCGTCATTTGCGGGATCAAATCCAATGAAGGCTGGCGCTTTATTATCCGCTGAAAGAATTTGAAATGGTTTTTTATCAACGCTCTCAATCACAACCCGCCCAGCGACTGGAACATTGGGCAGCACATTGATCGCCGGCGGAACCACGCGAAGTTCAACCACCACTTCGGCGCGCACGTCCACCTCCACGGGCTTGCTAAACCCCTCCACAATCACCTTCACCGTTGACTTGCGCGGACCGGTTGCCACGGCCGCGGCCAAACTGGCGTCGAACTGAATTGATTCACCCGGGGCAATCACGCGCCCCGACAGGTCCGTGGTGGAAGTGCAAGTGCAAGTGGGTTGCAGCGCGACAATGGTCAAAGGGAAATTATTTGGGTTCTTTAAGGTGAATATGCCTGTCTTGGATTCACCTGGCGCAATGAATCCAAAATCCAACGCTGGCGGTTCAATTACGAGAGGTGGCGGTCCTATAATTACTCCCCTTGCAGGAACTGGTCCAGCTTCAACTGGCGGGTTCATTGCGATAGCTAGAGCATGGCTATTCAGGCCCACATTCAGGGCGCAAAAAACCAAGAAAATGCCGCAATACATACTAATTTGTTTGCAAAGTTGGGTCATATTCCTCAAGCAATCATACGAAATCCCGTGACAGAAGGCGCATCAATTTCGTGTTTCAAATTTTGGCTGTGTGAAACAAAAATAAGTTTTTTGGATTTTTTTAATATCTTCATTTGCATCTTAAAAAACTTGGGTTAGTTTGAATGCATCTGAGAGGTTTGGAAAACGGATCTCAAAGATAAACTGACGAAAGACGCTGGAAAGCCAGATCTTTCGTGTGTTTCGGTCACGCAAGTGACCAACTCAAATTGCCCTTTTCCCTCCCTCCGCCCCCGGATCTAGTATCCGGGGGTATTTTTTTTGGTGTTTATTTTTAAACCACGCCGCAAATCATCATATTTGTTTGGATTTGCCGCCAATCGGGCCGCCTTCATGGCGTCAGTCGCTAAACTCGCCTTTCTTTTCTTCTCAATTCGCCAATTTCTGGCCAGACTGGATCCAACCATGAAGAGCACTGAATTACGCCCTGGCATCGCAATTAAAATGGATGGCCGTCTGTACCTGATCATGCACTACGCGCACGTCACTCCTGGCAACTTGCGGGCATTTGTGCAAGTGAAGATGCGCGACCTGAAAGCTGGCTCGATCATTGACAAGCGCCTTCGCAGCGGCGAGGAGGTTGAGCAAGTGGAACTTGATCGCCGCCCAATGGAATACCTGTACAAAGATGGACCGAAGTTTGTGTTTATGGACAATGAAAATTTTGAGCAAGCCGAAATGACCCAGGAATTTGTGGGCGATTTGCCGTTGTACATGCTGCCCAACACCAATGTGGTGGTGAATTGGTGCGACGGCAATCCGATCGCGATTGAATTGCCAAACATGGTTGAACTTGTGGTGAAGGACACCGCCCCTGGCATCAAGGGCGCCACGGCAACCAATCAATTGAAGGAAGCTGAAATGGAAACTGGCTTGAAGACCCGCGTGCCGCCGTTTATTGGAATTGGCGAGAAGCTGCGCATTTCTACCGAAGATGGCTCGTATCAAAGTCGGGCCTAAGTAGCCAAACTTTCATCGCGGGGTGTGCTTCGGAGTAGTTCAATATTCGACGAGCAACGCTCCAACATCCGCCGAGTTCACCTCGCCGTTGTGATCCAGATCCGCTGGACAATTTGTTGGCACGGAGCACACGCCGAAACTGGACAGCATCAATCCCAAATCGGCGCTGTTCACAATTCCGTCAAAGTTTAGATCCGCCGGTCTGAAACACGGATTTGTTGAAGTGAGATTGAACGACGTCGGCTTGTTCAGCGGCGCGTGCGTGATGATGAATTTAGTCTCGGCCTCCACAAACCAAGAAAGTTGTGAAGCGCAAGTGATCGCGGGAAGCGAGGCGCGATATTTGTTGCTGCCAATGCTTGTCATGACGGCGCTTTGAATTGCGCCGCCATTCAGGCTCCACTTCAAGCGCACGCCGTTTGTGATCAACGTGCTGACCACTGGAACAGTTTGCACCTCGACTGTGGAAGCCGTGTTGTCGGCAACCACGCTGCCAGGCGCAAGCGTGATTGTGATTGGACTTGACGCCAATAATTTCTCCATCATGGTCATGGCGGCGGCAAAATTTTCTTTGGCGTTGGGAAGAATTTCGCTGGTTGGCATCACAAATCCGTAGGTGCCCGTGTCGCGCACTTCAATGGTGCCGGCCATCAGACCTTGATTGCCGTAGGTCCAATCATCAATGCAGCCAGCGGTTAATCCGTAGGTGGTACCGCTTGGGCCAGCCGTGTAATTTTTTCCATTGATCGAAGCGATCGCGGTTTGCATTGGAATACCAACCGCCGCCAAAGCGGTTTGGTCAGGCGACAACGTGGTGGTGTATGACCACGGCCACAGCCATAATTGGCTGTAACTATGAAAGTCAATATGACCAACCAAGTTGGGGTGCGCAATCACAAAGTCGCGCATGCCCACGCTTTCAGGTTCGCTAAATGCCGCAGTGCCGCGATATGTGTCGTTACTTGTTGTGCCACTTGAACCAGAACCGCCCCAACCCACGCTCCAGTTGCGGTTCAAGTCAACGCCGTACGTGGTGCCACTGATCAGTCGGCGATTCTTGCGCCACAAACGATTGCCGCCAGTGGCCCACGTGTATTCATAGCCATCGGGATTTTGTACGGGAAACACGTAGACCTCAGCGGAATCCAAAACCGCGGCGATGCGCGGATCGATTGTGTTGCTTTCAACAAATTGATCGGCGATCCACATGGTGGTCATGGTGCTGGCCCACTCGCGCGCATGCATTGTGCCGGTGAAGATAAAAGCTGGCAATGCCGTGCCAGCGGGATAGCGCGAAATGCGAATGCCGCGGATGGTGCGTCCTTGAATGGAAGTTCCAGCGTTGACAATGCTGACTAGATTTGGAAACGCCGCCACCATTTCATCAAGTCGCGCGTTCACGGCCGTGAGATTTTTAAAATCAGAGAACCAGGCGAGACCTTCCATGGGTTGCGCCAAACGTGTTTGCTCCGCGTCGATTCGATTTTGCAAATCTGGAATCATCACGCGAAATGGAATGCCAACTTTTTTGAGCGTGTCCAAACCAGCTTGCGACATGCGGAAGTCCGCTTCGCCGCCAACGCCGATGTGGTGGCTCCACATGTCATCGCTCAATTGATTGACCAACATTAAATCTTGCGCGCTTCGAATCAAGACGCGCACCACAACATCACCGTCAAAGCGAACCGTGTCTATTGGCGCGGCCGCGGGCGCGGCGGCAAGCGCATCCGCAACAGTGACCGCCTTTGTGGCCGAGGCTTTTGTTGTGGGCGCTGAAATACTGATTTGCGGTTTGATTGCCGGCGGGGCAACCGCAAGCAAAGCGACAACCGCTAGAAAGCCAAGGTTCATATAAGCAGATTATACAGAGACATCTTGAATGCAATAAAAAGATTGGAGATTTGAACAAATTGCTGAATTCAGATTGACCTTTGTGAAGTTCTGACGCACAGTACCTGCGTGCGAGACTTTCTAAGCAAAATTTGGCGCGGCGCATCACATACAAATCTGCGTTTATTGGACTGTGATTTGAGCTGCGACTTGGGTGGCAAAGTGCAGCGCAAATCCGCCGCGCATGAACGCGTGCTTGCATGCTTAGTTCGCGCGCTGCTATTGGGGGCGTTGGCTTTGCAAATAAATTGCACGGGTTCAATTCAATTGGCAAAGCCGTGGGCCGCGCCAATGCAATATTCCACGGCGCTTGCCGACACGCCATATCCGCCGCGCGACTTTGCCATGTTTGACGCGGTCAATGGGCGCGTGCTGATGTGGAGCGACGTGATTGATCTGACCGCGTGGGCCGATGTGATTGTGATTTCGCATGAGAAAACTTGCCCGGGTGGTGTATGGATGCAGGACGCACTCACGGAAGATGTTTTGGCGGCGTTTCCACCGAGTTCATTTTTTGAATCCACAGGCGACCCGGCCACGGTTGTGACAGAATTAGACAATTCGCGCAAAGACAGTCGCCGCGTTGTGATTCACTACACGGGAACTGACCCCCTGCACGATGTTGCAACCGCTATTCGCAAGGCACACCGAACTGACAATGTGTTCACCATTGCGCTGGTGCCAAGTTCCGTGCGTTTTTTGCGCAATGAAGATGTGCGCAAGGCGGATGTTGTGGCGTACACCGCGCCCACGCGCGTGGTTCCGCCAAGCGATTTGCAAAGCGATCAACCGCGATCCCCGCAAGATTTAGAATTTAGAAAATAAAATTTCACTCACGCATAGGCGCGCAAGTAAAATCACCGCTGATTGCACAACAGCTTTTTATTTGGAGCAGATTTGTTGCAACTCGGCTTGCGTTTTGATGATGCGAAAAAGTTTCTCAATCTTCATCATGGCCATAAGCGCCTGCAATTCCTTGTTCAAACCAAAGAGCAAAGGCGTTGCGCCAAAGGCCGCCGCTTGATTGCGGCACGCAATGCACATACCCAAACCCATGCTGGCCATGAAACTCACGGTGGAAAGATCAAGCACAAGAAACTTGACGGCTTTTCCATACTGCTTGAAGTACGGTGAAAATTCCTCGGTGATGATGGGGCTTTCGCGCTGGCCAATGTTGGGACCAGTTGGCCGAATCATGAGGACCTTTCCATCCCAATTTAAATTTACAAGTGGCGTGGTTTTCTGCGCTGGCAAATTGATTGGTTCTGTGCTCACGTGGTGATTCCTTGTAATGGAAGATACCAAGTTCAACGACGTTTCTTCAAGCGATTCAACACTGTGCTTGGCGATACGAAAGCCTGTAATTCGCCGCGCAATGGGTGCGCATTTGTGATTTCAATCACGGCCACCGCGCCCTTGGCAAAATCAATTGCGCGCTCACTGGCGCCCATCAGGCGCGAAATAAGTTCGCTGAGCACTGGCTCGTGCCCCACCAGCGCCACGCTTTTTTCATTCAGGTTTTTGCCCAGCAATTGCAGCAGCACTTCGACCGCGGCAAACCCGCCTTCCGTTTCAAGCGCTTCACAGCGCGTTGCGGCTGGCCATTTGGATTGCGATTGAAGAATGTCGGCGGTATCCCAAGCCCGCGTCCAACCACTTGCCAACACAAGCGACGGCGCCTCCAGCCAACGCGGAATACGCCGCGCGAACTTTACAAATTCACGGCGGCCGTTGGCGCTCAGTGGCCGCTGAGAGTCGTCGGGAAATCTTTTGGCGTCCTGTTCCTTGGCTTTGGCGTGGCGCACAACGATCAGTTTCATGCCGAGCATGTTACTTCAACGGGCACTACCTTTGCCACAATGGGAACGCTTTCAATCATCAACGCGCGCGTGGTCACCATGAATGCGCGCGCGCACAACGGCAACACTGCCGCGCAAATCGGCGCGCGCCACGGCGCCGCAATGAGCGATCTTGGCGTGATTGAGAATGGCCATGTGTGCATGCGCGACGGCGTGATCACTTCTGTCGCGCCTGGCCAGCCCGCTTCGCTTGTTGGTGAAGTGATTGACGCAGGTGGTCGCGTGTGCATGCCCGCGCTGATTGATTGCCACACGCACTTGTGTTTTGCCGGCAATCGCTGGAGTGAATGGGAGCAACTGCGCGCGGGCGAAAGTTATGAATCTATTTTGGCGGCGGGCGGCGGAATTATGTCAACGGTGCGCGCAACCAAGCAAGCCACAGTCACTGCGTTGGCGCAGGAGCTTGGCGATCGCTTGCGCGCGTTGGCAAATTTGGGCGTGGGTAGCGTTGAAGTGAAGAGCGGCTACGGACTTGATTGGCAGAGCGAAATGAAAATGCTCAACGCGATTGGCGAAGCCGCAAAAAATTCTCCGCAACTTGTTGTGGCCACTTGTTTGGGCGGCCACGCAATTCCCGCGGACAACACGGCGTGGCCAGAGCAATTCGCCGCGCATGTCGCGGATTTGGCGCGGCAATTTCCTGGCGTGGCGGTGGACGCATTTTGTGAGCGCAGCGCGCTGAGCGTGCAGCAATGCCGCGAGATTTTTGCGCAGGCGAAAAAATTCAATGTGACGCGGCGCTTGCATACCGATCAATTCAATTCAATGGGCGGCGTTGCAATGGCGATTGAATGCGGCGCGACCACCGTTGATCATTTGGAAGCGGCCGATGAGAACTCAATCACGGCGCTGGCACAATCAAAAACAATCGCGGTGCTGTTGCCGTGCTCCGTGTACGCGCTTGGCGGCGCATACGCGCGCGGCCGATCCATGATTGATCAAGGCGCGGCCGTGGCGGTTGCAAGCAACGCTAATCCTGGCAGCGCCCCCACCATTGACATGCGATTTGCAATGCACTTGGCGGTGCGCCATTGCGGCCTAAGCACCAACGAGGCGCTTACGGCCGCGACTTGGAACGCCGCGTGCGCGCTTGGCATTGAAACAAAAGTTGGAAGCCTGCAAGTTGGCAAGCGCGCCGACGCCATTGTTCTAGAAGAGCGTGATGAACGCGCATTGACGCATGGTTTCGCTGGGCCACCGCCGCGCCATGTTGTGCTGGCGGGCAAACTGATGAGCTATCGCCATTAGCGTGTTGCGGCTTGTGTAATACGCGGCGTGTATTTGCCCCAAATTCAAGAATCTGAATTTGCACTTTTCAAGTGCGTCAAGCCGCGCTTCAATGTGAGTAAGCGCCCCGCTTGAATATACATGGGCGCTACTATCTTCCGCTTCATGGTCGCAACTTCCCCACGAGATATTTCCGACGCGCGCGCCGCGGCTCAATGTGTTGTTGAAACACATCGACGACTTGCGAAGTGGCTGCGCGTTGGCTTGACCCTTGCGGAGGTGGATTCATTTTGCGTGGAAGTATTCCAAGAGTTGAAATGCGAAAGCGCTTTCAAGGGTTACAAAGTGCGCGGGCATCCGCCATTTAAAAGCCACACTTGTCTGAGCTTGAATGACATGGTGGTCCACGGCGAGCACGATTCCGTTGTGGAACCGCTGAAAGAAGGTGATTTGTTGGCGCTAGATATTGGCGTGAAGCACCGCGGATTTATTGGCGACGCCGCGTGGACCTACTCCATTGGCTCCGCCACCGAAATGGGTTTGCGATTGCAAAAGTGTGGCCGCGAAAGTTTGCGCCGCGGTATCGCCGCCATTCGACCGGGCCGCCCGTTGATTGAATGGGCCAAGGCTGTGCAGGGATATGTGGAAAAAGAAAGTGGATTTTATTTAGTGCGCGGTCTTGGCGGCCACGGTATTGGTCGATCGCTGCATGAATCGCCCTACATTTCCAACACCGCGCCAACGTATCCAGGCGAGTGGAATGAAGCGTGGAAGACATTCGAGCCCGGCATGTTGCTTGCGGTTGAGCCCATGATTTCTCTTGGCACCAATGAAGTTCGCTCCAATGGAAGCGCGTGGCCAATTTATACGGCCGACGGAAGTTTAAGCGTGCACTATGAGGCCGATGTCATGGTGACCGCGAATGGTTGCGAAGATTTAACCGCGGGCATGAGCGACTTGCCCGATGTGGTGGGATGTAAAAATTGAAAAACGTGAATGAAAAAACCAAGCCGCGCGTGGCGCTGTTCGAGGCTGTTCACCCAGTTGCGGCGACCATTTTGCAAGAGCATGGGTTCGCCGTGGATTCCATAAATCACAGCCCTAGCGCGCAGGAATTAGCGGAGTGCGCCAAGACATACACGCTAATTGGCGTGCGCAGCAAAACAAAACTCTCGGCGCAATTGTTGCGCGACGCGCCGGCGCTTGCGGCCGTTGGATGTTTCTGCATTGGCACGGACCAAGTGGATACCTCCGCGGCGGCGTTAGGAATTCCAATCTTCAACGCGCCATTTTCCAACACGCGCAGCGTTGCTGAAATGACATTGGCGGAAATTATTTGTCTTTCGCGCGCGCTGTTTCAGAAAAGTTCGCAATTGCATGTTGGGCGCTGGGACAAAAGTTCCAAAAATTCGCGCGAGGTGCGCGGGCGCACGCTTGGAATTATTGGCTACGGACACATTGGAAGCCAGCTCAGCGTGCTTGCGGAATCACTGGGCATGCGCGTGGTGTTCTTTGATACCGCGCGCAAGTTGGCGCTGGGCAACGCGCATTCGCTTGCGAACATGGACGCGGTGCTGAGCGCTTCGGATTTTGTGTCGCTGCATGTGCCCGACATGGCCTCCACGCGCAATTTAATTGGCGCGGCGCAATTGCAAAATATGAAACCCGGCGCCATGTTGGTGAACAACAGCCGCGGCAAAGTGGTGGACCTTGTGGCGCTGGCGTCGGCCCTGAAAAGTGGCCATGTTGGCGGCGCGGCGGTTGATGTTTTTCCAGAGGAACCCGCAGAAAATGGCGCGGGTTTTTCCACACCTCTCGCGGGCTTGTCCAATGTGATTCTTACGCCACACATTGGCGGTAGCACCGAGGAAGCGCAAGAGGCGATTGCGATTGATGTGGCTGAAAAACTGGCGCGCTTCTGGACGCAGGGCTGCACCGCGACCAGCGTGAATTTTCCGGCGGTTGATCTTCCCAATGTGCGCAGTGGTCAAGTTCGCATTTTGCATGTGCATAAAAACGTGCCTGGCGTGTTGAGTAAAATGCACACGTTGCTTGCCAATGCTGGCGTGAACATTAACGCCGAGCATTTGCAAAGCGACCAAAACACGTCGTATGTTATTTTGGATGTGGACGCATTTCAAGACGCAGACATTATGAACGCGTTGCGAACTCTTCCAGAGACAATTCGCATGCGCGTGGCGGGCTGAACATGCGCGTGGTGGGCTAAGTATGTGCGTGGCGGGCTAAAAATTCCGCGGTGGGCTAAAAATTCCGTGGCGCATGTTGTGTGCAACTCACTTCAACAGACCCGCGACTTCTTTGCGCTCTATTGCAACCCCGCCATTCCTAGCACCGCGAGCGCGCAACATGGCACTATCATTGCCGCATGCTTTCAACCATTGCCACTCACCTCGTTGGCCAACTTATTTCCACCACTATTTTTCTAGGCACGCTGGCGTTTGCTCCGCCAACCGAGCAAGCACCTGCGCCCATCATGGCGCCGGTTGTGGAAACCGTGCAAGGCGAGCAATTCACCGATGAAAACCGCTGGTTGGAGTCGCTTGAAAAAGATTCGCCCGCTGTGCGTGACTGGACCACATTGCAAATTGACCGCACACGCGCCGCGCTTGACGCCCTGCCCTGCCGCGCCGCAATCGCCGCGCAACTTGAGCCGCTTATGAAATTGCCCGGAATGGGAACTCCCGTGATGGCTGGCTCGAATATTTTCTACGGCGAGCGCAGCGGCGATCAAAATCAAGGCGTGCTCATGACGCGCGCCTCCGCAACTGCAACGCCGCGGGTGTTGCTTGATCCAAACAAGATGAATGAAAAAGGTTTGCTGTCGCTTGATTGGTGGCGGCCAACACAGGATGGAAAATTGCTCGCCTATGGCAGCAGCATGTCAGGCAGCGAGATGAGCGAACTGCGCGTGATTGATGTGGCCACTGGCGTGGCCTTGCCCGATGTGATCACTGGCAAGGTTGATTTCGAATCATGGACACCCAAGGGCGACGGCATTCTGTACTCATCGTTGCGCGACGCGAAAGATCCCTACAGCCGCGAAGTGCGATTTCACACATTGGGACAACCTGTTGAAAGCGACGCGCTGTTGTTGAAGCAGACCGTGCCGAGCGATGTTCCATTTAGTGGTTTGAGCCGCGACGGCAAGTGGTTGATGTTGGGATACAGCCATGGTTGGCAAGCCAACGATTTGTCCGTTGCGAATTTTCAAAACTGGATGCAAAGCGGCAAAAAAGATCTGAAAATTGTTCCCGTGGCGGTTGGCATCCCGGCCAAATTTTCGCCCGTGGAAGTTCGCGGCGACATCATGTTCATGCAAACCACGCTCAACGCGTCCAACGCGTGCTTGATGGCGGTGAACTTGAACCACACCGAGCAAGCCAATTGGAAAGTGATTATTCCAGAGCGCAAGGATGAAGTTCTAGAGAGCGTTAGTTTTTCAATGGACGAAATGATTGGTAGTTACACCAAGCATGTGTGCTCGCGGCTTGAGCGATTTGATTTCACGGGCAAGTCGCTGGGTGAAATCCCGCTGCCTGGTTTGGGCAGCGCCAGCATAAGCACCGATGAGGAACACACCGACGCGTACATGAGCTACACCAGCTACGACGAACCGCGCACCATTTATAGAATTGAAAATCTTTCAAAGCCAACACTTTCCGTGTGGTGGAAGCCCAACATTCCGGTTGATCTTTCCAAGTTCATGGTGGAGCGCGTGCGCGTGGCCAGCAAAGATGGAACCATGATTCCGCTGTTCATGGTGCGCAAGAAAAGTCTTTCACCCATGGGCGCATGTCCCACACTTTTGTACGGATATGGCGGCTTTAACGTGAGTTTAGAACCCGGGTTCAACCCCACGATTATCCCTTGGATTGAAGCGGGCGGCATCTATGCCGTGGCCAACTTGCGCGGCGGCGGCGAGTACGGCGAGAGTTGGCACGAGGCCGGCATGCTTGGCAACAAGCAAAATGTTTTTGACGACTTCTACGCCTGCGCCGAATGGTTGATTGGGAATAAATGGACCGACTCATCGCACCTTGCAATTCAAGGCGGCAGCAACGGTGGATTGCTTACGGGCGTGGCAATCACGCAACGACCCGAATTGTTCGCCGCGGCCATTAGCGCGGTGCCGTTGCTTGACATGTTGCGCTATCAACAATTCTTGCTGGCTAAATATTGGGTGCCTGAATATGGCTCAAGCGAGGACGCCAAACAATTCGCATGGTTGCGCGCCTACTCGCCGTACCAGAACGTGAAGGCCAACACCAAGTATCCCGCGGTCATGTTCACCGCCGGTGAAAATGACAGCCGCGTGCATCCACTTCACGCGCGCAAGATGACGGCGCGCATGCAAGCCATGAGCGCCAATCAAAAAGATGCCAAGCCGATTTATCTTTGGGTGGACCGCGATGCGGGACACGGCCAAGGAAAACCACTTGCCAGCCGCATACGGGAAAGCGTGGATTTGTGGTCTTTTTTGATGTCTCAAACAGGTCTTTGCAATCAAGTTTCAACGGGCACTTCAGCGGCGATGGCGCCAGTTGGAACAAGCAAAAATTAATTGCGGGCGACGCACTTAGCCAACAACTTGTAGCCGCGCGAATTCAAGCACCAGGGATTTCACGCCCACCTTTTGAAACTTCACACGCACCATGGTGCTGCTGCCGCGCGGCGACAGTGTTTCAATAACGCCCAAACCAAACAGCGGATGTTGCACGCGCATGCCGGCCTTCATACCGCTTCCACCAGTTGGCGCGTCAACGCCATCATCGGTGGATTCACCTTGATCGGCGTCCATTTCATTTTCATCCCAGCGCTGCCCGCGGGCGCGGTCTTCGCGCTCCACGCTGTCGGGCAGTTCACGTATGAAACCACTTTCAATGCACGACATGGGCGTGCCGCGCTGAGTCCGCACCGCCGCCGCGGTGATCAAAAGTTTCTTCTCCGCGCGCGTCATGCCCACAAACAACAAGCGCCGCTCCTCCTCCATCTCCTCGGCGCTTTCAAAGCTGCGCACGTGGGGCAAACTTCCTTGCTCCACGCCAATGATGCAAACAAAGGGAAATTCAAGCCCTTTTGAAGCGTGCAGCGTCATCAGCGTCACGGCGCCAAGCTCCGGATCAAACGCGTCGGAGTCCGCCACCAACGACACTTGCTCCAGGTACGCGCGCAACGCGTCAAGCAATGTGTTCATGGGAGACACGGCTTCATCCATGTCGCCGCCGCTTTCGCGCTTGAGCCTGTCCACCACAAAATCAGCGGACGCGCTGACCACCTGCGCCAGATTTTCCGTGCGCGATTCATCAGCCTCCGTGTCGGTTCGATCGGCCAACAAGTAGTAGGACTCCAATCCGCTCTCCTTGAGAATGCGCGCGGTGAAATCTCCCAACTCGTCTGGCAATCCATTTTCAGCCGCATGCCGCCACGACGCGATACGCGTGGCCAACTCCATCGCGCTGCCCGCGGCGCGCTTGGTGGCGCCTGAACTTTCCGCGTGACGCAAACCCTCAAGCAGAGTCACGCCATTTTTGGCGGCCCACAATTCAATCTTGTCGAAACTGGTGGAGCCCAAGCCGCGCGTGGGCGTGTTGGCAATTCGCCCTAGCGCCAAGTCGTCGCTGGGATTGGCCGCAAGGCGCAAATACGCCAGTAAATCCTTCACTTCCCGACGGTCATAGAACGCGGTGCCCCGCACCACTTGATACGGAATCGAACGCCGCCGCAGCGCCTCCTCCATCACCCGGCTCAGAGAATTCATGCGATACAACACCGCCATGCCGCGCCAAGTGATTCCTTGATCAGTGGCCTGCGCGATACGGTCCGCGACCAACGCGGCCTCCGCATGTTCATCAGCGCAGCGCACATATTTTGGCGCTTCACCATCGCCCTTCATGGACTTTAATTCTTTGTGCCTGCGTTGGCGATTTCTGGAAATCAAACTGGCGGCCGCGTCGACGATGGGTTTGGTGGAGCGAAAATTTTCGCCAAGCGGAATCACTTTGGCGCCAGGAAAATGCTCCTCGAAGTTGAGAATATTTCCAATGTCCGCGCCACGCCAACCGTAGATGCTTTGATCGGGATCGCCCACCACGCACAAGTTGCGGTGCGCCTTGGCAATCTCCAACACGATTGAAAATTGCGCGAAGTTGGTGTCCTGATATTCATCCACCGACACATATTGAAAGCGACGCTGAAGCGTCTCGCGAACGGATTGATTGCTCTGCAATAAAACCGCTAATTTGCCTAGTAAATCATCAAAATCAAGACTGGCGTTGCGCGCCATCACTTTTTGATACGCGTCAAAAATTCGCGCCACAACTTTGCTGCGCCAATCCGTCGCGGATGAAATTGCCTGGCTTGGCGTGATCAATTTATTTTTTAAATTTGAAATTTCACTCAGCACGCTCGCGGGCGTGAAGCGGCTGTCGCATTCACCGGCATGCTTGATAGCGGCCTTGCACGCGGCGCGTTGATCATCCACATCAAGCACATTGAAATTTGGATCTAGATTTGCCTCCATCGCGAAGCGACGCAACACGCGCACGCCGAAGGAGTGGAATGTTCCCGCGAAAACTCGTCCACGATCTGGAAGATCTTGCGGCAGCAACAACTCAACGCGTCTGCGCATTTCGCCCGCCGCCTTGTTGGTGAATGTCAAAGACAAAATGCTCCACGGCGGAATTCCTTGCGATACTAAATGCGCGATGCGGTGCACGATGACTCGAGTTTTTCCAGAGCCCGGTCCAGCCAGCACAAGCAACGGCCCATCGGTATGCAAAACAGCTTGGCGTTGTGGTTGTGTTAAGCCTTGGAGTAATTGGTTTTCAAGCACTTCGAGAGTCTAGTGACCAAAAAAATTCATGTTTTGCAGGCAAAATCAATTACAAATACCATTTGTGGTGTTACGTACCCCCAACGACAAGATTTACACACAAAATATGGTGCTGTTTAAAATAATTAACCGATACGCAAAGGTTGTTTGAATATGAACTTGTATATTAAATTTACAAAATCACAATATTGTGTGTCCCTGCTACTTGCGCCCCCAACGGATAGGGGTAGGATTGAGATGAATCGTGGTTTTTGGGGTAATTTCCAATGCTTCGACTCAAAAAAGTGTTTATTTGTGGGTTGATTTAAATTTAAATTTTAAGCTTAAAACGTTACTTGGATTTTCTTTAAAGAAATAAGACAAATGAGTCAAAATTTGAATCTCAAACAGTTCACACTTCAAACGCCACGCACTCTCTAAATAGTCCACGCCTTCTGCTTTCTCCCAATATTTTCGCCACCTCGTTTAAGGATTGCACAACATGAAGATCACGCCACGATTCACCCGTCCAGGACAAGACGTCTTCAGCACCGTTGAGTGGAGCACTCGCACAAGTCGCATAAGTAATAGCGACGGGTCGACGGTGTTTGAAATGAATGACGCTGAAATCCCGGCGTCGTGGAGTCAGTTGGCGACGGACATTGTGGTGAGCAAATATTTCCGCAAGGCGGGCGTGCCGCAAGTTGACGCGGCCGGCAAGAACAAAGTGGATGCCTCTGGCAAAACCGTTCTTGGTCCAGAGCGATCTGTAAAGCAAGTGGTGCATCGGCTCGCTGGTTGCTGGAAACACTGGGGTGAAAAGTTTGGCTACTTCTCCACTCCGCAGGATGCGCAAGCGTTCTACAACGAAATTTCTTGGATGTTGCTCAATCAAGTCGCGGCGCCAAATAGTCCGCAATGGTTCAACACTGGTTTGCATTGGGCTTACGGAATTAATGGTCCCGCGCAAGGACATTGGATCGCGGAACACGACACCGGCGCAGTTTCACTGGCCACCGATGCGTACAGCCATCCGCAACCGCACGCGTGCTTTATTCAAAGCGTGCGCGACGATCTTGTGGGCGATGGCGGCATCATGGATTTGTGGACGCGCGAGGCGCGCCTGTTTAAATATGGATCTGGCACTGGAACCAATTTCAGCCAACTTCGTGGCGACAATGAGCCGCTTTCAGGTGGCGGTAAAAGTTCGGGCCTGATGAGTTTCCTGAAAATTGGCGATCGCGCCGCGGGTGCGATCAAGAGTGGTGGAACAACTCGCCGCGCCGCCAAAATGGTGTGCTTGGACGTGAATCATCCCGACATTGAGGCCTTTGTGAATTGGAAAGTACGCGAGGAACTGAAAGTGGCTGCGCTTGTTGAAGGCGCCAAAAAGTTCACGCCAGAGCAAGCGGAAATCGCCAAACGTCTGAAGTTGAAACTGGATTTCGATTTCAATGGCGAGTGCTATCAAACAGTGAGCGGCCAGAATTCCAACAACTCAATCCGCCTTTCGGACGAGTTCATGAACGCCGTTGAAACCAACGCGCAGTGGGATTTAATTCAGCGCACCGACGGAAAAATCTCAAAGACACTTCCAGCGCGCGACCTGTGGCAACAAATTAATTTCGCGGCGTGGCAATGCGCCGATCCTGGACTGCAATACGACAGCACCATCAACGCTTGGCACACATGCCCTGCCGGTGGTCGCATCAACGCCAGCAATCCATGCAGCGAATACATGTTCCTGGACAACACCGCGTGCAACTTGGCCAGCATTAATTTGCTCAAGTTCTACAACTCAGAAACGCGCGCCTTTGATCTAGAGGGTTACGAGCACGCGATCAACCTGTGGACCGCGGTGCTTGAAATCAGCGTGATGATGGCGGCGTTTCCTTCCAAGGAAATCGCGGAACTCAGTTGGAAATATCGCACGCTTGGATTGGGCTACGCCAACTTGGGCGCCATGCTTATGCAAGCCGGCATTCCATACGACAGCGATCAAGGTCGCGCGGTGTGCGCGGCGTTGTCCGCCATTCTCACGGGTCGCAGTTACGCCGCCAGCGCGCTGCTTGCGGCGGAGCACGGCGCTTTCGCCGGCTACGGCGAAAATCGCGAGAGCATGTTGCGCGTCATTCGCAATCATCGCCGCGCCGCTTACGGCGTGGACCGCGCTGCAAATGAGTGGGAAACGCTGGAAATCAGGCCTGTTTCAATTGATCACACCTTGTTCAAAGCTGGAAAAGTTTCGCTGTCAAACGCGAGCGACTTGCTGGCGCGTTCATTGGCGTGTTGGGACGACGCGTTGTTGTTTGGAACCAAGTTTGGTTTCCGCAACGCGCAAGTGACCGTGATCGCGCCAACCGGCACCATTGGTTTGCTCATGGATTGCGACACCACCGGTGTCGAGCCAGATTTTGCGTTGACCAAATTCAAGAAACTTGCGGGAGGCGGCTACTTCAAGATCGCCAATCAAAGTTTGCGCCCAGCCATCAAGGCACTGGGCTACAGCAATGAGATCAGCGACCGAATTATGACGCACGTCATTGGCACGCTGAGCATTGACACCGCGCTTCCAAGCGTGACAGGTGAAATTACAAATGACACCACCACCTTGCGCGAGTATCTCAGCGCCAAGGGCTACACCGGTGACGATTTGGTCGCGTTGGAAAATCAATTGCCAATGATGTTTGAATTGGGCTTCGCCTTCTCCGCATGGAGCATGCCGCAACACGTTCTTGAAAATATTGGCGTGAACGCAGATGCCGCCAAGAACGATCCAAAGTTCAACGGCCTGCGCAAGTTGGGTTTGAAGAAGAAGCAAATCGAAACGCTCAATCGCTTGATTTGCGGAACGCAAACCGTGGAAGGCACGCCGCTTCTCAAGGCCGAGCACTTGCCTGTGTTTGATTGCGCCAACAAGTGCGGCGCAACTGGCACGCGCTTTATCCGTCCCGACGGCCACATTCATATGATGGCCGCGGCGCAACCTTTCATCTCTGGCGCCATTTCAAAAACCATCAATTTGCCCGCTGAAGCCACGGTTTCTGATGTTGGCGCGTCCTATCGATTGAGTTGGGAACTTGGCCTGAAAGCCAACGCGCTGTATCGCGATGGCAGCAAGTTGAGCCAGCCTTTGAACACCAAGACCGATGTGGAGCAAGAGGACGAGGACATGGACGGCTTGCAGTTGACCGAATCCACTTCCATCACAACCACCGTGATCCACGAGACGCTCTCATCAAGCACGCAGACAATTGATCGCGTGATTGAAGTGGCCGCGACCGAATCCGTTGTTGTGCCTTCGTCCACAAAGGGTGAATTTGTGGAACGCGTTGTTGAGCGAGTTGTTGAACGCATCATCGAGCGGCCACTTCGTCGTCGCTTGCCAGAAACGCGCGGCAGCATCACGCACAAATTCAACGTGGCCGGCCATGAGGGCTATCTGATTGTTGGCTTGTACGAAGATGGCCGCCCAGGCGAACTCTTTATCACCATGGCCAAAGAAGGTTCAACAATTGGCGGCTTGATGGATTCGCTTGGCACCGCGATCAGCGTGGCGCTTCAATATGGAGTGCCGGTTGAAAGTCTGGTCACCAAGTTCGCGCATCAACGCTTTGAGCCAATGGGAATCACATCCAACTTGGATATTCCGTTCGCCAAAAGTTTGGTGGACTACATATTCAGATGGATGGGAATGCAATTTATTCACGGGTATCGCGAACAAAATTCACCGCGGCGCGGAGCTGCCGCGGCTTCATATCAGGCGCAGGATGTTCCCGCGCCTGGCTTTAGCAAACCTGTCAAGGAGGACACGCAATGGACACAACGCATGGAAGGCGCCGCGAATCAACCGGCGAATCGTTTTTCCGGAACGGACACAACTGGAATTGGATCGAGCGGTTTGGCAGATCAAGTTTCCGCCCCGAACATCTTCAAAGACTCGGCGAAGACCGACGGTGTATTGAACAGAATGTCCGTGGAGGATCTTGGACGATTGACGGGAGAATCTTTGGCTGGAGTGACGTCGTCCGTGACGATCAAAGAAGAATTCACCAGCGGAGTATTTCAATCAGCATCCGTGCTTGACCAATCCAATGCCCAACTTATGGGCGACGCTCCGGCATGCGATGTGTGCGGAGCGATCACTGTTCGAAATGGAACTTGCTATCGATGTCTCAACTGCGGCAACAGCATGGGCTGCAGCTGATTCATCTTCACAAACATCTCCCGAGTCGTTGATCTCTCCGATAGCGACTCGGGCGTATGCACGCGATGGGGGTTTGACCCCAAAGGCACTAGTCGGCATGTGGATGGACCTCCTTGCACTGGTCGGACGAGCATGGAGACCGCTCTCCCGACCCCTTGGCTGCGGCTGATACCGGAAGCCGTAAGATTTGGAATGGATTCCGAATCCGTCAAGGTGGCCTGCCTCCAAAGACTGCCCCCATCGCCCTTACGCACTTCAAATCCATCCCCTCGCTACAATCACATTTCATGGCTATTCGCACAACTATTCAACCATTTGTTTTGGGGCGCAACGCAATCTTCACGATCTTGTGCGTGGCATTCGGCCTTTGGGGTTGGTACGACTACTCGGTAAAAATTCCAGATCTTGAAGCCGACTGCGCGGCCTTGGACACGGCTAAAGAGCAGGTGAAGAAGTTCGAGACGCAATCTGCCACCGCCGATCTCAACGAGAACGAAAAAGCGCAGTGGAACGCCGCCAAAAAAGTGGTGGAGGAAATCACCCGCCGCAATGGTGGAGCTCCAACCAAACCTTCTCCTTATGACCGCACCATGCAAATGTGGCTGTACATCATTGGGTGCGGCGTGCTTGGAACCCCATTTTTTGTTTGGCCAATTCTGCAAATTGTGCGCAAGCAATTTGTGCTCGAAGATGACGGGACGCTGCGCACGCCCACTGGAACGTTTTCCGCCGCGCAAATCGTGGATATTGATATGAGTCGTTGGTGCGCCAAGGAAGGCGACAGACGCAGCACATGGACAGCGCACGTGGTGACCAGCGATGGCCAGCGCATTGTGTTGGATGACCACGATTTTAAGAATATGCATTTGATCATTGGCGGCATTGCGCATCGCATGATGCCGGACCAGTGGACCGCCGATGCGAAACGCTGTGTCGAAGATACAGAAGGCCAAGATAAAGTTGATTCGACGACGGAGAGTCCTTCAGATGAACCAATATCGCAGAATAAACCCGCCTCTCAAGAAGTTCACTCTAGAAATGGTCCTCCAAAACTTCTTGAGTAGAATTTCCTTGCTATTCAACTGAAACTGTCTTCCCATTTATGCGCGCCACCACCGAACCCACAACAGCGATTGAGAAAAAAGATCGATGCGGCGGCTTGCCGCATCGTCCGCGGGTTTTGTTGGGCAAAATGGGTTTGGATGGCCACGACCGCGGCGTGAAATTAATCGCGCGGCTTCTGCGCGACAGTGGAGTGCATGTTATTTACAGCGGCTTGTGGCAAACGCCGCGCAGTCTTGCCATTGGCGCGCGCGACGAGGACGCCGATTGCATCGCGTGCTCCATGATGAGCAACAGTCACTTGGTGTTGGTGCCGCGTTTGCTGGATGAGTGCCGCAAAGTTGGCCGCCCCGACATGATTGTGAATGTGGGCGGAATCATTCCACAAGAAGATGTGAAAGTACTTTTAGCCGCGGGCGTGAACCAGATTTTTCACACGGGCGCCGGGCTTGATCCAATTGTTGAAAGCGTGCGCGTTGCGGTGCGCGATTACGCGCCTCTGCCATCAACGCCAACGCCTCACCCAACCGCGCAACTTGGCCGCATGATTTCGTTGGCGCATGCCAATCGACTTGACCCGAAAACCACGCGCGCGAAACCGAAACGCGTGATTGGAATCACTGGCGCGCCGGGCGCCGGCAAAAGCACGTTGGTTGCCGCCATGGCGCGCGAAAGTGTTTTGCGTGGCAGTAAGTTGGCGGTGATCGCCTTTGACCCCATGAGCCCAATCACCAGTGGCGCGCTGTTGGGCGACCGCTTGCGCGTGGACTTTAACGCCGTGGACGAGGGAATTTTCTACCGATCGCTGGCGATTGTTGGCGAGGACTATTCCACGCTGAACGACATTTTGGGTTTGCTTGGCGCGGCTGGCTACAACGATGTGATTGTTGAAACCGTTGGCGCGGGGCAAAATGATGTTGCCATTCGCCACCATGTTGATCGATGCATTGTTGTGGTTGTGCCTGGCATGGGCGACTCCGTGCAAATGGACAAGGCCGGACTGCTTGAGATTGCCGACTTGTTCGTGGCCAACAAAGCGGATCACGCCGGCGAGGCCAAGTTAGTGCGTGAACTTCTTGATGTGGCCTCGGGCCGGCCCATTCTGGAAACCATCGCCACCCAAGGCAAGGGTGTGGTGGAATTGTTGAACGCTATATTCCCTGTATGAGTGAAACAACTTCGTCGCGCGTTTTGGCCCGCAACACAAACCAAGCTTTGGGCATTGGTCAATACGCGATTGATTTTCTACGCGACGGCAAGCCATCGCAAGCGGTGCTTGATCGAACCACCTTGTTCCACACTGACGCGGTGTTGTGCGGAGTGAGCGCGTTGGCGCTTGGAACCAACGCGCCAGTGTTGCTTCGCAAAGAGGCGCTGGGTTACCGCGACAAAAATGGCGTGCCCGTGTTTGGCGGCGACAAATTGGTGGCGCCAGAAAAAGCCATCGTGGCCAACTGCGCCGCTGTGCGCGAGTGGGACTCCAACGGAACCAACTTTGGCTATCGACCCGAACTCAAGCACACCGCCGGCGAGTTTGGACACAATGATTTTTATCCAGTGGCTATCGCCGCCGCGCAACTTGCGAAAGAAGACGGCCTGATGGCGTTGCGAGCGATGGTGTGCATTGATGAAATTCGCGGACGCTTGGCGGAAGTTTTTTCCCTGAAGACGTACAAGATTGATCACGTGGTGCACGGCGCAATCGCCAGCGCCGCGGTGTACGGCGCAATTCTTGGCGCCACTGCCGATGAAATCGAGGGCGCCATTGGCATGTTCGTGGCGCACGCCATTCCGTGGCGGGCCATCCGGGCTGGCAAACAACTCAGCGATTCAAAGGGCGCAAGCGCGGCAATCAGCACCGAGTTCGCCGTGCTTTGCATGCAGCGATCCATGCGCGGATTCATGGGTCCGCGCGACATCTTCCGCAATCCTGAAAATATGTTCCGCCAATTTCAACCCACGCAAGGCGACAGTCCATTTGATTTGCATCTGTCAATGTCAGGCGATGATTTTGCGGTGATGGGAATGCATTTCAAACTTGGCTTGTATGAGCACCAGAGCGCGGGCGCGTTGCAAGGCGTGATTGATTTGGTGCAGCGCCATCCGGAGTTGGCCGAGAAGCCTGATTCCATAAAAAGTATTGTGATCACGGCGTATGAACCAGCGTTTGGAATTATTGGCGATCCCGCAAAGCGCGATCCCAAGACGCGCCAAAGCGCGGACCACTCCATGCTTTACATTGTGAGCACGTTGCTTCGTAAAGCCATTGAATGCGTGGCGTCAAATGGCCGCGCGGGCCTTGGCGCAAGCAGCGACGATGCGTGGAAAAATCTCATGTTGGAGCCGCAGGATTACGGATCCGAGGCCATCTTTAATCCCAACACGCGGGCGCTGATGGCCAAGATTCAATTTGAGCATGGCGGCGCTGAATTTGATCGCCGATATCCAGAAGGTATTCCAACGCAAGTGAAGATCACAACTGATACGGGCACGCATGACAGCGGACTTGTGATGTTCCCTGGCGGCCACGCCCGCAACACCACTGCGAATTTAAATGACATTCTTGCAACCAAGTTCTCCATGATGGGCAAGTTGGGCGTGAAGAAAAGCAAAGGTCTGATTGCAACACTAAGCCAACTTGGATCGCTCAACCGCAAGCAACTTGCCGCGCTGTATGATTTTGAGTTGCTTGATCGCGGAACATTTGAGTGATCATTGATTGTTGCTCACGCCGACGCCGTTGATGTGATGCGCATGCTTGGAGAGCCAACGCACCTATCACGTTCAAACCGCTTCAACTTATTTCTTAATTCGCACCGGCATTTCGTGCTGGGGCGGCAACTGCTTCATCAATATCTCCACGGCCTTCTCCAATTGCGTGTCGCGACCGGCTTGTTGATCTTGCGGCAACCACTCCAACACAACATCGGGGGCAACGCCTTCGTTCTCCACTTTATAGCCGCGCTTTGGCGTCCAAAATCCGTAGCCCGGTTGAGTGGACATGCCACCATCCACAAAATCCTTGTCGCCATCAATACCCACCACGCCGCCCCACGTGCGCGTGCCAACAAGCGTTGTCCCATTCACGGCGCGCATGGACTCAGGAAAAATATCGCCGTCGCTTCCCGCGCCTTGATCCATCAACACCACAATTGGTCCGTCCATCACGCGGGTGGGATATGGCTCAATGCGTCCCTCGCGTGGAACGGTGTACGCCCACGGCTTGCGCGAAAGTTTTTCCACCAATAACGAACTGATGTAGCCGCCGCCATTTTCACGGATGTCCACAAGCATTCCCTTGCGATCAGTCTGCGGATAAAAAGTTCGCATGAATGAAATGAGCCCGTCGGAATCCATGTCGGGCAAATGAATGTAGCCAAGTTTTCCGCCGGACAATTTGTCGACCAGTTTGCGATTGCTCTCAACCCAGTCGAAGTAACGCAACGCGTGGTCGCTTGATGGCATTGTGATTTCTATGAATTTCGCGTTGTCGCCCGTTGCCGTATCGGCGATCATCAGTTGAACATCTTTGCCGCCCTTATCCACGAGCAACTCGGCGGGATCTTGCAGTGGGTTCACGCCTTGACCGTCTATTTTCAACACATACTGCCCCGCTTTCACTTCGCGAAATGGTTTCGCCAACGGACTTTCTCCACCGTTGATCGCGGAAAAATCAGGCAAAATACGGGCAATTTTCCATCCATCCGATGCCTGTTCCAAGTCCACGCCCAGCGCTCCAACGGATACGGGCGCCGTCTCTGAAAAGTCATCGCCACCCGAGACATACGCGTGGCTGTTGCGCAACTCCGACATCATTTCTCCAATCACATCGTTCAACTCAGCGCGCGAACCAACCCTGTCAACCAGTGGTCGATAGCGATCGCGCATGCCCGCCCAATCCACGCCGTTCATATCCTCGCGCCAGAAAAAATCCCGTTGCAGGCGCCACGCCTCCTCGAACATTTGTTTCCACTCGCTCTTTGGATCCACGCGAACAAATAGATCCTTGGACTCTATGGTTTCGGGATCGCCTCCGGCGGTGTCAACGCTCATCAGCGCGGATCCATCCCACGCCACCACAATTCCACCAGTTGGATCCATGGTCCAAGCATCCACGGGGTTGGCCAAGAGTGGCGTGGATTTATCATGCACCAAATCAAATCGCTCCAACTTGATTTCGCCTTGACCAAGTGTTGGAGTTGGCCACTGCTCATCAAGCACGCCATTGAGTGGACGACGACCAATTAAAACACCACCCGCGATCGCCTCGAATCCATCAAAATCTCCAGGCGCAATTGGAAGCAACGCCACGCGATCCGTGATGCCATTCATATCAAAATTCCCGGTGCTTTCTTCCTCAACAACGTTGGCCACAACCGTATTTTTTTCGACAACCTCGCCTGGCTCTTGCGTTTCCGGCGGCACGGAATTCTTTGTCGCGCTGGCGGAATCATTGGTGGCGCTGGCGTCGTCGGATGCTTGCGCCGAATCCTCTGGCGCGCTGTCGTTAGTCGAAGGCAAATTTAATTTTGATTTTAATTTTGCCTCCAACTCGCCACGCTCATCCATTGGTGTCCGCAACAACATTCCAATCTCCTGCCATGTCTCCAAATTATTTCCACTCTGCGCCGCCTCCTTGCGAAGTGGCGGAGTCATGTCCGCATACAAGGGCACCACGAACACTTGCGTGGTTTTAAGATTTGCAAAATTCAACTCGGCGTGATCCGGCGTTGGATTGATGTGGCGATCCGAAAGAAAATACAGATACATGTTGGCGGGATCCCAGCGCGGGGCGAAATCATTTGTCATGCCATCACCGATCACCGTGGTCTTGCCACTTTCCAAATTGCGAATCACCACTTGCTGCATTCCGTTGGCAAGCGGCCTGACCCATGCCAACCAATTTGAATCCACGCTAAATCGATAATCAGAAATCGGTCCGTTTGCACAAGCGTCCGCCTGCACAGAAGTCTTGGTTTCTATATCCAGCACACTTAATAATCCGGTCTTGGTGCTCCAGGCAATTTTATTCTGGTCCAAGCTTGCCACAGGTGGATACATCCACAAATCACTGCTCTGCACAACGGTTTCTTGCAACGTAGGCGCGTCCTTGGATGGGACTTGATCAGGAGATTTAGGCGGCGACCATCGTAAAGGTCGGATGATGATGTCAGACTTTCCATTCAGATCGCTGACATACGCCACGTTCTGATCACTCACCCAAAAGACATCGCGCTCGCGACTTTCACTTCGACCGGGAAATTGCATCGCGGTGGTGCTGATTTCGTTGTCCATCGCGTTCACCGGAATCACAGTCACTTCGCCGCGCGACTCGATGGCCACACGTTTGCCGCCCGGGGCCACGGAAAATCCGCTCGCATGCTCCGTGACGGACTCAAAGCGTGGGCGACTCTGCAAGCGGTCGCCAATCAGACGAATATCAAGCGCACGCATTGTATTGTTGGCGGTATCAAAGGCAATAATCTCACCGCCACGCGCGAACACAATCAAACTTCCATCAAGGGTTGAATCGGCGCTGGCCCAGCGCGGCTCAAGATCCGCGGCGGTGAAAAATGTGCGCTGTGTGCGCTCGCCACCTTGGGCATTCACGCTCCAAAGATTCATCACGCCCGTGGTGTCGGAAAGAAACCAAACTCGTCCGCCAACCCACATTGGGAACAATTCATTTTCGGGAGTCTTGGTCAGCTTCGCGAAAGTTTTTCCATCCTCGCTTGCCAACCACAGATCGGGCGCGGTGCCGCCGCGGTAACCCTTCCAGTGCCAATTTTCATTTGACCAACGCGTGAACACCATTTGCTTGGTGGTGGGATTGATGGAAACTAAACTGGCCTCGCCAATGTTCAATGGCTTTGCGGGTCCGCCAACAACTGGCACTTGCCACAACTCCATGCGACCAAGCGGATTGGTGCGCGCCGAACGAAAGATGACAGATTGACTGTCGGGCGTGAAGGTCAGCGGTTGCTCACTTGAGTCGTGAAAGGTCAAACGCTTGGGCGAGCCACCGGTAATTGGCATGGCATAGATTTCTGGATTGCCGTCATAATCCGCGGCAAATGCCAGGGTTTTTCCATCGGGCGAAATCACTGGCCAACTTTCGCCACCTGCGCCACTGGTTAATCGAGCGGCTTCGTAAGGCGCGGCGCCGTTGATTTTTGTGGTCCATAAATCGCGGTCGGCGACAAAAATAAGTCGATCACCACAGATCGCCGGGTGTGACAAGTAGCCGCGCCCTGGCGCATCGGCGAGCATGGGCGGCGCTTTAGCGTCGCTTGGAAGCGGCGTGCTTTTTGCTGGCGGCGCTTTGGCGGCGCTTGAAACCGGCGCGCTTTTTGCGGGCGGCGCTTTGGCATCAACGCCCTGCTGCAAAGTTTGCGCGCGCGCGGCGAGCGTGAATAAAGACAAAATGAAACCCATTCCCACCATGAACGATAAAAAAGTGCGTGACATATATTTTTCTTTCTATTTCAATTTCACAAGTGCGTATTTAAAATTCAATTTCCAATTTCCAAACTCTCAACGCATGCAATATGCGCTAACTTTTACCGCTTCACGCCATGTGCGATGCGCATGACATGATCCACCTCATCGGGCGAGCCCATGACCAACGGCGTGCGCTCATGCAATTGCTTTGGCACCACATTCATGGTGCGCTGTGAACCCGTTGTGCTTTTGCCGCCGGCCTGCTCCATCAGGAAACTCATTGGGTTGGCCTCGTACAGCAGGCGCAATTTTCCTGCCGGATGTTTCTTGGTTGGCGGATACAAGAACACGCCTCCGTTGACCAACGTGCGATGCACATCCGCCACCATGCTGCCGATGTAGCGGCTTGAATATTGATTGCGGTGCGTCCACGCAACATAGTCGCGGTAGCCCTTTGGAAAGCCCTCTAGGTTCGCCTCATTCACTGAATACACCTTGTTTGCCGCGGGAATTTGCAAGTCCCGTTTGACCAACAGGAAACTGCCAACGCTGGTGTCCAGCTCGAACATGTGCGTGCCGTGGCCGGTGGTCAACATGAACACGGTGCTTGATCCATACAAGACATAGCCCGCGGCGATCTGCTCCGCGCCGCGTTGACACACGGTCTCCATGGCGCCAGGAATGTTGGGATCATTTTTAAGCACGGTGAAAATAGTTCCAACGCCCACTGCGGTGTCCAAGTTGCTGGAGCCATCAAGCGGATCAAACAGCACGCAATATTTTCCACCCTCAGTGCCCTTGCGCAAGATAGTTGGCTCTTGATCCTCTTCGCTTCCAAGAACGGCGATGGAAGGCCGCGAACCAAGCACGCGCATAATGACTTCGTTTGAAATCACATCCATGCGAATCTGCGCCTCGCCTTGCACATTGGTCGAGCCCTCTTGACCGATCACGCCTTG
>CANKBX010000006.1 GCA_947480055.1 Planctomycetaceae bacterium
AACAACCGGCCATTTCGCATGATCGCAAATCTGCCGTATCAAGCGGCCACTCCGCTGATCGCCATTTTGCTCAATGACTTTCCAAATTGCATGGGAATGCATGTCACCATTCAGCGCGAAGTTGCGCAGCGGCTGAATGCCGCGCCCGACACCAGCGAGATGGGCTTGCTCAGCGTAATGGCGCAATTTTACGCGCGCATAAACATGGTCGCCGAAATTCGACCTGGAAGTTTTTGGCCCGAGCCGGAAGTCACCAGTTCTATTATTGAGCTTGCGCCGCATCAACCGCGCCCCGCGCTGCCCGAGCACCTTCATGCGCTGTTGGAGTGCGCCTTTCAGCATCGACGCAAACAGTTGGGTTCCAGCCTTGCGACTCACTTTCAATTACCGCCAGACTTTGACCGCACGCGTCGCCCTGAAACTCTTTCATTGCAAGAGTGGATCACCCTGGCCAACTTTCAAATCGCCGGCAAGTGATTGAATAATTACATCCGCCGGTATACGCCGCACAATCCCAGCGCTGATTTATTGCGCGGGATCCGGTCCGTTTTTATATTTCATGCGAATCATGTTGCCTGGCGCAACATGCTCAACCTCGCTCATGTACGCGCGCATCAACATCAAGCCGCGGCCCGAAGGAATTTCTAAATTTTCCTCCGCGGTGGGATCGGGCACGCCCGCGGGATCAAATCCAACGCCTTCATCTTGGATTTTAAACTCCGCGCTTTCGCCGTCAATTTTGCAATGAAACTGAACCACCTTGCCTGGCTCACTACGGTTGCCGTGGCGAAACGCGTTCACGATCGACTCTTCCAAACACAAGCGAATCGCGAATTGCGCGAAATCCGTGTAGCCATTCTGAATCAAAGCCAATGCAACGCCCTCTTGCACCTTCTGCAGATCAGTGCGAAGGTCCGTGAGCGTTTTATTTTGAATGTATGGTTCGCTTCTCAACTGGATTGATCCACGAGATGCAGAATGCGATCACTTAAAATTTTTCATGGCGGATTCCGAAGTGTCCGCAATTTGAAACATTTTATTCAACTTGGTGATCTTGAATATTTCAAAGATGGGCTTGGAGATATCGCTCAAGTAAAGTTGGCCATTCTTCACGCGCACTCGATTGTGGCACGTGATCAGCACACCAAGCGCGGCCGATGACAAATGGTCCACTCCATTGAATGAAATCAACACCTTTGGCTGGGCAACGCCATCAATCACCGCCACAATTTCCTTGCCAATCTGATGGATCACAACTTCATCAATGATACTTTTCTGCATGAACGTGATTTTTTTCACGCCAGCTTCATCTGAAATATTAAGGACGCTTGTTGGGTTGCTCATGATGACTCCGTTTGTAAGAAAGACCTGAGAGACGCGGTGGATTCAAATCCGATCACATGCCCGCGTCGCCATTGGCTCCGTTTAATTGATTGCGCAGACCTGGAAAGAGAACGTCTTCGGTTTCTTGTTGAATCAAAATTTCTGGCCGAAGCATCATCAACAAAGTTTGTTCAGTCTTGTTGTTGATTCGATTGGTGAAGAAACGGTTCACAACAGGAATCTTGCTCAACACTGGAACGCCAACTTCCACTTCGTAGTCACTGGTCAAACGCTGTCCGCCAAGCACTCCTGTTCCTTTGTCTGGAACGGTGATCGTGGTTCCAATGGAAGTATTCAAATACTTTGGCGTTTGGAATGTATTGGTGGATGTTGTGCCGATTGGAATTTGACTTCCGCCCGCCACTGATTGCTGGAATTGAACGGTGTCAAATGTGACTGGTCCTTGCAGGGAAAAGTTCACGTTCAAAGTGACGTATCTGCGATCCGCGCTGATCACGCCTTGCAAGCCAAGCGCAAAACCCTCGGAAATTGTGCTGATAATTGGGGTTCCAGTAACGCCCTGTGTTTGGGGTTGCGTATAACCAGAAACATAGGAGGTAGTGTTCTGTACTGTGATGAACGAAATCTGACCATTCTGCATGGTCAATCGTGGCGATGTCAGAAGAACATTTCGCTGATCCGCTTGTGTCGCGCGAACCAACAAATCCACCTGCACATCGTCCAAGAACGTCATACCAACAGTCATGGCTGGATTCAGCAACGCTGTCGCGCCGAACGCACCCTTGATACCTGCGGCACCAAGTGCGTTCACAAGCGGCAAGCCTTCTTGCTGAACGTTGACCGCGGACAATCCGTTGCTGACGGAACCGTTGGCATATGTGTCGCCATTTTTGACCACTCCAACTGGTACACCAACGGGCTGCGTTCGATAGCCAATTTCTCCTGGAGTTGCATTCGGCAAGCCAATTGCCTGTCCTGTAGCCACAGCATTCGTTGGAGCAAGAGAGTTGCCCGATGTGCCACCCACGCCGCCAAATACAACCGGGTTCTTCATCATGCCAGTCCTAGCATCACTCGCCGAGGTCTGGGCGTTATTTTGAAAGAAGAAATCACGCAAATTAAAGTTGGGATCCGCAGCTCTGGCATTTTCATATTGAGCGTTGTTGGTGTTGAAATACATGTCAAAGTCCAAGCCAATTTGCTCAAACCAATCACTATCGATCTTTAATACTCGAACTTCAATGTTGATTTGCAACGCAAGATCCGCGCGAATTTGCTGCAATAAATCAGCAATGTTTCTGTGCGTGTCTGGCCGAGCCGTAATGATCAACTTGGTGTCGAAGGGCTCCATGCTGGCACCCAAATTCCATGCGTCAGGATCAACGGTTTTCTGAATGAGATCTTTAATAAATTGAACGCGTCCTGCGGATCCATCGGCAGTGATAAATGGAGTCAATGGGAAAGTTCCACCCGTAACACCGCCACCGCCACCGCCACCGCCGCCACCACCGCCGCCACTACCGCCGCCACTACCGCCGCCACTACCGCCGCCGCCACCGCCACCGCCACTCGAGGAAAGGGTTGGAACCGTAACGGTATCTGGGTACTTAAACACCAAATCAGTGAGGTCATACACACGTGGCCGCTTTGCTTCTGGCAGAGCCTGAAGAGCCGTGAACGTGGTCACTGCAACTTGTCCATTCATGATTTCAGAAACAGCTCGTCCGCTGTCCGAACTTGGATTACCAACTTGCTCCAAGATACGACCAAGCATGACGCGCGCGCTTACGGTCGCCTTTTCCAACAGAATGCCTTCGGTTTCTTGGGTGATATCAATTTCGCCCAGAGCTTTCCAATTCACGTACATCGGAATCTTGGTGATCTGTTGCCAGAACGCAAGAATCTCGCTCAATTTCTGATTTGAGGTTGTCTCAGGAAATGGAAACTGCTGATCAAACTGCTTTGCGATGCTGGCATCTTCAGGCGTTCTTGCCCAACCAGCCGGCGCGAATTTTTCGTTATCCAAAGACAATCTTGGCCAATCTTCTGGATAAGTAATCATTGCATTGGTGCTCTTTGGGCCATCTCCCGCAAGATTGATCTTGGGTGGAATTGTGGCCTGCATGTCTTGCAACTGCATTTGACCAAACGCCGCATTGCGTTGACGCTGCGCATCGGACCATTGTCGATACATCTTTGTGCTTTCAAGCACGTCGCGCAGGGCGAGCGCCGCTGGATTGGTTGGATCCATGAACAAGATCTGGTCAATCACTTGCAACGCTTCGTCGTACTTTAATTCCATCTGCAACTGGCGAACCCGCATCAGCATTTCACTGATCGTGGCAAGTCGTTTTTGTTGCGCCATGCGTTGCGCGTCGCTTGAGGACTTTTGCGCGTCGGCACGTTGCTTGGATTGATCAAGCGCTTGCCCCACAATTCGCGATTCATTGATCTGATCAATCAATCCGCCAACACGGGCGTTCATTGCATCAAATTCGCTCGCAGGAATGATGGACTGATCGCGATCCAATAATTGCTTGGCGGTGCTCGCATCCATATTTGCGCCGGCATAATCGCCACGATTCAATTTCTCATTGGCGCTGAAAAAACTATTTTCAAAATTCACGCGGAGACTTTCGCGCCGAACCGTCATCTCGTCGCCAACTTTGTCCAACAAACTTCCACTGCGTTGATCGAGTTGAATTTGAGCCGTTTGCAAGCCATTTCTAGCTTCGGCATTTGCGGGATTAGCGCTTAGAACCGTGGTCCATGCGTCAATCGCCGTGCGCCACTGCGAGGCGGCCATTGCGGTACGCGCTTTCGTGAGTGCTTGCGCTGGATTTGTTCCGCCTGCGAGTGATGGCGGCGTGGCTGGCTGACTAGAAGATGAATTTAAAATATCGTCTGAAGTATTTGGATTTGATTCAGTGTTTGCATCCGCACCTTGTGGAAATTCTTGAGGAGTTCCTGCGGCGTTCTGCATTTCTGGCAATTCTTCAGACATCTCAATTGGCTCTTCGACTCCTGAAGAAGTCCCGGCCGCATTTGCTGGATCTGGCTCGGATTGATTTGGTTCGACAACAGGCGTTACCGTTGGATCTGGCTCGGCGATTGGCGCTGGTTCTGATTGCGGAATTGGTGCAACTACTGGTACCGAAACTGGCGCTGGATCAGATGGATTTGGGTCCGTCACGGGCTCGGCGATTGGCGCGGGCTCGGCAGTTGGGTCCGTCACGGGCTCCGCGGTTGGCGCGGGCTCTGATGCTGGCGCTGGCTCAGAAGTTCCACGTTTTCCTGGAGCAGTTGGATTTCGCGGAGTCTCTGTTGGTGGCGGCTCAATCGGATCGTCTTGCGCGGCGGCAACTTGCGTGGATCCGTTGGTGAGCAATGGAAGCACCGGGGCCCAAGCCAGCAGTGCGGCTCCCGCGAATAGATAGAAATTCATTGCGCGGAAATATTTGGATTCCGTAATTGGTCGAGACATCTTGTAGGGCTCCGAGCGTTCGTGCTCGCTAGTTCTTGATATAGGTGTGTGGAGAAAGAAATTAGAGGGTCGTAAAAAATCGTTTCGGAGAACCCAACCACACGGTTCCTTACAAGTAGAAGAAGTTACCTGCCGCCCCAAAAACCCGCAACACGTCAGCACGCTCTTGGGACCTGTTTGGAATTGTGGATAAACGCCTAGATTTGATTACGCGTCCGCATCGCTACACTCGCATTTATGGCGCAAGAACCCCATCAAACTGCTCGGTTGGCATTGGAAGATGGAACAGTCTTTCACGGCAGTGGGTTTGGTGCTTGTTCGCCCTCCAATATGGCCCTTGGCGAGGTGGTTTTCACAACGGCCATGTGTGGTTATCAAGAGGCGCTGAGCGACCCAAGTTTTTCGGGGCAAATTCTGGTCATGACTCCAACGGAAATTGGCAACTACGGTGTCAACGAGGAGGATGTTGAAAGCGGCAAGCCGCAAGTCGCAGGGTTTGTCATTCGCGAACTTTCTGGGAGGCGTTCCAATTACCGCGCCACGCAAAATTTAAGCGAGTGGTTGGCGGCGCACGGCGTGCCTGGGATTTTTGGAATTGACACCCGCGCGCTTGTTCGCAAGTTGCGCACTCAAGGCGCGCTGCGCGGCGTGATCAGTGGTGATCCGAAATTGAGCGATGAGCAACTTATGGCCAAGGCAAAATCAATTCCTTCAATGGCTGGACAAAATTTGGCGGCGTGCGTGAGTCCCAAGTCGCAAGGAACATGGACGCAAACTCTTGGCGCATGGGCCGACGCCAGTGATGATGGAAAATCTAGTGGCGCGAAAAGATTCAAAGTGGCGGCGTTGGATTGTGGCGCCAAGCGGAATATTTATCGACATCTTGCGCAGCGTGGATGCGAAGTACTCACGTTGCCGCACAACGCAAGCGCGGCCGATATTCGCGCGCTGAAGCCTGACGGACTTTTCATTTCAAACGGTCCAGGCGACCCCGCCGCCGTCGCGGCCACCGTGGCTACTTTGCGTGAAATTGCGGGAGAAATACCCACTTTTGGCATTTGTCTTGGGCACCAATTGTTGGCGTTAAGTTTGGGCGCGACAACTTGGAAACTCAAGTTTGGCCATCGCGGCGCGAATCAACCGGTGCGAAATATATTGACGGGGCGCGTGGAAATCACAAGTCAAAATCATGGATTCTGCGTTGATGAAGATTCACTGCGCGCGGTTGGCGGCGAGCCCACGCACATTCATTTAAACGACGCAACGTTGGCGGGATTTCGCCACACGACCAAACCAATTTTCTGCGTGCAGTACCACCCAGAGGCAAGCCCCGGTCCGCACGAGTCGGCGTATTTGTTCGACTGCTTCATTGACATCATGCGCACGCGCGCGCCAGTGACGGCTCAACAAATGGAAACGCACCAATCAGCGTCCGCTCGCGTTGCCGCGGCGGCCACGGCGTAAGCGGCGCAGCATGCGCGGCCTTTACGACGAACCTGTTTGCAAACACATTCTTGTGGCCGTGGAGCGCGGGGTGGATCGCTATCCAGATGGCTTGACCTACGGCGTGCCGCGGTCGCTGATTCACGTTGGCGTTGGCCATCGGGTAAGAGTTCCACTGGGCCGTGGCGACTCGTCCACATTCGGCTGGGTGGTGAAAGAAATTCCGCCAGAGCAAGCCGCTTCCATTACCCCGGAGCGCATGAAGTCAATTATTTCCATAGAGGACACCGCCCCGCTGCCCACGCAAATTGTTGAATTAGCCCGCTGGATTAGCGTGTATTACTGCTGCCCACTAGGGGTTGCTCTTGCGGGAGTGCTGCCGGCGGCGGTTAAAAATGCCATTGGCCGGGTGGAAACCACTTGGATTGATCAGACTGAATTAGGCGTGGGCGCGCTCACTACGCCTAGCGGCAATGCGAAGCGGAACAAAAATTTGGACGCGGCTTCAGACGAAGGAGACGGGGCTGGAAAAATTTCATCTGCCCCGCCAAAACCAATTCGACTTTCCGTGGCGCATAAAAGAATTTTGCAAGTGCTACGCGATACGCCGCCGGAACTTCGACCGATTGAGTCGCGTGAACTTTTAAAGAAGGCCGCGGTGGCAACGCGCGCTCCGTTAACGGCGCTTATGAAGGTCGGGTTTGTCAGCGCGACGAAACGTTCCGGCGTGGAGGCCGCATCGCTCACTCCAGAAAACGCGCCACGCGATTTTTCCAAAGACCGCCCCGCTTTGACAGCGTCGCAAAGCGCGGCGGTGAATTCCATTCACGCCACAAGCTCCTCTGGTTTTTCACAGCATCTTTTATTCGGCGTCACGGGCAGTGGAAAAACAGAGGTGTATTTACAACTGATAGAATTGTGCAGAAACACGGGCAAAACTGCCATTTTACTGGTTCCGGAAATTTCTCTCACTCCGCAAACCACGGCGCGCGTGTTGCGCAGGTTTCCAAATGACCGCGTCGCTATTTTGCATTCGGGTCTCACGGCGGCGCAGCGCAATCAACAATGGACCATGGTGGCGCGCGGCCAGGCTAAAATAATTGTCGGCGCGCGCAGCGCTATCTTCGCGCCGGTTCCAGATGGCGAGCTTGGCTTGATCATGGTCGACGAGGAGCATGATTCATCTGGTTACAAACAAGATCAAGCGCCGCGCTACCATGGACGCGATGTGGCTATTCGCCGCGCGCAAATGTCGGCGTGTCCGGTGGTGCTTGGCAGCGCAACACCCAGTTTGGAAAGTTGGTTCAACGCAACCGAGCGCGGCATCAGCACGCTGCATCGCCTGCCAGAGCGTGCGCCTGGGTTGGTCACGCCCACCGTGGAAATCATTGATTTTTCCCAAGATATGAAGCACTTTCGCGACAAGCGCGTGCACTTGCTTGGAGCGCGCTTGGCGGATCGCTTGGCGTATGTGATTGAAAATGGTGGACAAGCGCTGATGCTTTTAAATCGCCGCGGATACGCCAACTGGATTTCCTGCGCGGCTCGTTGCGGTTGGATGATGCGCTGTCAACATTGCGACACGGGAATGATTTGCCACGCTGGACCGCGTTCACGATTTGTGCGTTGCCATCATTGCTTAACCGAGCAACTTCTTCCGCAAACATGTCCGTCATGCAAAATGGGCGTGACCGTATTTGGTTTGGGAACGCAACGCGTGGAGGAAGAATTGGCGCATGTGCACCCCGCGCTTGCGAAAGCTGGCGCGGTGTTGCGGGTGGATGGCGACACCATGCAGAACAGCCACGACATTTATCAAGCGCTCGCGCGCTTCGCTTCGGGTGAGGCGAAAGTTTTGGTTGGCACGCAAATCATCGCAAAAGGCCTTGATTATCCCAATGTTCGACTTGTTGGCGTGGTCAACGCCGACACGGCGATCAACTTGCCTGACTTCCGCGCGGCGGAAAGAACCTTTCAACTTGTCAGCCAAGTGGCGGGCCGTTGTGGCCGTGGCGCTGGCGTGGCGCAGGCGATCGTGCAAACATTTCAACCCGACGCGCTTCCCATTCGCTTGGCGGCGTCCCACCAATTTGAGGAGTTCGCAAAACAAGAACTTGCCTCGCGCAAACAATTTGACTTGCCTCCATATCGGCGCATGGCGCGCATTGTTGTGCGACATGAAACTCTTGCGAGCGCGCAAAATATTGTTTCGGAAATCCGCCGCGCGCTTGAACAATTGCCGGAAGCCGCGGGGGCGAATTTTCGTGGGCCATTGCCCTGTCCCATCGCGCGTATTGCCGATCGCTTTCGAATTCAACTTGAAATTCTGGCAAGCGACGCCAACGCATTGCAACGCCTTATCGCCGCGGCTCGAAATCGGGCCATCTTTCCAAGCGGCGAACTCTGCGCCGTGGATATTGATCCAGTCGCGTTGCTCTAAATCCCACCGCTCTTACACTCGCTTTCATGGGCAAATATCCCTAGAATGGCTCTGTTTCACGGGCAATGCGTCAATTCGTTTTTCACACGTTTGCCGCGCCATAAAAGCACTATCTTTGAAAGCGACATTTGGAGCATTCTTCAGTGAGCAACACTCCCTCTTCCAATCCTTCCCCCTCGCCTCAATCCGCCGCAGCATCGGTGAATGGTCTTGACCCCGCGTTGCTTGAAGCGCTCTACGCCGATTGGCAGCGCGACCCAACAAGCGTGAACCAAGAGTGGCGTAGTTTTTTTCAAGGCTTTGAACTTGGGTTTGAACGCTCGCCAAATCCCGCCGCCGAAACCGCTTCGACCGTCAACGAAAAATCATCTGCGCCTGCCGCCGCGCCAACTGCGATCACAAATTCGCGCGGCTCGCAAAGCAAAGTCGACGGCCTCATAGAGGCTTATCGAACACTTGGACATTTGGCGGCGGCTCTTGATCCGCTCGGCGTGGAGCGACCATTTCCAGAAGAGCTGCAAATTGAATCGTTCGGTCTCACCGACAATGATTTGGCCGCCTCGTTTGATCCAGGAACGCTGCCACTTGCAAATCCAAGTTCGCTCACTGAAATTATCAATCTGCTGGAAGAAACATATTGCCGACATGTTGGTGTTGAGTATCAACATATTCAAGATCGACAGAAGCGACGTTGGTTGCAGCAACGCATGGAAAGCGTGCGCAATCAGCCAAAATTTGATGTTTCTGTGCGCAAGCGATTGTTGGAGCGCTTGGTCGCTGCTGAAGGCTTTGAATCATTCCTAGAGAAGCGCTTCATTGGCAAGAAGCGATTTGGTCTAGAAGGTGGCGAAAGTCTTATCCCGCTGCTCGACTCCATCATCGACCAAGGTCCCGCGCTTGGCGTGCGCGAGTTTGCATTTGGCATGGCGCACCGCGGCCGCCTGAATGTGCTCAACAATATTTTAGAAAAACGCTTTGACCAAATCTTCACTGAGTTTGATGAAGCGTGGACTGAGGACTTTCTCTCCGGCGGCGGCGATGTAAAATATCACCAAGGCTATTCAAGCGATGTGAAGACCACCAGCGGCCAGCCGCTGCACATCACACTGGCCGCAAATCCAAGCCATTTGGAATTTGTTTCCAGCGTGGTCCTTGGTCGCTGCCGCGCCAAGCAACGACTTGCCAACGACACAGAGCGCCGCAAAAGCGTTGTGCCAATTCTTATTCACGGTGACGCCGCTCTTCCAGGCCAAGGCGTTGTCGCTGAATGTTTCAACATGATGCTGCTGCCTGGATTCACGGTGGGCGGCGCCATCCATGTGGTCATCAACAATCAAGTGGGTTTCACCACGGATTCCAAGGATTTGTTCAGCGGCCGTTACTGCACCGACATCGCCAAAATGGCCAATGCGCCCATCTTTCATGTGAATGGCCAAGACCCGGAAGCCTGCGCGTGGGCCGCTCGACTTGCCATTGAATGGCGTCAATCTTTTGGCACCGACATCCTGGTGGACATGTGGTGCTATCGAAAGAATGGCCACAACGAAACCGACGAGCCGTCATTCACGCAACCGCTGATGTACCAATTGGTGCGCAAGCAAGTCACCGCCATGACGCACTACGCGAACCGCTTGCAACAAGAGGGAGTGATCACCGCCGATGAGGTCGAGCACCTCAAGAGCGATTTGTTCGCGCGCATGGATGAGGCGCAGACCCGCACCAAGAAGACACCGGTGGTTCCAGGCAAAAAACCGTTCGACCATATTTGGGCCGGGCTCACAGAGGCCTACTCCGACGCGCCGATTGAAACCGGTGTGAAAGAAAGTCGTCTGAAGGAAGTGGCGACCGCGCTTGCAAACGTTCCCCAAGGATTTGTGGCGCACAAAAATGTCACGCGCCTTTTGGAAATCCGCGGCAAACTTGGCGGGGATGTTGGCGTGGATTGGGGACTTGCGGAAATGTTGGCGTACGGAACTCTGCTGCTTGAAGGACACCCCATTCGACTCACGGGCCAAGATGTGGAGCGCGGAACATTCAGCCACCGTCATGCGGTTGTGGTGGACCAAGAAACAGGCGCGCCGCACATTGCGCTCAATGAACTCGGCGCGAATCAAGCTAAATTCTGCGTGCACAATTCGCCACTCACCGAGCAAGCAGTGGTTGGTTACGAGTACGGCTACTCGCTCGCCGATCCGCGCATGTTGATTTTGTGGGAGGCGCAATTCGGCGACTTCTGCAACGGCGCGCAGATCATCATCGATCAATTCATCGCGAGCGCCGAAACAAAGTGGCAACGATCAAGCGGACTTGTTCTTCTGTTGCCTCACGGATACGAAGGCCAGGGACCAGAGCACAGTTCATCGCGCGTGGAGCGCTTTCTGCAATTGTGCGCCGTCAACAATATGGTTGTGTGCCAGCCGTCCACCACGGCGCAAATGTTCCACTTGCTGCGTCGGCAAATGAAAGTGAAGTTCCGCAAGCCATTGATCGTGCTCACGCCAAAGAGCATGCTTCGATCGGCCGCGGCTTCAAGTGCCCCGGTTGAATTCACAAAGGGAGCGTGGCAACGCACAATGTCCGACACCGCGCCTGAAGCGGCGACCAACGCGCAGCGATTGCTGTTCTGCAGTGGCAAGATTTATCACGAACTTGTGGCGCAACGCGCCAAGAGCAAGGACGGCAACATTGCCATTGTGCGCGTCGAACAATTGCATCCGTTTCCCAGCGATGAAATCAAAAATCATTTGGAGCAGCACCTCAAAGCCGATGTGTTCTGGGTGCAAGACGAGCCGCGCAACATGGGTGCATGGCGATTTGTGCAGAGCCGCATGATCGATCTCTTCGCGGATCGACCTGTGAAATATATTGGTCGACCCGATGGCGCCAGCCCCGCGGTTGGAAGTTTAAAAATGCACGGACACCAACAAGAAGTCATTCTTGCCGAAGCGGTGGGCGCAATTCCTATCACCGACGGCGCCGCCAAAAACGACAAGAGCGACAAAGAATCATCTGACAAATCGCCCGCGGGCACAAAGCACTGACCACTTCCTAAACACTCAAGCATGGAGCCACTGGAATGATTGACATTGTGATACCGAGTCCTGGAGAAAGCATCACCGAAGTTCGTCTTGGCGCGTGGAAACGCGGCGATGGCGAGTGGGTTGAAAAAGACGATGTCATTACGGAAATTGAAAGCGACAAGGCCACGCTGGACATTTTGGCAACGGCTTCCGGCGTGTTGAAAGTTTCGGCGCAAACTGGCGATGACTTGAAAGTTGGCGCAGTTGTGGCGCGAATTGACGAGAAGGCCACGCGCCCCGCCGGTGCAAGCGCAAAGCCCACAAGCAACGCCGCCCAACCAGCGGCGATCCAAGCCACCAAAGAAAATGCGCACGCACAAAAGGAACTTTCTGGCTCCGCCGTTGTTGAACCCAAAGTCACCAGCGTGGCACGCAAGATGGCCGTGGACAAAGGCGTTGATCTTGGAAAAGTAGAAGGCTCTGGTCCAGGTGGACGCATCACTAAAACAGATGTCGAACACGCGCAGACAGCGCCCGCACCAAGTGCCGCGCCAACTGCGCCGCAACTTGGCGCTGGCGCCGCAAAAATTTCTTCCATGCCCATGGCTAACAGCGCGCGTGGAATTCGCCGTGAGCGCATGACAAAATTGCGTCAGCGTATTGCCGAGCGTTTGGTCAGCGCCAAAAATACCGCCGCCATGTTGACCACTTTCAACGAGGCCGACATGAGCCAAGTCATGCGCCTGCGCTCCGAGCACAAGGAGGCCTTTGAAAAACGCCACGGCACAAGCCTGGGCTTCATGGGTTTCTTCGTGAAGGCCGTGGTTGGCGCGCTGGAAAAATTTCCGCGCCTCAACGCCTTCATCATTGGCGACGAGGTTGAATACCACGACTACATCGATGTCTCCGTGGCCGTTGGCACCGACAAGGGACTCATGGTTCCTGTGCTGCGCAACGCCAATCGTTTGTCCATCGCCGAAGTGGAGCGAACCATTCGCGAACTTGCCGTGAAGGCGCGCGACAACAAACTCACCGTTGATGACATGACCGGCGGCACATTCACCATCACCAACGGCGGCGTGTACGGCAGTCTTATGAGCACGCCAATTCTCAATCCGCCGCAGTCTGGAATTCTTGGCATGCACGCCATTAAAAATCGCGCGGTTGAAGATCCAAAAAATCCCGGCCATGTGGCTATTCGCCCAATGATGTATCTGGCTCTGAGCTACGACCACCGCATTGTGGACGGTTCTGAAGCTGTGGGATTTCTAGTGGATATCAAGAACGCAATTGAGAATCCAGAGCGCTTGTTGTTGGATGTCTAAGTAACAACCCACGTCACTGCTTGTCAATTTCAAATTTGACAATTCAAATTACAAATGCAAATCGCGTGTTCAATGTCGATCGGCTTGGTCGCGTTCATGCAAAGCAAGTTTGGCTTGCTTCTCCAGCTGATCCGGCTCAACGCCCATGTAATTCAGCGTGGCGTCAATGATGTCGCGGCACACGGGTCCCGCGATTGAACCGCCGTAATGTCCCCTGGATTTATCTGGGTCATCAATAACAACCAAGCACACGATCCGAGGATTCACAAATGGCGCGCCCGCGATAAATGAACTCACATAGCGATCATCAAAGTAGCCCTTGCCTTGACCCTTTGGTTTTGGCAATTGCGCGGTGCCCGACTTGCCAAACATTCTGTACATTTCGCTCTGCGCTTTGCGGCCCGTTCCCTCGGTCATCACGCCCTCCATCGCTTCGCGCGCCGTCAACGCGATCGCCTCTGAAATGACGCGCTTGCTGGGAATTGAATATTGATTGTCGGCGCCTTCGGCTCCAAGAGTCAACCGCGCGGGAACCAAAGTTCCATCACGGCAAAATGCCGAGAAAGCCTGCACCATTTGGATTGGCGTCACGCCAATTTCGTGGCCCATGCACACGCTGGTCTGGGTGTACACCGACCATTTTTTAGGCGACGTGACCAAGCCTTCGCTCTCGCCAGGAATTCCAACACCGCTCTTCTGTCCAAATCCAAATCGTTGCAACATGTTCTGCATGTCTTTAAATTTCATCCGCTCCGCGGCCGCCGCCATGCCGCCGTTGAGCGACTTCACAAGAACTTTTTGCCACGACACGGGTCCTGGATATTTCACGTCCTCAATCTTGCGCCCAAACTTTGTGGTGTATGGACCGAAAGGCAGGCGCACAATCGTCTCTGGTTTAAACACGCCAAGTTCCGTTGCGGTGGCCCACACAAATGGCTTGAATGTGGAACCCGGCTCATACGGATCGGTGACATTGCGATTGCGTCCAAGAGAAGCGCCAAGCGCGCGCGATGGATCGGTGGTGATTTCCTTCCAACCCTTGCGCGGATTCAGCACGTCGGCCATGGCAAGAATGTCGCCGGTCTGCACATCCATCACCACGGCTCGCCCACCGCCGGCGTTCCATTGCTTCACGGCGGTTTTTAAAAGTCTCTCGGCAATTTCTTGCGACACCAAATCAATCGACAAGCGAACATCAACTCCATCGCGCGGCGGTTGGTAATCATTTCCCTCAATCCAAAGTGGCTGGCGTTTTACATCGCGAAGAAACACAAGTTGTCCGTCTTTGCCACGCACTTGCGAGTTGTGCTGCAATTCAGCGCCCGCTTGCCCGCTTTGCTCCAAACCAACACGTCCAATCACCATGGCCGCCAAATCTCCAGCGGGATATTCGCGAATTGGTCTGGACTCAATTCCAATTCCAGAAATTTTAAGTTGACGAATCGCGTCCACTTGCACTGGCGTCAACATGTCCGCGAGTTGCACATAGCGGTCGTCCGCGCGCTGTCGCAACATGGCTTCAAAAGTTTTTGACGACACACCCATCGCGCCACCAATCGCACCAGCCGCGTCCCGAAATGGATCTCCAACTGCTTTTGATTCCGGATCCTCGATGTTGCCTTGACGAACGCGCTCCCACCCACGCTCCCAAATCATCGCGGGATCCGCGAACAATCTGCGCCCCATCAAACTCGCCGCAAGAACGCGTCCCCGACGATCAACAATTTGTCCACGCGAGGCAAGTTCCGGCGCGGTGCTTCGATGCACGCCCGCCGCGGCCGTAAGTTTGGGATCATCAGTGGTCTTCAACCACGCGACACGCGCGGAAATCGAAAACAAAAGCCCCGCGGTCGCAAAAATAAGCACGCGGCTCCAAGCGCGAATTCGGCTTGATTGCGACTCAGAAATATTTGAAATACTAAATTGATTCATCCGCCAAATTCCACTGGGATTGCGTCAGGATCTTTCACGCCTGGCTTTGTTGCCAAGCGCGGTTGCGTTGGTGGCGCGGGCGCGTCCAATCTGTGGGGGATCGGTCTCCATTGAACCTTCATGGATTCCAACGCCATACGAATGGCGTCGGGTCGAACTTTGGATGCGACCTCCGCTCGAAATCTCCAAATATCCCGTTGTTGTTCGATCAATCTCCAATGGGTCCTGGAAATCTTCGCGGCCACTTCATAGCGCTTCTGCCGCATGGCCAGAAGCGCGGTGGACATGATTCCAAGACCCAACAATATGGCGATTGCTTTTCCGAACATGGTCCGGTCCTTGAACTCAGTTTGTTTTTGGAAGTTTGATGGTCATTCCGGGCGACAGCGCTGCGGGATCCGAAAGAGAGGATCCGTTGGCGGTAGCGATATCTTTCCACTTGCTTGACTTGCCCAATTTTTTCTTGGCGATTGAACCAAGCGTGTCGCCTTTTTCCACAACGTACAAGTCATCGGTCGATCCCGCATTATTTTCTTTGCTGGATGATTTTGTGAACGCGCTCTTTGCGCCAGCGCCACTCTTGGACATCGAAACTTCAATCACGCCAGTCGGATTGGCCGTGGCGCGTGGACTCATTTCAACACTCGCAATATCCGCCGCCGCAAGCAGCGGAATTTCTTGAGCCGGCTTGGAAGTCTGCGTGTTCAATCGAAGCGCCGCATTCTCCTGCTCTTGTGGAGTAGTACTCACACGCGCGCCCTTTGTTGTTGAAGCCACCACCGCACCGTGGCGAAGTTGCTCCACTGGGGGCAGGCGCAATGTCACGCCTTTACGTAATTTTTCAGGGTTTGGCAGCGCTTTTTTGTTGTATTCAGCCAGTGCCTTCCATAAAGAACTATCACCATATGCCGCCGCGCAAATGGAATATAAAGTTTCACCCACGGCAATCGGGTGAAGCTTCACGCCAGGTTCGCCTTCTTGCACTTTTACAGTGTTGGCAATTTCAACAGTGGCGGGAGCGATTCCCTGATCAACGTACGGCACATTTGAAATTGGGCGAACGCTTGGGTTGGCCGTGGGCGCCACAGTCTCTGATGTATTTTTATTTGAAACCGTGCGAAGATCGCCTGGCGCGTTTACCGCGATCAATTCGGCTGGTTGCACTGCGGTCACGCCAGCAATTGGAACCGCCGTGATAGAGATGGGTCTACTCCCATGTTCTCTTACTCGATCCTTGCTCGCCAGATTCGCAGTTTCTTGTCGTTGCGCGGTGCTGAAGTGATCGCTCACCAGAATGCCCACAAAAAGAAGCAAGCCGAATCCAACAACCATCGCCAATTTATTTTCTCGTGTCATTTCGCATCCTTGCGTTGTGGCAATCTTGATTTTTTGAGTTCTTGAAAGCCCGTTGTCCATTTACAAACTTTTTTCAACACCTGTGATCGGATCTCCATCCGATATTCAATCCCAACCAAGCAACCTATATACCAACAATCCGAATCGATCGAAGCTTGGCGGAGCGAGCTCTTGGATTCGCTTCGCATTCCACTTCGCTTGCAACCAAAGGCTTTCGCGCACATCGGGTCGCCCATCCTTGGCGTTCCCAATCAGTGAAAGCCCTTTTAATCAATCGGTCTTCTAGGCTGTGGAACGCCAAAATTGCTATGCGAGTATTTTTGGCCAGCCAGTTGCTTGCTGACTCGGTTGCGACAGGGTTTTGAATCCCGCCATGTACTGCATGCGGATGGCCTGCCACAAACCTAGATTCATTCCCCGAATCCGCATTTGGCACTGGCCAAAAAGTAGCGATTTCCCGCTGAAATACAGCCAAAAGCGTCTCTAATGACTCCAATTCTTTATTCACCGCAATGCGCAACGCCATAAAGGTGCGAGTAGCAGGATGCATGCGACTTTGGCGGGCCTTGCCCCCATAGGCGGACACCACCGCTTTGGCTAGATCCGCCGTGGTTTTGAGCAACCCGAGGTCACGAACATAGATAATTCGCCGCGCAATTCGCCTAGAAAATGGATCTTCACCCAGTTGAAAGATCAAATCGGCCAATTCGGACTCGGAAACGCGAGCCAGCAACGCGTGGGCGCTTTCGCCTTTACTTTGATCCAGTCGCATATCCAAGGGACCAGCCGTTGCGAATGAAAAACCACGCGCTGGATCGCTCATTTGATTGCTGGCAAATCCAAGGTCCGCCATAAAAGCATCGGCGCGCAATGATTCACCACGCAACACCTCAGCCACGCTGGAAAAGTTGGCGTGAGCCGCGATCACGCGCGGCGCGTTTGGCAGACTTCGAACGCGCTCGCTTGCAAAGGCAAGATTATGTTGATCCAAATCCAACAGCACCAAAGTTCCCTGGCTCCCAATCACTTTGGCGATGGCTTGTGCATGACCGCCTCGACCGGCAGTGGCGTCAACCACGGTGTTGCCAACTTCAAGCTCAAGCCCCTGCACAATTTCTTGCAACATCACCGGCTGATGATCAATGATGTCGCCATCCGAGTGATCCAACATCACGCGTTCTTTTGCTCTTGAGCAATCTTCATCTTGCCAGCTTGGCTTATGGCATGTTGTTTTTTCATCCACTCATGGCGCCGCGCCCGCTTGAGTGCGAATGTCACAACAAGTAAATACGCGGCAAGAACGCCAGCCATCACAACAATGCCCTTGACGTTGGTCAGCAACAACATGGCTGACAAACCCACACCCACAATTGTGAAGCCGGCGGCTATGGCATACAAAGCAAGCACAGTCTTTCGAACATTCCCGCCAAAATACCGCTTTAATCTGTGGTGTATATGGTTGCTATCCGCGTCGGACATGGAAAGACCGGCGGCTTTCCTGCGAATAATCGCCAGGGTGGTGTCCAAAATTGGCAATCCAAAACAAATCAACCCCGCCACGGAATACTTTGTGGTTCCATATTCGCCAAAAGTCATAATAATCACAACACTTAAAAAGCCAATCAACAGGCTTCCACAGTCGCCAAGAAAAATAATGGCAGGATTGAAGTTGTAGGGCAAAAATCCAAGCGTAACGCCTACTAGAATTAAACTAAGAATAATCCTCGTTCCAGCCAGGCTTGTTTCTGGATTTTCCACGGGCAATGTATACGCCATTATTAAACTAATCGCCAAAAATCCAAGCGCCATGATTGTGGTTGTTCCCGCCAGAAGGCCATCCAAACCATCGATTAAATTGGCCGCATTACAGCCGCCAATCACAAATACTGCGGTGATACCAGTGCCAATCCAGTAATAGAGTTCTGAATTTGGAACACTGAATGCTCCAATGGAAAATAAAATATCCTTCGGCTCGCCGCAAATTGCCGAAAGAACTCCGGCGGCCAATTGCGGACCAACATCCTCTATAGCCAACGCGGCGGCGGCAATAAGTTGGCCAGCAATTTTAAGCCGGGGATCCCATTTCCAAATATCATCCGCAAATCCAGTGAACATAATCGCGAACATTCCAATCACAATACTGATTGGAATACCCTGCAAGAGCGCCGCTTGGCCGCTGGAAAAAATGGCGCTTACCCCAATGCCAACCAATGTTCCAACGAATATCGCCAATCCGCCCAAATACGCGATTGGATATGCGTGCTGCTTCCGTCCTTGATCTGGATGATCAATAATATTGGTGGCAAGTGCCACGCGCCTGACAATAGGCGTGGCCACAAGAGTAGCCACCAGCGCAGCAACAAATGCGGGCATGTATGCGGACAGAAGTTCAAGCGGCTTCAGAACCGTCCATGTGGAAATATCACTACCTTCTGGGGCGATCGGAATAACAGCGAACATGGAGATTCCTTGCATCATGCTGCGCGCTCCCCTTTACATACAACGCCCAACAGGGCCGCAATATCTGCGATCGTTATGTCCAATGCGATTCGTGGCGTGAAATGAATCGCACTGCGAATGCGTTCCAAATTGGGTTGTCGCACCTGGAGATCTTCAAACCCTTTTCCAAAAATTTTCTCGTGCGGCACGTTCAGTATGCGCGAAGAAGACTCGGTCACGCGAATCACGTGTTGCGCCAAAGCCTGCATTGAAATCATTTGGTCGGATCCAATGTTGAACACTCGGCCCAAACATTCATCAGCCGCGAGTAATTTCACAAGAGCGGGCGCGATATCCCGCACATCACAAAAACAGCGCTGCTGCGTGCCGTCGCCATGCACTTCAAGGGGCTTGCCCGCCAGTGCCGCCTGAATAAATCGTGGCAACACCATGCCCCAATCTCCTTTTTGGCGTGGTCCCACTGTATTAAAAAACCGAATTATCACGGCTTTCAAATTCGATTCTTTTATGGCCGCAAACGTTAGGAATTCATCGAGCGCTTTGGAGTATCCATAACTCCACCGGGAAGAAGTTGTTGGCCCAAACACAACATCATCGGACTCTGAAAATGGAATACGAACGCCTTTGCCATACACCTCGCTGCTCGAAGCCACCAAAAACTTCGCCTGATCCCGTACCGCCCACTGAATTGCGGCGCTTGTCTCAAGCACGTTGGTTTCTATTGATTGGCTTGCTCGCTCCACAATCAATCGCACTCCAACAGCCGCGGCCAAGTGATATATCTCTGCAAAGCGTGGCAGTTTAGATAATTGAGAAGCCGCAGAAACTGTGGCGTGAACAAATTCCAGCCGATCAGCAAACAGCCGCTTGGCATGTTCTAAATTTTCCAAGGCTCCAGTCGACAAGTCGTCGACAACCGTAACGCGGTCTCCGCGCAGCAGTAATTGCTCCACCAAATGGCTTCCAATGAATCCCGCACCACCCGTTACAAGAATGTGTTGCGGGTTTGTATTCATGGATTTCTTTATGTTGCGCTCGGTTTCGCACCATCACCTGGCAACAATTTATCTTTCGCCACGCCGCTTGCTGACATCTGAAATGCGGATGTGGAAATTGCGTATTGCGCGATCGCTTCGGCGTTCTTTTTAAAGTATCCACCCGCCGTGTTCTTGGGTCTATTTAAAATTGTGCCCAAGAAAATACATTTGCATTCCATTAATTGATACGCCAACTTTGCGACCAATCCTTTTTGATCTTGCCAAGCTCGAACCACAAGGATTGCGGCATCAACTTTGTTGGCAAGGGCCAAGCCTTCACCAGCCACAACGCTTGGCGGCGTATCTAAAAACACGCGGTCATAATTCTGATGGCACCAATCAAGAAATGCGTCCATTTTATCCGTGTTTAGAAGTTGGAATGAACGATTGGACGGCACGCCCGCTCCAATAAAGTGCAATCCATTTCCAATATCAACCACTGTGTCGGCAGGATTTGTGCCATTTAAAATATCACCTAGGCCCGGCAATAACGGATTCAACCCTAGCGCCTTGGCCAAACCAGGTCTGCGAAGATTGGCGCCAACGATCAAAGTCTTTCGCCCCACGGCCGCTTCACATGCGGCCAAGTTGATCACAATCGCAGTGGTGCCAGAATCAGGCATGGGGCTGATCACCAGAACAATTTTTGCATTGGTTGGAGCGAGCCCCTTGGCAATCAAGGCGCTGGCTTGCCTAAAATTCTCCGCGGTCATTGAATGCGGTTCTTCAAGCACAACAGACTCCGCCCGCTTTGGCTTGGTTGGATCATCGGCAATATCAGGAATGACGCCAAGAATCCTTCCCGGCAAGGCGACTAAATCACCGGGGTATTTCACGCGCTGATCCAGCAATTCACGAATGAACAAAATAAACACATACAAACCGCAAATCACAACGGCTGTTCCAGGAATCATGAACTTTAATTGCGGGAAAGTAATTTCACGGGGCTTGATGGCTTTCTGAATAAATTCGACACGACGAGATTCGTCGCGCAATCGAGCCAGTTCTAGATTATTTATGGTTTGACCAACTTCTTTGCGCTGGGCTTCGACTTGGCTTAACTGCTCGCGCAATGTGCCAAGTTCGGCCATGTTGGCGGTGAATTCCTCTGTCTTTTTTGAGTCTGAATTAAATTCCTCAATTTGCTTTTTCAGCAAGCTCTTCAAAGACTCCACTTTATTGATGGCGCCACGTAAATCTGAAAGTTTATTACGGCTAATCACCTCGTCACGTTTGTTGTTGCGCTGAGTCACAATCGAATCGCGCGCGGCTTTTAATTGCAACACTTCCGCGTGCGTGTCCTCAAATTGAAGCTTGGCTGCTTCATAGCGACGCGACAGATCCTCTAAATCGCGATTTAAATTAATCATCACCGTGTCATTATCCGCCTCACGCAAATCTTCTTCGGATAAACTTTCAGCGTTGCTTTGTTTTTTCTTCGCCTGATCAAGGCGGGACTCAGCCACAGAAAGTTCGCTGGTCGTGCCGGCAATGCCATCCCGCATTTTTTCCAGAGACCTTGTATTTTCACTCGATACCTCATTCAGACTTGTCATACCCTTCTGCTTGACAAAATCCTGGATTTCAAGTTTTTTTGCCATTGTTTGCTTATATAAAGCGTCTTCATTATTTTTAAACACATTCAACGTTGCCGCAAACCGACTATTTTCGCTATTGCGTGTTTGTTTGATATAAGAATCCGCGATGGCATTCAACACCACGGGCACATCCTCTGGGACATTCGCAGTCCAACTGATATAAAAAATCTGGGTGCCACGCTTGTGCCCGGCGCGCAAGTCCTTTTCGAGTTGAGTGGCGGCTTCATCAATATTAAATAAATTATTCTCGTCCCGATACCACGAAGATTGGCTCCATTGTGTCTTTTGCACATCGTTATTTTCTAGGGCCTTCTTCAAATTCTCCCGACTCATCATTCTTGCCACTTCGGTTTGAGCCAATCGAATCACTGATTCTTCCGTACCCAATTCCTTAGCGTTTAAATCAGACGCGGACTCCAATTGGCTTCGAATTTCCAAATAAGCCGTACCGCTCCAAATGGGATACACATAAAGAAATACATAATTTAAAATCACACCAAGAATCGCACCGCCAAACAAGGCAACAACAATGCCAATCGTGTTTTGCCGTATCAGGCGAATCGGATCTATTGATATGGCCGCCGCACGCTGCCGTGGTTGGGCGGCATTGGGCTTTGCGGGTGTGTTTGGTGTTGGAGATAGGGCTCGACTCATAGAATTTGTCTTTCAATTCAGTTCAATTTTAATTCCAACACTTTAATTTCTTCCATTTGCTCATCCGTGACTTTTTGTTTTTTGGCTTTCTCCAAATACTCTTTCGCGTCCATGGGTCGCTTGAGTTCAATAAATACCTCCGCCAAATGAATCATTGAACTCGGCTTCTGCCCAATCAAAATTGCTTTTTGCAAAGAGTCCATTGCCTCTGATGGCTTGCCCGCCCGCAGAAGCGCGAATCCCAATGTGTCTAGAAAGTCATCGGTGCTCGGGCTCATTTCAACGCACTTGCGCGCCAAATCCACCGCCCGTTGGGAATTGCCGCCAGATTGGGCGATTATAAACGCGGCATTATTCATGGCGCCTGCATTATTTGGGGCAAGCTGTATAGCCTGCTCAAATAGCGAAATGGATTTTGTAAAATTTTTGCTTACATACAACAGATTGCCCGCCTGAAGAAGAGCCGCAGATTGCAATTGATTTGAATCCTTTGCTCCTGAACTCTTGGCCAATTCCACGGCTTTTTCCAATATCTCCACCGCTGCGGCAAGGCCCGTCTCACCCTGCAGTGTGTACAAGGTTGCTAAACCGAGGCAATTCCAATAATCAAATTGATTGTTGGTCGCGAGCGCCTTTATGAAAGCCTCGGATTCCTGGGGCTTTTTCTCAAAGCAACTATTAAGACCTGTGTACCACATACCCCACTCATCCGTGGAGAGGGTGCCTGCGGCGATTCCATCTTGAATATTCTTATAGTTATTTCGCATTGCTAAAAGACCTGAATCACGTTGGCCGTTGTTGACCAAGGCAACCGCCAATAAAATTTGCAACTTGATTGACGTCGCGACAATTTTGGCATTCGTTCGTAAAAGCTGCATGGCAGCGTCCCAATCTTTTTTGTCTGAGCGAATGCGCTGCATGACAGCGGTGAGCAACTGAGTCGCATCGGGCTGAATAATAAACGCCGCGTCAAAAGCCGCGGTTGCATTCGGCAGATCATTTTTACGGGAATATAAATTGCCTATAAGCGTCTGCCATTCCGCATCACGGGGATTTATGCGCGCGCCGTCCTGCGCAACTTCGATCGCTCTTTGCAAATTGCTCGCCCGCGTAAGCAATTCAATCAACTCTTTACGGGCGTCTAAATTTTTGGGGGCCAAAGACAAGTACCGGTCGACCAAAGCGATGGCGTCGTTCATTTTGTCTTGCTCTAAATACACCAACTCTTTATTTCGAATTCCGGGCCAATAGCCCACCGAAATTTCAATCACGCGATCCGCGGCCTGCTCAGCGGCAACAAGCCGCTTGGGATCGTGGGTGCGTTGATACATTCGTCTTTCAAAATCTGAAAGCGACACCCACGCCAACGGTGAGGCTGGAAGAATTTCGGTTGCGCGCTGAAGCGCGGCTCTTGATGCGTCAAAATCTTTTTCGCTCTGCGCAACATCGCCTTTGACAATGGCAGACTCTCCGCGTCCCTGAAGATTCATTGCCCGCAACATTTCAATTGTGGCCAAGGTTTCCGGAGTTGCGCCCGCGCTCTCCGCCTTGGAGAGGCAATTTTCAGCCGCGTCATAATCCCGTAAACGATTACAGATTTCAGACAATCTCATCCAACCGGAGGCGTTGAACACCAATCCAGCCTTGTTCGCGTCCTCCAAGGCTTCGCGCGCCTTGGCCCACTCGGATTTTGAAAACCAATAATCCGCAATCTGTACGTTCGAGAACATGATTTTTGGATCTTGATTTTTCTTTGCCTCATCAAACGCAATCTGCGCGGCTTCTGGTTTGCCGCATTCATCCAAATACACGCCAAGAGAAATCCATAGCCCAACACATTTTTCGGGTGGCACACGGGCAATATCCCTGCGAAGCGCGGCTTCGCCTTCTTTCACTGATTTATATTTTTTCAGCGCCCTGGCGTTCATAAGCGCAAGGACAGAGTCATTCGGGGCGGTCTCTTGCAAAAATTTAAGAATGTCCAATCCCTCATCCACATTGGCGGTGGCGGCAATTCCAAGGGCCTGTTGCATCTTTGGAGTATTCGCATCGCGAAGATCTTGATCTGAGAATTTCCTCACCCCCTTGCTATCGAGCATTAAATTTGGGTCGCCTGGTGTATCTAAAAGCATCTGCGCCAAAGCGAAGGAATTTTTACTTAAGGCTGGATTTTGCTTATAAAGTTGCTTGCGTATTCCGAATGCTTTTGTCCGCTCACCCACATCGCTTTCAAGCTCCAGCAAAGACAATAAAAGTTCGCGATTTTCTGGATTGACAGCGGCCGCTTGCTGAAGGATTTGCAAAGCCTTCTTGCGATCGCCAGTTTGCTGTAGAAACTGCGAATAAACGCTCGCGGTCGTGACGTCATTGGGTCGACGGTCGTAACTTTCACGAATCAATTCCAACGCGGCCTCCATGTTGCCGGTCTTTTGCATCAGCATTCCAAGCTGTCGAAGCATGATTGGATTCTGTTCGCCATTTTGACGGGCGGCTTGCAACAAGGCGATGGCTTCCTGGAACTTTTCCTGCTCGACAAGAATTCGTGATTGAATTGTGAGCGCCAAGCCCGGTTCGCCGGCGGATTGAATTGCTTGCGCATACTTCTGCGCGCCCGCGTAATCCTTTCGCATGGTGGCGTTTGCCGCGGCCATTTCAAGAACCTTCACGTTGTTTGGACTGATCGCCATCGCCGCCTCAAAGGCTGAATCCATCAACTTTTCACAACGTTGAATTTGCGCTTTGGATTCGGGTTGAATTTGATCCGCTGGAATTTGCGCGTTCGCTTGGCGCAGTTGCTCAAGGGTGGATGCCAGACCCAAATACGTTTGCACCGCCTGATCCTTGGGGTCCGGATACATTGAACGAATTGCATCTAATACCCGATCAATTGGATCGGTATTATTTAGAAGAACTTTAAGCCGCAAGCATTCCGTGTTGTTTGGATCAAGGGCGAGAGCCTTATTGAGAAAAACCAGCGCCGAAGCAGTGTCATTTTTAATATAATAAATTTGGGCGAGAGCTTGAATAATTAAAACCGTGTTTGGGTTTGCCGCCAAGTCTTTCGCGAGTACTGCGATTGCCCCGTCATAATCCTTCTTCATCATCGCCCGCTCCGCCACGCCTATCACGGTGCTGATTCTGGCGTAATCCAATTCAGCGGCGTCTTTTGTTTTGTTATTGATTCCCCTACTTAATCGCTCAAGAGAGTCCTTGGCGGTTTTGTCATCTGGATTCAATTCCAACAACTTCGCCAGGGATTTGCGGGCGTCGTCCAATTTTCCAATGCCTTCGCTTAATCTTGCGCTGAGATTGATGAGTGGCGGGTAATTTGGATAGCGCTCAAGGCCACGGTTCACAAGCGACAAGGCTGTTCCAGGTTGATTGCGTAAAATATTTGCGAACGCGGCGTAAAAATACAACTCTTGAGTTGGATCTGGATTCTTTTTCAGCAGCGCTTCAAAGCGCAATGCGGCGTCATTGGCGTTGCCTTGAGCGAGGGCTGTGCGCGCCTCGATGTCTTCAACCATCAAGGGAAGAGCTTGCGTGTTGAAAAACTTGACCACCTTGTCGCGCATCTGAAGAACAACCGCAAGCTTGTCTTTTTTTTCCGTTTCATCGACCGACTTGCGCCAATCTTCAAAGGCAAGCGTGTATAACAAATCAGCCGCGGATTCACGGGCGCCCTGCTGAGACAATGACTCAATTGAAGTTGGCAAATTGGGTTGAATAAAAACTGTTTCCGCTAATTCCCTACCAATTCCCGTAGACATGCTTCGCGCGAGATTCAAATAGATCTGCTGCGTGACCGCATCATTTGGAAATTTCTTGAGATAATCCTCAATTAATTTCATGGCCTGCATGTTCGATTCAAACGACGCGCCACTAAACATTGCGCCCGCGGCGGCAAGAGTTAATTTTCGATCGTTTGTGATGCGGGGAGCCGCATCCAATATAGTTTTGTAGGCGGCGTCCAAGTCGACCTTGTTCACTGTGCCTTCGCGGCTCACCACCATCTCCTTGAGTCGTTTCACCAACGCCACGGACGCGGCAATTCCGTCGGGATTCGTCTTCTTGCTGGCCACCAAGGCGTTGTCAAATTGGCGGTAAGTTTCACCCGCCAAAACTTTTTGATTGCCGCGCTCTTGCGACTGCGCCTTGTTCAGGAGATAGTCCAAATACGCAATCCACATCCGATCATTCGTTGGCAAGAGTTGGACAACTTCTAAAAATTCCTTGTCGAGGGCTTGTTGCTCCTCGATTGTCAATGTGGAAAAACGCTCCGATGCGCCAAGCGCGCTCCAAAATTTCGCCAATGCGCGGGCTGGATCTTCGGGGGCAAGCGCTTTATCCATTTGACCCGCGGTGTTGGAAAATTCGCGCCACAACACCTCCGAACGCGCAAGTTCGCAACGATCGCGCAAGGTTTCCATTGCCTCGATCCAAACCGCGGGATCGGTTTTTGTCGCACGCGTTCTCGCAAGCCGAAGCGTGAGCAGTCTGCCGTAATTTTCGTTCGCTTCACTTTCGGATTTAGGAACCAGTTTGACCAATGCTTTATTCAGGGCATTGAGATAGGTGATGTTGTTGGGTTTCTTGGAAACGGCGCGTCCGTAGTAACTGACTGCCTTCTCTATATTTCCGGATTCCATATATTGGTTGCCGGTATTAAAATTACGCTCAGGACCGAGAACAATTTGGTAATAGTAAATACCGCCAATAAATAGCGACCCGAAAACAGCGACCGACATAAAGAGCAGGAAAAATTTAGAGTTGAATTTGCGCTTTGCCATGATTATAAATTTGCGGTGACTGGGATTGAGGATTTATTCTCAAGCGAAGGCCAATCTGGAAGACTTCGCATGAGTTGTGGAAGAAGTGACTGAAGCAAATCACTCGAAAGCTGATCGAACATCGTGATGGCTTTTTGAGGCTGCTCATTCACCCTGTAAGAAAACTGTACCTTGCAATAGTATGCGTAACGATCCGTGAGTCTGAAGGATAAATTACGCACGGCCAGGGCCGATGGCGTAAGCGATCCATTTGCGATGAAGAAATAACCGCCAATAAATGTCATATTAGGTTTTTTAGGATCTTGAAAACATGTCGTGGTCATGACGATGTCGCCAAGCGGAAGATTGACTTTCACCTCCCGGCGCGTCACGGGTTCTTTGACCGTGACCTGTGGATATCTCGCGCCACTGGCGGGCTGGGTCGGGCCGTTTTGTAAATCCCATTTGGAAGTGTTTAGTTTCTGCGGGCGCAGTTCCGGCTCTCCCCAAATGACTAATCCAGCCGCTCCCCAGCAGCGCTCCGGCACGTGCGGAACCGTGTCGATCATTCCCGTGTAGTACGCGATATGAACTTGCAGCACTCCACTATTGATATTGTTTTGAAAGACGTAATTGCGATCAAGAAATTGACTCGTCCCCAATTCCTCTATTATCGCATCTGAAAATTGCTGATCCTTTCCAGCCTGCTTCCACTCCCCAAGAGTGCTTGGCAATTCATCAATTGGCGCTCGCAGCGCGACTGGCTCTTTTTGCAAATACACTTTGAGTTCGGCCATCGCCATTCTGAAACCCAAGCCGCCGATGACCAAGCACAAGCAGGCCGCGACGAAGGCTTTTTTCTCTTTCATTTCAACTCGCATGAATCTTGCCTTTCATTGGATCCTCTTCCACAAGAAACTTGGAAAGAATCCACAACGCGGCCAAGTACGAGAAAAATGCGGGGAGCAACCAGACCAAGCCAATCATGTGATGGAATTCTCCAGACATGAAATTCTGATCAAACATTCCCAAAATACCCAATGAAGCCACGCGCAGCACATTTACAAATATGGAAATGGGAATACCCAAAGCAACCAATAAAATTTGCTGCCACAACTTTGGCAACGACAGGTACGCCATTGCGACGCCGAGGGCCAAGAAAGCCACCAACATGCGCATGCCACTGCATGCCTCGGCCACATTCAATTGCATTGGATTACCGTCTTTGAAAATGGTCAGCACATTTCCAGAAAGATCTGTCTCAATTCCAATCAGATTGAGAAAAACATACGCGCCCTTGGCGGAAATATCCTGCATGCGGTAGGTCACGATATTCATCAGACGCTCGCTGACGGTCTGGAAAAAGGCCAACATATAAAAGAGTGGGAACCAAATATATTTCATCCCCGCCCAACCCAGAAGCAACACGCCAATCCCAACAAGTGTGATCCCGAAACCAGACGCCCTGATGTTGTGATGGGCCAGCGCGGATGGACCCAAATTACAAATCATGTACCAAGCGATTCCTACAATCATGATGGCCAAACCCCACCAAGACGGCCGAAGTGGTTTGGCTAAAATCAATTCTCGTTTTATCCATACAAAGTAGCCACTGGCCAATGGAATAATGAGCGTGTGTCCCCAATCGGAAGGTTCTCGAAATGCCCACGCCACTTGGTGGACAATCCATTCCCAAAAAACTCCGCCGATGAGAATCAACAGCACGCCGCCCGCGATCACCAAAGTCTTTCGAGACACTTCGACCACGCCTTGCGCGCCCGCCAAAAGGGTTGTGTTTGGAATCGAAGTCATAGTTTGAATCACGCAATGAAAGGCAGCTACTTCATCCAATAATTAATTGATATTCACGCCAGTCGGCGGAGCTCCAAAGACGTCGTTTCCAAAGTTGCGATCCAGTTGAAAGCCGACCGAATTTGGGAAGGACAAATCGCGACGGAAACGCGCCAACGGCAAGGCCCAGAAGTTGGTTCCAACAATGACGTGGTCGTCTGGCTTTAGAAAAAGATCGGGCTCGGCGCGGTTGCGAATAGCAGCCAAACTAATGCGAACGCAGGCTTCTTTGTCACTTCCAAGTCGGCGAATTAAATCGCATCGCTCAGGAATTGCAAGTTCGCTTACGCCACCCGCCGCCGCAACCAAGCGGCTTAAAGTCAATCTTCCGGATGTTGGCAAATTATAAACTCCGGGGCGACTAATTTCACCGTCGATATACACCACTCCAACTTGTCCCGAATCACAATAAATTAAATCGCCGGGTCGAATCACGATATTTAAATTTGCTTGGCCCCGGACTAAATCGTTGTATGAAATGTCAATCACGACGGATTTTTCTTGCTTGGCTATCACGCGCTTCGTGCGTAACTCTTGCGCAGCCTCGTTGGATTTTAATTTGGCGCCCTCGTCATCTGGCGATGTGATGTTGCTTGTGTTGGTTGATGTTGCTGACCCAGTTGCGTTGACAGGCTCGGAATGATTAGGTATTGCCGTGACGGCGGATTTTCGAACCCATGATTGCGAGGCGTTATCAAAAATATATTGATCCCCAGTTGTGGCGTCCAAATTATTCACAGCGGGTGGCGTGTCACCATTTTGGCCGACACGGTCATCGGTTTTGGCTTGCTCAAGTTCATCAATATCCACTGGCGGAGCCTGGCGACTTTCCGAACGCAGCAATCCCAATTGCGTTCGTCGTTTCGACGGCTCATTTGCGGGATCTTGTACCGGCGGCGCGGTTGGTGCTGGTGTCGCCGTTGGATCCGCGCTTGCAGGATGTGAAATTGGCGGCGAGGTTGGTGCTGGCGTTGCCGTTGGATTCGCGCTTGCAGGAGCTGAAGTTGGCGGCGCGGTTGGTGCTGGTGTCGCCGTTGGTGCTGGCGTTGCCGTTGGATCCGCGCTTGCAGGAGCTGAAGTTGGCGGTGCGGTTGGTGCTGGAGCGCTAGCGCTGGGCAATTCATTAATCAACTGATCAATATCGCTTGCGGTTGGAATTGCTGGAGCTGGGTTTGCAGTGGGGGTTGGACTTGTTGCTGCTGGAGCGACCAAATCCTTGGAAGCTGTTGGCGACGCGGTTACCTCCGCAGCGTCCACCGGTTTTTTATTATAAAGCGCTTTGTTTTCTTCAGCGATAATTTCTCGAGTCACTAAAATTCTAGTGGTACTTGAACTTGCTCCCCGAGCAGTTGCTAAAGCATCCAGCAGCCGAAGATCTGGCTTGTTCAGCGCATACAGTCCAGGTTGGTCAACGGAGCCGAGAATGCGAAACTGAAATGCGCGACCTTCCGTCAACGCCACAAAGGCCTTTGGGTTTTTAATAATTCCCTGTAACTTTTCCTCAATACTTTTCTGAAGCTCTTCCGTGGTCCTGCCCGCGGCGCGAACTTTATTGATCACGGGAAGTTGAATATCTCCAGTTTGATCCACCACTCGTTCGGCGATTTCTGTTTGCCCGGTTTGCATTAGGCTTGGAATTTGAACCTTCAGCACATCGCCTGGAGCGAATCGATATGACAAGTCGCCAGGCTTTAAATCCGCTGGTGTTGGATTGACGAATTCGGGACCATCACTCGCCTGCTCTATGACATCAATGCGATTCAAAATCGGCATTGCCGATGGCGTTGTTTCAAAGTAACCAGTGCGGCTTGGATCGACAAAACTGTCCGTTTCGCAGCCGCCGAGAATGGTCAATGCCACCAAGGAGAAAATAGGAAAATAAATGAGGGACTTTAGCAATGGATGGAACAAGTTTTATTGTTGCAATGTGGCAAACTCGGGTTAGTAATTATCGACTGAATAAGACTGCCGAATTTACACAAATAGAAAATTTATGTTTGCGCGACATGCAAAGACTTAAGATGAAAGTGAGCATTATTTCACTTCAATTTTGAATTGACCCATTCGAAAATTTACGGTGAATTTTATAATTGAAGTCTTATAACTTCTTCCAGAACCGCCATTCGCGCCGCGACTCCGTGAGTTACTTGGCGTAAAATTCTGGTTCCTCCAAATTCATCAGCTACCGCGTCATCAATTTCCACGCCTCGATTAACTGGCCCTGGATGCAGAACAACAGCCCCAGTTTTCAATCTAAGCGCGCGTTCCATTGTGAGCCCATACAGAGTCCTGTAATCCGAAGAAACCCCGTAAGATGCGGCTCTTTCAGTTTGAAGTCTTAACATCATAATTGCATCAAGATCACGTAAATTAGAATCAAGATCGTGTGATATCGTGATAAGTTTATGAAATTTAATCATTTCTTGGTGGGACTTATTTACCAATGTTGGCGGTCCAATGAGAACAACATGGCAACCAAGAATCGCTAGGCCGTGTGCTGCCGACCTGGCTACTCGACTATTGGCAATATCCCCCACAATGGCAACTCGTCGCCCTTCAAGTGGCCCTAGGGATTCCTGAAGGGTTAAAAGATCCAGCAGCCCCTGAGTTGGGTGTTCATGGCGACCGTCCCCTGCATTGATCACTGGAATAGAAACCCGCTTTGCCACCATTGCCGGTCCGCCAGAAATTGTGGATCGAATAACAAGCCCGCTTACGCCCATGGCTTCGATATTGAGGGCGGTATCAACCAAACTTTCGCCCTTGCTAGCGCTGGAACCACTCGCGGCAAGGGTAAATACCTCGCCGCCAAGGCGATGCACAGCGGTTTCAAAGCTGCAGCGAGTTCGGGTGGAATCTTCAAAAAACAAATTGGCAATTACGCGGCCAGCAAGCGTGTCTTTGCGCGCCACTCGCTGATCGGCCACCGCCAAATTATTTTTGGCTGCCGCCAGCAAACTTTGAAGATGTTCACGGGACAAGCCTTCAATTTGCAGAAAGTGCTTGGTGTTGGACAAGCCTATGGACATGAGGATAGTTATAGCGAATTCGTGGCGACGGGTCGTGCGTGTCCACGAGAACCTTGAGTTAGCCTATTGGCATGGCGAAGACGATCTGGATTTCGGGCGACACCCATTTTGGCGATGCCCACGCACTCACCTTGTTTGAAAGACCCTTCGCGGATGTGTCCACAATGGACGCCCACTTTTTGGAGGCGCTGAATCGCCAAATTGGCAAACGCGACGTGTTGATTCATATTGGTGATTTTTGCGGACCCATGCCTGATGGCCAAGACGCTCAAATTGAACATGCGCGCAAAATCCGCCAGCAAATTCGCTGCAAAAAAATCCACTTGATTCGTGGAAACCATGATCCTAAATCAGAGCAATTCGCTTCGCTGTTTGATTCCGTCAAAGATCAAATGAACTTTCGCCGCGAGATTGGAAATGAACGAGTGATTGTTTCTCACTATCCACTTCGCGCTTGGCGCGGGCAACTCGGTGGCGCTCTGCATTTGTATGGACATACGCATGGAGCGCTGGAGGAAGTTGGCCGCAGCATGGATGTTGGGGTTGACTGTTGGAAATATGCGCCGCTTCAACTTGACCACGCGCTGAGCATATTGGTCGCGCGGCCTGTGACGCCGCCGAGTGGCTGGGTTCGCCGGCAAGAAATTCGTGAGGACATTGTGAAGGGCGTGGATGATCCCTCCGCCATGAATGTGCGCTTGTGACGAGATGATGGCGGGCAAGAGATGAATTTGTCGCGGCCACGCAATAAAATTATGTGAACCGGAGATACCATGGACCATATGAAACTTATAAAAAATATCGCTCTTGCTTGCGCCATTGGTGTGAGCTTGCTTGGGGTTGCTTGCGCTTCGGGAGCCCCAAAAAGCGGAACCATGACCACTGAAATCACGCGCGATGTGGCCGAGGGAACCTGGGCGCTCACCGACGGGGAAAATGCTTTGTTTAATGTGAATCTGCTTAACGACGGGGTGGCCATAAGCAATTGGTGCAAAGGTCCCGACGGCGCCAAGGGCGAACACGGCACTTGGAAAGTGGAGGATGGCGTGTTGCTATTAAATTGGACTGATGGCTGGCTGGATGTGATTCAGTTGGGCCATATTGGATTTGAAAAATATTCTTACGCGCCGCGGGCGAATCGCCAAGGACCGCCGACTTCATTTGGCCAAGCGATGAAAGTTCTCAACTACTCAACTCAATGGGCGGGCGTGTGGAAAACGCGCAGCGCCGATGCGAAATTGAAAAATCAAGAATTTTATATATGTCTACAAAGCAACGGCGTGGCTATGAAAAGCATCGACGCCATCGACACCGGCTGTTGGCAGAAACAACAAGGCGGCATCGCGATTTATTTCAGCGATGGTTGGTACATGTTGATCGCGCGTGATGGCGACTCGGTTGAAGCGCGCAGTTGGGCGCCCGGCGCGGACAGAGCCGGCGTTCCCACGGGAATCACACCCATGGCGCAGGTGCTAGAGTGACATCCATGATTTACGTTCCATCAAATGCCTTCAAGTTGCTTGTGTTGAATTTGGGAATTCTTTGTGGATGCCAAAGTCAGCCGTCACTGTGGCAAGGCGATCGATCCCCCACGCAATATCAAACGCAACAAATGGACAGGGGTGGTCAGCCCGTGACGTATTACGATTTGGACGATGGCGACAATGAGGATCCAAATGTTGATCAAGGCAACTATCCAGAGATGAGCGAGCCTTGGTGGAATTCACCGGGCTACATCGGCGGGTGATTGCTGCGCGCCCGTGATTTTCCAAAGCGAGCCGGGGCCGCGATCGCCACCGTCAAAGGAACACAACACAAGTTCTCCGTTGAGCATCTCGCCAAAACTGCTCCACAGATTTGCGCTGCGATGGATTAATTTTCTGGGCGTACCAAGTTTTAAATCCTGACAGCGCGCGCCCCAGATGATGCCGTATCCAAAGTCGGCAAAAAAATAAATGCCGTTCAATTGTGGATATTGTTTTCCGCGATACACATAGCCACCTGTCACGCTCACGCCATCGCTATGCGAATATTCGAACGCGGGATCTTTATAGGTGTCGCCAAAATCGCCTTTGTGCCCGGGAGCGAATACATGCAGCCCCTCGCGCACATTCCAGCCATAATTGCCGCCTTTTACAATGACATCAATCTCCTCATATTGGTCTTGACCAACGTCCCCCGCCCAAAGCAATTTGGTTTCGCGATCAAAGCCCATGCGCCACACATTGCGCAATCCGTAGGCCCAAATTTCTTTTCGCGCGCCCTTTGTGTCCACAAATGGATTGTCGGCGGGAATGGCGTAGGGAGATTCCTTGGTGCACTGGCTGACATCAATGCGAAGAACGGATGCGAGAAGTGTTTGAAGATTTTGCCCGTTTCCATGCGGATCATTGGCGGCGCCACCGTCACCCAAACTGAGATACAGCATGCCGTCTGGGCCAAATAGCGCGGTGCCGCCATTGTGATTTGAATAAGGCTGGGCCACTTCCAGAATTTTTATTTCACTGTCCACGTCCACGGATTTGCGATCGCTACTCACGTGAAACCGGCTCAGAATTGATCGCCTTGGTTTGTCGGCGCTGTAGTACATGTAAAGAAATCCATTCGCGGCGTAATTTGGATCAAAGCAAATCGATAACAGTCCCTCCTCGTTATTTTTGGAATTCACTTGCGGTCGAAGATCCACGAAGACGTCGCCTGATTTCACTTGATCATTTTTTTCATCCAGTCTGAGAACGCGACCAGCTTGTTCCACCACGTACAAATTGTCTGGTTCGCCGGGCGCCTGAACAGCTTGCACTGGTCGCCGCAGAGTTACGTTGGGAAACAATCTTGTGAGCTGTATCGCAGGCACGGAATTTGGATCCGCCGGCGTTGGTGATTGGGCGACAGCGAATACGGAAAAAGCCGCGAGAAGAAAAATAATCAGCGAATGTGGATTTGGAATTTTTAACTGACACCTGGTTGGGATTCTTGGGGCTGACATTATAAATTGACTGTAGTCCTGCCGCTTGCAAATGTCTTGCGCCGCGGGATCTCGTACGATTCGGAGCATGACTTTGATAAACCCTTCGATGAACCAGACAGGTCGTGGCGCTCGAATTTTATTTTGCGCGGCCGCGGCGGTGATTATTCTGGCGGGTCTGAAAGCGGCGGCTCCATTGGTTGTTCCTATTTTGGCGGCGGTATTTCTAGCCGTGGTGAGCTTGCCGGCGCTGGCATTTTTATGCCGGACCGGAATGCCGCGATGGCTTGCCGCAACGTGCCTTCTGATTGTGATCGTGTTCCTTATTTTGTGGGCCACAGCAATCGCAACCCAAAACGTGGCTGTTCTCGCGCATCAAATTCCGCAATATCGAACCATTCTTGACGCCAAACTTCTGGAGTTCAATACGGATCTTGCCGCGCGCGGCATTCATCTTGACTTGGATACTTTGATTTCAAAAACAAATCCCAGCGATGTGCTGGGATACGCCAGCGATTTTGTGAAGGCGTTGGCCAACTTGGCGCAAAGCGGATTGTTCGTGATTCTTACGCTGGCATTTTTATTGGGGGAGGCGTCCGTGCTGCCAAGCAAAATACGCATGATCACCGGGCGGCCCGAGGATGATCTTGGGCGATATCGAAAAATCATGATCGATATCCAAAGCTACTTGGCCGTGAAATCACAAACAAACTTTTTAACCGCGGTGTTGGTCACGCTGAGTTGCTACGCGCTGAACACTCCCTACGCTTTATTTATTGGGCTGGCTGCTTTTTTTCTAAATTACATTCCAACATTTGGCGCCATCATCACGGCAATTCCAGCCGTGTTGCTATGCTTGGCGGTGAATACTTGGCAAACCGCGCTGATTATGTTGGTGCTGCAAGTGTTCATTAATTTGGCGATTGGAAGCTGGTTGGAACCAAAATTGTTTGGTCGCAAACTTGGCTTAAGCGCCGCGGTTGTATTTCTAAGCCTGGTATTTTGGGGCTGGATACTTGGGCCCGTGGGCATGTTCTTAAGCGTGCCGCTCACCATGCTGGTGAAAATCTTGCTGGACAACACCGAGGAATTTAAATGGATTTCAATTTTGCTTGGGCCGGGGAAGTCTTGACAACGTGCTCTTGTAATTTTTCCACGGGAATGGACAAGAAAATTTTTCCAAGTTCTGGATCAAAGTGTTTGCCAAGACACTTCCGAATTTCATCCAACGTTTCGCCCACTTCGCGAGCCGGACGATAGGCTCGAGCGCTGGTCATGGCGTCAAAACAATCAGCGATACAAATAATTCGCCCAAGGAGCGAAATGTTTTCTCCCGCCAACTTTTGTGGATAACCAGATCCATCCCATATTGGTTTGGTTGGTGGAAATAAGCCAGAAATCTGACATCATTAAATCATAACTCAATATGAATTGCATATTGAATTATGCGCGGAGTGATTGAAGTGTCTCACGGCTTGGTCAAGCGCAAGTCTTGCGTGGCATTGACTGTGCTTTCGGGTATGGGCGGCAAGCCCAACAGCATCAGGCATGCGTTTGGCGCATCCGAGTTGCGAATGGGCGGAAGTTTGCCAACGGTGAATCGCTCGCTTACCGCGGGTTGATGGCGGCAATTCATGTTGATGGAATAAAGATCCACTGGTGATTGATAGGCCGGACCCCAAACACAAAATGGAATTGTGAAATTGATCGACGCCTCGGGATCAATGTGGCTTATAAACGGCATTCCGCCGCCATGATCCGCCGTGAGAATAATTGCGACGCGTCCATGCAAAGTTGGTGACTTATTGATTGCAGAAATAATCTCGCCGATGGCCTTGTCAATCACGAGCAGTGATTGGCGATAGGGCGATCCGTCGGTGAGGTCCCAACCAGTTCCATGACCAGCGGCATCGGGCGCGCCGAAATGAACAAATGAAAAGGAGCGTTTTTTATTGCCCTCGGCGCTATGAAGAAACGTTATTTCTTGCAGGGTTTCTTCCATCGGGTGGTGCGTACAAATAAAGCAATCAACCTTGTCTTTTCCATAGTCGGGAGCCACGGCGTCCACGGCGCCAACGTCCACGCCATAACTCTGCTCGAACAATGCAAACTTCCACTTGCCCGCGATCAACGCGGTTTGCAAACCCTCGTCATGCGCCACATCAAAGATGCTGGAAATATATTTTTCACGCTTGGCATGCAGCGTTCCGCCCATCGCTCGCGAAGGCGGATCAATATTTCCAACCCAGCCATGGCCCTGCTCGCCCGCGGCCAATCGACCGGTGATCATGTCCGCGTGATTTGGAAGCGTGACAGAAATATCAGGATCGCAACGAGCCTGCGCGGTCCATGCGCCCTGCGTGAATTGCTTCAGGGCGGGATGCAAATCCACAAG
>CANKBX010000007.1 GCA_947480055.1 Planctomycetaceae bacterium
GGACACGACGGCAGCAAAGTTGAAATTCACAATCCCGCGGACTTGCCCGACATGAGCCAAGTCTTGGCCATCGAGGAGCCCATTGTAAAAATTGAAATTATTTGTCCCAATGAAAATATCGGCGACTTGATGAAACTCAGCGACTCGCGCCGTGGCGTGTTCAAGACCCAGCGCTATCTCAGCGACACCCGCCAGATTCTGGACTACGAGTTGCCGCTGGCGGAAATTATTTATGACTTCTACGACAAGCTCAAAAGCATCACCCGCGGCTATGGAACCATGGACTACGAGGTCATTGGCTTCCGCGCCAATGATTTGGTGAAGGTGAACGTGCTGGTCAACGGCGAAGTGGTCGAAGCATTGAGCTTGATCACGCACAAATCCACCGCCGAATATCGCAGCCGCATCATCTTGGAAAAACTCAAGAAGCAAATTGATCGCCATCAATTCGAGATTCCGCTTCAGGCCGCCATCGGTGGCCGCATTATCGCGCGCGAGTCCATCAAGGCGCTGCGCAAAAACGTTTTGGCCAAGTGCTACGGCGGCGATATCAGCCGCAAGCGTAAATTGCTGGAAAAGCAAAAGCGCGGCAAAAAGCGCATGAAAACCATCGGAATGGTCAGCATTCCACAAGAAGCCTTCATGGCCATTCTTGACCAAGGCGATTGAGCCACCGCTTCTTTGCCTGTTCAAACTCCCGGTGAATTCGCGATCATTTTCCGTGGCGATTGTCCTTGAAGTTGACGTATGAATGCCCGCCAAACACTTTCGCCCCGCGGCGCTAAACTGACCAAATGAAAAAAATTGAACGCATCGCTCTTTGTCTCACCATTCTCACCGTCGCATGGCTTTTGATTGGTCGTCCCGGGCCGGACTCAAGCGCCAACGCGCGCGCGGTGAACATGGCGGACCTTGGTCCCGCTCAAAATATTTTGCTTGAAAGCAAAGATGGCGTGCTCACATTGCGCAACGAGGCCAATCATCTTGCATTTGGCGATCAACCCACTTCGCGCGTCTGGAGCATTGCCGCGGTGCATTTGGACAAGGTGCTTAAAAAAATGTTGACCAACGAGCGCTTTGTTGAGGAGAGAAATCAATTTGACGAAGCCGCCAAAAAACAGAACGCGGACTTTGAGCGTCAAATGGAGGAGATCAAAGCCAAGTACGGCGAAATGCCCAAAGACAATCCCGACTTGGCCAAGGGCAAGGAAGAAATGCAATCCTTGTATACGCGTTATCAAAAATGGAACGAAGGTGTGAGCGGTTCCCAAAGCAAACTCATGGCGGGACAAGTGGAATCGGCGTACAAAGAACTGGTGACGGCGGTTGACGTGGTGGCAGACCGCCAAAAAATAGATGTGGTCTATCGCTTTATTCCAGCGGCGGTTCCCTTTGAAACCTCGCAATTGGGCGACACCATGCTGCAAGTTCAGGCGCGCACATTCTTGCGCGCGCCGGAATCATTGGACATCACCGCCGATGTTATGAAGGAACTTGGCCTGAAAGATTGATGGTCGCGGCCACATGGGTGGCGACAGCCTGGGATAATTTTTGCGCCAATGTGGCTTTGACATGCTCCATCGAGGGACATTTTTCCCCAAGGCATTCACGCATGCTTGTCACGCCGCGCTCTATGAGTCCGCACGGCACAATCAAATTGAACGCGTCAAGATCTGGATTCACATTCAGAGCGAGTCCATGCATGCACACCCATCGACTCACGCGCACGCCCATGGCGCATATTTTAAAATCGCCTGGCTGATCCTTGGTGCGCACCCAAACTCCAGTCGCCTTTGCATCGCGGTGCGCGGCCACGCCCATGTCCGCCAACACTTCAATCACCGTCTCCTCCAGCAAGCGCATGTAGCCATGAATGCGCAAACCCATGCGCTCCAAATCAAGAATGGGATACGCCACCAATTGACCAGGTCCATGCCAAGTCACATCGCCGCCACGGTCGGTCTCCACGCACTCAACACCAAGCTGCGCCAAGCGCTGGGGCGACACCAAAACATTTTTCGACGCATCAGGTCTACGACTCACAGTGATCACCTGCGGATCGTGTTCCACCAAAAGCAGCTGCATTTGCCCGCGATTTTCCCGTGCCGCAACAACCTCCGCGTGGGCGGCGCGCTGCAACTCAAGCGCACACGCGTAGGACATTCTTCCAAGATCTTTCACTTGCAGCAATTGCATTGAAATTCAAGTTTACGCTGCCAAAGCCCGCGACTGGCAATACAATCCGAAACATGTCCAAGGTGCATTCTTCCGCGATTTTAACTGGCGATGTTCAAATTGCCGACGGCGCGCAAGTGGGTCCATTCTGTGTGCTTGATGGAACCATGGGGCCCATCACCATCGGCCCTGGCACGCGGCTGATGCACCAAGTTTCCATGCAAGGACCTTTGACTGTTGGCGAGCGCAATCGATTTTATCCAGGTTGCTCCGTTGGATATCCGCCGCAAGATTTGGGCTTTGATCCCGACAAGGCCGGAGCTGGTTGCGTGATTGGCAACGACAACACCTTGCGCGAATCCGTGAGCATTCACCGCGCGAAAATGGAATTGCCCACTCGCATTGGTGATAAAAATTATCTCATGGTGAACGCGCATGTCGCCCACGATTGCATCATTGGCAACAAATGCATTTTCGCCAACAACGCATCCGTGGGTGGCCATGTGGAGGTTCAAGACAATGTGATCTTTGGTGGCGTGGCCACAGTGCATCAGTTTGTGCGCGTGGGCCGCGGTGCTTTCCTGGGCGGATTGGCTGGATTAAGCACGGATTTGCCGCCGTTTTTCATGCTGACAGCCACCAATGTCGCTGGCAGTTTGAATTTAGTTGGCATGCGCCGAAGTGGAATGCAGCGCGCCGACATTGACACCGTGCGCTGGATATTTGATGTGATTCAAAAACGAAAACTCTCACGACCCAATGTGCTTCTTGCGTTGGCGCAGCGACAAGGTGATCCCATCGTGGATGAATATGTCCGCTTCATCGAAGCTGCGAAGCGGCCAATCACACCAAACACTGGAAGCGTGTTGCGCGGCGCGTCCAAAGTGGCCGCGGCTGAATAAATGCATCCACCCATTCGCATCCGTATTTTAGCCAGCGGTAGCCAAGGCAATGCCGCAATTGTTTCGCTTCGACCAAGCGATGCGGCGCCCATGCATGTGATTATTGATTTGGGTTTGTCGCCGCGCAAATTATGCGGCGCGCTTGCCGTGGAAAATATCAAGCCGAATGAAATTGCCGCCATTCTTTTAACCCACGCGGATTCAGACCACCTGCACAGCGGATGGGCGCGGCGATGGCCATTTGAACACGCCAAAGTGATCGCGCGCAAAACCCACCATCGCGCGATCGCCAACGCCGGGATTCAACCCAGGCACATGCTCGACGCGGAGGCTGATTCTTTCAACTTTTTCCCGCAAATTACGCCTATTGCCTTGCCGCATGACAAGGCTGGCTCGACCGGGTTTCGCATTTGCATAGATGGCTCCACGCTGGGTTGGGCCACCGATTTGGGTCGAATGTCCAGCGACGCGCTTGCATTTTTTACAGGCGTGGACGCGCTGTGCATAGAAAGCAACTACGACTTGCAACTGCAGCGGCGTTCATCGCGGCCGGATTTCTTGAAGGAGCGCATCATGGGAGGTCACGGCCATCTTTCCAACGCGGAAACTTTGCAGGCGGTGCTTCATATTCATGGTCAGCGCGCGCTGCGCCACATTGTGCTGCTTCATCTTTCTTCGCAGTGCAACTCGCAGGAGTTGGTGCGCGAGTTGTGGAATACGCACGCGCCAGAACTTGCCGGCAATATGCAAGTGGCCACGCAAACGCTTCCGCTGCCGTGGGTTTGCGTGGGGCAGCCGCGCTACTGTAATTGGAGCGAGTCACTGTTTGCGGCGCACCATTCATCTTTTAATTCAAGCTGCGCCGGACAATAAAAACCAACGCTCACTTTCATCGCCAAAGCCGATTCATTTCGTGCGCTAGTGCTCAAAATCAAGCAAATCACGCTGCCGCCCGAAGCACCGCCGCCTTCGCTACGCTGCGAAGTCCTTCATGAGCGACTTCATTGGACATCACTGTGGCGTGGCCTTGGTGCGCTTAAAAAAACCGCTGGCGGAATTGCAACGCATTCACGGCGACCCACTGTGGGGGCTTCGAAAATTATATTTGCTGATGGAGAAGCAACACAACCGCGGACAAGATGGCGCCGGAATTGCCAGCGTGAAATTTGAAACCGCCGCGGGCGAGCCATTTCTTTCACGACTTCGCAACAGCAAGCGCAGTCCAATTGAGCGGCTCTTTGACGCGGCGCTTGGACCCGCGACAAAAATTTCCGAACATGATCTGCGCAATATGGATCCGCTTGAACTCAAGCGTCGCATTCCAATGTTGGGCGAAGTCATGCTTGGGCATCTTCGCTACGGAACATTCGGTGGTCGCGGAGAAAATGTGTGCCACCCGTATGTCCGCCGCTCCAATGTCGCCAGTCGAAATCTGGCCATCGCCGGCAACTTCAACTTGACCAACGCCACGGAATTATTTCAAACGCTCGCGGCTTATGGACTCAACCCCGTGGGCGACACAGATACGGGTGTTGTGCTTGAAAAAATAGGCCATTTTCTAGATGTGGAGCACGACCAATTGCGCGCCAGTGTGGGTCCGGGCAGTTTGAAAAACTTGGACGGCGTTGAACTTGCTCACGCCGTGGCGCAGGAGCTGAATCTCACGCGCGTTCTTACAAAAGCCACCGCCGACTTTGACGGCGGATATGTGTTCGTTGGTTTGCTCGGTCATGGCGACTGCTTTGTCTGCCGCGATCCCAACGGAATTCGCCCCGTCTTTATTTTGGAAACCGATGATGTGGTGGCGGCCGCAAGCGAACGCGCCGCGCTCACCACCGTCTTTGATGTCGAGCCTGAATCCGTGAAGGCGCTTGAACCAGGACACGCCCTGATTGTGCGCCGAGATGGCGCGGTGATCCACGAACAATTTTGCCAACCCGCCGAACGTTTGGAATGTTCCTTTGAGCGGATTTATTTCAGCCGCGGCAACGACCCTGATATTTACAACGAGCGCAAGCAACTTGGCCGTAATTTGACCGAACCCGTTCTGCAACAAACTGGCGCGGACTTTTCCAAAATTGTTTTTGGCTTCATTCCAAACACCAGCGAGCCCGCGTTCTTGGGCCTGGTCAAAGAGGTTGAGCAACACATCCACAAGCGTGAAATAGCCGCTTTAACAGGCAAATTACGCGCGGGCACGCTTACGGAACTCGATCTAGAAAACTCGATTGGCATGCTGCCGCGCGTGGAAAAAGTTGCGCACAAGGATCAACGCCTGCGCACTTTTATTACCCACGACGCGGCGCGCCGAGATTTGGTCACGCACATTTACGACGTCACACGCGGCGTGGTCGGTCCAGGCGACACGCTTGTCATGGTGGACGACTCCATTGTTCGCGGAACAACGTTGCGCGACTCCATCATCACAATGCTGGCGCGCCTTAAGCCCGCGCGCATTGTCATTGCAAGTTCAGCGCCGCCTATTTGCTATCCAGATTGTTATGGAATTGACATGAGCCAACTTGGAAAGTTCATCGCCTTTGAGGCGGCGGTTGGTGTGATCCGTGATCGCGGCGACGAAAAACTTTTCGCCGAGATTGAAACGCTCTGCCAAGAGCAAGCGCATCTTCCCGCGGCGCAAATGAAAAACCATGTGCGGCGTATTTATGACTCAGTCACCCACGAGCAACTTTGCGCGCGCATTTCGCAACTGATCCGTCCCGCTGGCCTGGCTTGGAAAGGCCAACTCGATGTGGTCTATCAACGAATCGAAGGGCTCACCCAAGCCATGCCAAACCACCGTGGAATTTGGTACTTCAACGGCGAATATCCCACTCCTGGCGGGCTTCGGGTGCTGAATACGGCGTACCTGAATTGGCGTAAAAACTCTGAAAAACGGGCATATTAAAGCAAATTGGCCGCGCCACGGTTATGCACACAGCCGCACAACCAAACGGGAAATTTCACGGTGAACTTGACCAACGAGGCGATTTAGAGTCTACTAGTCGACTCGCTGCAGTGCGACGAATCGCACAGCAGTTTCAAGGCTCTTTCAGAGGCACAGATGGCTCGCTATACAGGTCCAAAAGTTAAACTTTCACGTCGCGTCGGCGTTCCAATTGCGGATATCCCGAAGCACACCGCAAAGCGGCAGCTCACCTCCAACGGCATGCACGGTTTCCGTGGCAAGCGCCCGAAGCCTTACGGCATTCGTAAAGATGAGAAGCAAAAGTTGCGCTACCACTACGGCGTGCTTGAAAAGCAATTCCGCCATGTGTTGGCAAACGCTGGTCGAACCACTGGCAACACCGGTGAAGTGCTCATGCAACTTCTGGAACGTCGCTTGGATAATCTCCTGCGCCGCGCTGGTTTTGCCCGCACTATTTGGGCGGCTCGTCAACTTGTTGCTCACGGTCACGTCAAAGTGAACGGCGAGAAGGTTGATCGTCCAAGTTATCTGGTTGAAATTGGCCACGAAATCACAATGCGAGAAGGCACGCACAAACTTGTTCGCGAGAACATGGAAAGCATGTCCAGTCACAATGTGCCAGGTTGGCTTGAAGTGAATCCTGCCCAGTTGTCCGCCAAGGTCACAAGCCTTCCGACTTCCGATCAGATTCCATTTGACGTCAACACCAATCTGATCATTGAGTTTTATCGCTAATATTTGAACCTTCGGGTCTTTGGTTGCCAATTTGGTCGCCAAAGACTCGAGGGTTCTTTCTTTTCCCGCTTGGAGAATTCACATGCTCAAGTTTCTGCGCAAATATAACAAGGTCTTGTTCGGGTTCTTCAGCGTGTTGCTTATGGTGACATGGCTTGTTCCAAGCGCAATCCAAGAATTTTCCAAGCGTTCCGCGGCATCAAACGCGGTCTGGGCCACGGTTGGAAATGGCGAGAAGATCACGCTTACAGAGCAACAGAAACTTACGCGTCAAGTAAAAATGATTGACGTGCTTCAAGTTCCATTCTCCAAGGAACTTGGAATCAATGGAAATCCGGGCCAGTGGTACTTGCTCGTGCGCGAAGCCAAACAAGCGGGCCTTGTTGGAGGTCCTTCCGAAGGCAAGGAATTGCTTTCAAAGATCGCTGGCGATGAAGCCAAACCAGGTGAAGCAATGAGCCAGCAATCCGCGATGCTGCTTGGTCAATTGTGCCGCGCGGGTGGCTCTCAACCGCCGATGGTTTACGAAACACTCGCTGAACTTTCAGGCGTTGCACGCATGTTAAGTTTGACAGGCAGCGCGCCGCGCCTCAGCGAAGCGCGCTTGAAGTCCGACGCGCAAAATGCCCTTACCGGTTTAAGCGCGGACGTTGTTGTGATCTCGGCGGACATGCCGCTTCCAAACAATGATCCGCAGCCAACTCCTGAACAAGTTGCAACGCTCGTAAAAGAAAATGCCGACAAGGAACTGGGTAAAGGATCCCATGGAATGGGATATCGACAAAGTGAGAAAGTGCAATTGGAATGGTTTGTTATTCCAGCCCAACAAGTGCGCGATCAAATGGCCAATGACCCGCGCCTTTCCAATGTGGAACTTCGCAAGGCTTTCCTGCGCAATCCCACTTCATTTGGCGCCAAAATTGGCGAAGTGGATCCCAACTTCGACTCCTTCAAAGACCAAGTGCGAACCAAGTTGCTCAATCAAATCACGGCCAGTCGCATGGACGAAATGGTGAAATTCATCGCCGATCAAGCGCAATTGTCCACACGCGCGCTTCCCAAGGACGGCATCTACGCCAAGTTACCAAGTGACTGGCAAAATCTTCCCGGGCTTCCAGGACTTCCCGCGCTCGCCGCGGACATGGCGAAGCAATTTGGAGTGGCCGCTCCCAAAGTTGAAATTGTTGGCCCAACAGTTGTATCGAGCCTGAGCTCAGTCAATGGATTGGGCACCGCAACAAGCGATCGCTTTGGAACGCAACCCACTCCGCTTGCTCAATTGGTTGCCATGACAAAAGAACTCAAACCAACCGAGGTCCGTGCCGTCTTGCAAGTGGGCGTGATTGGCCCACCGCTGCGCGCGCCAGATCCTTCACGAGCCCCGCGCGTCAATCCAAACCAAGCAACGCCGGTCAATCAAGAGTTGACCACGGATCTGTTTGCGTTCCGTGTTCTGCAAGCCATGCCCGCGCATGCGGCGGCAAGCGCTGAAGAAGCTGGAGCCGTAGCCACACAAGACGAGCAGAAATTGCTGCGTTTTGCGGTGTTGGAGGGCAATCTTGCTGCGATTGAAACCAAAGCCAAAGAGAGCGGCTTGGAATCTGTGGCGCGTGAATACAACACCAAAGTTGATTTTGCGCCGCAAATCCGTGGAGCGGATATGAAGTTTATTCAATACGGAATGAAAATGCCAACCGCTATTTCCGGTCTAGGCGAGGACGCCACCGTTGTGAATGAAATTGTGAAACGAGCTTTGGCTATTCCGCAAGGCGAGTTCGCCAATTCATCCGACGCCGCGCGCACCTTCGTGATCGCGTCGCCAAACAAACTCGCGATCGTCGCGGTGCATGTCCGCGACGTATTGCCCATGTACGCCGAAGACTACAACGGCCTCGCAACCAATCAACGCTTCCGCAACGCGATCACCGATGAGAGCAACCAAGTCAAGATCGTGGATGAATTCTCATTTGCGGCATTGTCCGCGCGCAACCAATTCAAGATGGCCAAAGAACCAACCGGCCCTGTTGATACGAGCGCCCCGGAGCCGCCAATCGATTCCGCTGGCTAAGCAAATTCGCTTGGAGCACTTGTTTCGGCGCGACACAATTTCAAGCAATTCAGCGTGATTTCACTGCGAAATCAACTTACTTTCGAGCCCGCTTTCACGGGTTTGTCCACGCTCAGAAAGACCACGTCGCGGGCTTCTGGACCAGGCTTGCCGTCGGCACCAATCACCGCCTCGGCTTTCAAATCACTGGCGGCCAAAATCATTCCAGCGCTTACTTCGCCGCGCAACATGCGCGGCTCAAGGTTGGCCACAATCACAACTTGCTTTCCAACCAACGTCGCTGGGTCGTACCAAGCGCGCACTCCAGCGCACACTTGCCGACCCTCGGGCGTGCCGTCGTCCAATTTTAATTTTAATAACTTGTCGGCGTTGGGGTGGGCTTCCGCGGCCAACACCGTGGCAACGCGCAAATCGATTTTTGAGAACAAGTCGTAGGCAATGGCTGGTAGTGGATCGCTCATGTTGTGTCCTTATGAAAGAATTATTCCAACGTTCTAGTTCGGCAAATATCCGCGTCGCAATTATGTGTGTCAAACTTCGGCGTGATGATGTATTTCCAAGCGTCCATTATGAAATTGGATGAAGCGCCTTGAAAGTTGTCACCGCGTCAAAGTCCCGTTGGCTCAACAGACCGCCGTCGCTTCGCATGGCAACGCTTTCATCGCGGCGACGGCTGCGCTCACAGCGCGGCGCCTCGCGTAGATCAACCACTTGCACGGCGAGGGATTGCTGATCAAACTTGGCGCGCGACACGCCGCAAATATCAGCGAAATCATGGGCAAATTTGCTCAACGTGCCGTCGGCGTCCGGCATGACCAAACCCGCGTCGAGCGTATTTTCCACGCCCTTCGCCTTGGCTTCCTCAAGCGCCTTCAAGGCCGCGGCCCGCGCGTCCATAACCTTGGACCAATCCGCGTGGGCTTGATATTGAATGTTCAAATAGGTTTGCTCATGCACCGACACATCGCCAGCGTTCATGGTGCGATAGATCTCGTCGGCCGTGTGCGCCATGATTGGCGCCAGCAATCTGCAAAGTGTTTCGGCGCACGCGCGCATGACAATCTGCGAGCGACGGCGGCGATGTGAATCTGGTCGATCGCAATACAAGCGATCCTTCACCGCCACGCAATACATGGACGAAAGCGTTTCGTTGCAGAACGCGTATAGAGCCAAGTGTGCGGCGCGGAAATCAAAACGCACATACGCCGCGCGCACATCCTTCTCAAGCCGCGACAATTCTCCAAGCACCCAGCCATCAATCGATTCCGGTTCAACGCTCTTCAAGGCGCCACGCCAATCCGTGGTGGCTGGAAGATCACCAAGATTGCTCAGCAAGAAACGAACCGTGTTGCGAACTTTGCGATAAGCCTCTCCCGCTGTCTTGAGAAATTCCAGGTCCATGCGGATGTCGGTTTCATATGCCAAGCCGCTCACCCACCAACGGCACACATCGGCGCCAAACTCCTTCAGAATATTCTCCACATCAATGGTGTTTCCAAGGCTTTTACTCATCTTTTTGCCCTCTTTGTCCACCACAAATCCGTGGGTGACAAGACGGCGAAACGGCGGCTGACCCGTGGAGGCCAGCGCAAGCAACATGGAAAGTTGGAACCAGCCGCGGTGTTGATCACTGCCTTCCAAATACAACTCGGCTGGAAATCCTTGGCCGCGCTCCTGCATGACCGAGTGCCAACTTGAACCAGCTTCAAACCACACATCGAAAATATCAAACAACTTTTCAATGGTCGCGCTGTTGAAATCTTTGGGCGCGTCGACATCTGTCGCGCTGTTGTAGTGCGCCAACAATTCTTGCGGAGTGTGGGTGAACCACGCGTTGGAACCATGCTCACGCATCACTTTGGCCACGGCGCGAATGCTGGCGGGCGTCATGAACGTGGAACCATCGGCCAACTTGAACGCGGGAATTGGCAAGCCCCAAGATCGCTGACGACTCAAACACCAATCTGGCCGCGAGGCGATCATGCCGCGCATTCGGTTGCGCCCCCACTCTGGAACAAATTCAATCTTGTTCTCCACGGCTTCGCTGGCAAGCTCGCGAATAGTGCGCCCGGAATTTTTCACTTTGCGGTCCACGCCTATGAACCACTGCTCGGTGGCGCGGAAAATAACTGGCGTTTTACTGCGCCAATCATGGGGATAACTGTGTGTGAACATAAGGTGGTGAACCAAATGTCCACTCTTGGTGATGTGCTCCAGAATGGTTTTGTTGGCCTCCCAAATGGACACGCCGCGCAACCACTCTGGCACAGTGTCGTCATAGGTTCCGTTGTCACGCACTGGGCAATAGGCCTCAAGACCCTCCTTGCGGCCAGCGCGCCAATCTTCCTCGCCGTGACCGGGCGCGGTGTGCACAAGACCCGTGCCATCTTCAAGGGTGACATGTGGCGCGGCGATTATTTTTCCGGTGCGATCACAAAACGGATGCTTGTATTGCAAACCCACCAACCGATCGCCAGTTGTTTCTGCAAGTCGCTCCACCTTCTCGGCGCCAATCGCCTTGGAAACTTTTTCCACCATGTCGCTGGCGATAATGCTTTCGCCGCCATCAATGCGAACCAGCGAATAGTTGTACGCGCCGCCAACGGCGATGGCCAAATTGGCGGGCAACGTCCAGGGAGTGGTTGTCCAAATCATGAAGCTTGGAGTTGAATCAAGTTCAACGCCGAACACTTTCGCAACCGCCTCGCGGTCGGCGGCCTCAAAGTCAACCCAAATGCTTGGGTCTTCACGGTCCTCGTATTCAAGTTCGGCCTCCGCAAGCGCCGTGCGATTGGCAATGCTCCAATGCACTGGTTTTCGCTCGCGAAACACAATATCTTGCTCAACCAAAGTCGCGAATAATTCAAGCGTGGCGCCTTCATAGGCGTGGTCAAGGGTGCGATACGGATGCTCATAATCCGCGAACGTCAGCAAGCGTTTCATTCCATCGGCTTGCACTTGAATAAACTTCACCGCATCGCTGGCGCAAGCCGCGCGAATAGCAACGCGCCGCTCATTGGCTGGCAACGCGTCAAGCTCCTTCATCTTTCCCTTTTTGGAAAGTTCAGTCAGCACGCGGTGTTCAATTGGAAGTCCATGGCAATCCCAACCTGGCGTGTACGGACAACGCATTCCCTCCATCAGACGACTGCGCACAACCATGTCCTTGAGAACCTTGTTCACCATGTGGCCAACATGGATTGGCCCATTGGCGTATGGCGGTCCATCATGAAAACGAAAGATGGGCGCGGCGGCTCGCGCGGAATTCACGCGCTCATAAAAATTCATCTCCGTGAATCGCTGCAGCGTCTTGGGTTCAGATTGCGACAGATTCGCCTTCATGGCGAAGTCGGTGGCGGGCAGTTGAAGCGTGTCGCGATATTCAGGCATTGAGGGCGAGATGATAGAGGTGTTGCGCGTTGAAGGTTGACAATTTTCTAGAGCGCTGTGATTTCAAAGCCACTCAATCGCCGCGCGGATTGCGGATTGAAGTGGCGCGAAATCATTCATCCGGGCATTCACCAGGCTTCACGGATTCATCCAAATAACGCTGAAATTCAGCCATTTTATAACTGACAAAGCAGAATGTGTGGTGCAGGGCGAACCACTCCATGTCCTTGGGGTCTTTCTCCAAATCGTGTCGCAAGCGGTTGAGTTCGGCCAAAACTTTTTCAATTTTCATGGTGCGTGGCTTTCTGTTGAATGATCGTGTGCGTGATCGTGCGGGTGGTCGGTGTGTTGCAAGGAACTCGGTGACTGGGGCGCGGGCGTGGATTGGGGGGAATGACCGTCCTCATCGCTGTGCGACATGCTCTCCAAATTTCCAATGCCCCAGGCGATGGCCAAGCCTAGGACCAAGGCCAACGAAAGTCGCACGCGGTCGTGAGCATGAAAGTGCAACTCCGGCAGCAAGTCGCTGCCCGCGATGCACAAGAACGATCCCGCGGAGAAGGCCAACGCGTAGGCGGTGAATGTTGGATCGCCACCGCCGGTCTTCAATAGAAAAATCGCGGCGCCAATTGGAACAATCAGCGCGAAAAGAATATTCACCACATGCAATTTGCGCGCGCTTGATTTGCCGGCGCGCAACAATGTGGTCAGCGTCATGGCATCAAAGGGTTTGTGCAGAAGAATGACAAGAAATGTTCCCAGCCCCGCCAACCCGGCGCCGGGATGCAGTGTGGTGGCCACCGAAATACTGGAGGCAAGAGCCACGCCTTCCAACAAACTATGCAGCGAAAGACCAAGCGCCGCTCCCGACCATGTCAATGGCGTCACGCCGTGTGAATGCGTGTGCGCATTGTCATGGTCATGCGTGTCGCACTCCTCCACCACATCATGTTGATGGAAACTTGCGAAGCGCTCCAAGAAAAACATGGCCAGAAAACCAAGCGCCGCCGCAAGCATGACCGGATTGATGGCGAGATGGTCCATCTCATGACCAGAGGAATTGCGCTGCTCTGAAATTTCCATGATGGCGTGAGGCAACATGTGAAAAAACGCCACGCCCAACATGACGCCCGAGACAAAGGAAAGCGCGATCTGCATTCGCTGATGCGTCAAGCGAATCAGCGTGGGCAAAAATCCGCCAAACACGCTTGCCACAGCGATCAATCCGCACGCAATCCAAAGCCATTGTGTGTCCACCGAAACAGCATAACTGCCTTTGAAATCACGTGGCGCAGCGGTGGCGATTGGACCTTGATCAGATTAGACTCTCCGACTCACATGTCGCGCGGGGGTGGTAGCTCAATTGGTAGAGCGCTTGAATCGCATTCAAGAGGTTATGAGTTCGATTCTCATCCACTCCATTGATCCGCCCCGCTTTCAAGCGGGGTTTTTTATTTACTACCTTTACATTTAATGATATCTTGCTCAAATGGCTTTATACATTGTTCGGGGAATACGAAAAATCGACCGTGCCGATGTATGTCAGATTTATGAAGCTGCTTCCGAAGGCAATGCAAAAATCAAAGCAGAACTTGATGGAATCGTCGTAGCAGATGTCGAGGAAGCCAACAAAAGTAAGTCATCCGTTGCATCTAAAGTTACGGAGCAACTTACTCCATGTAATCCGACAAATGTAATTCTGTTATCCATCATAACGCTCAGTATTTACGGAGTCATATGGTTTTATCAAACTGGTAATTCGTACGCCAGTGCATTAATTGTAAAAAAACCTACAAATTTCTCTGCTCTTTTCTGGTGGTGGTTTGGACTCGGCGTACTAGGTGGACTCACGCTCGAAATTGGAATTGGAATCGCACTATGCATCGCTTCAATTGTCTTTGGGGCTTTGGCCCTTGGAGAGTTCCTTCGACTTCGAGATCAATGGGTGGCTGAAAATAATTTTTCCATACCACTGACTTCCTCTGCAACTCATAAGAGTTTGTGGATCATTGGCGAGATTCTTAGTTTCATAATAATCGGAATAATTATTTTAATCATCCAAGCCATAATGCTTATGAATGATCACAATCAGCTTGCAGTGGCTCGTAGAACTCAAAACGCTTAGAGCTCATTTGCCCGCCCCTCTAAGTGGTCAAGAGTAATAAATTGTTGGTTAGACTCACTGCTATGACCATTGCAACCCGTGAAACCCCCGCCATGAAGCAATATGACCGCTTCAAACGCGAGCATCCGGGCTGCCTCCTTTTCTTTCGCATAGGCGACTTTTACGAACTCTTTGACGAGGACGCCGTCACGGCTTCGCGCGCGCTTGGCATCACGCTCACCGAGCGCACCAAAGGCGTGCCCATGGCTGGCGTTCCCCATCACGCCGCCGAGGGATATTTACGCCGCCTTGTCGAGCAAGGGTTTCGCGTCGCGGTGTGCGAACAAATCCAAGATGCCAAAGACGCCAAGGGCGTGGTTGACCGCGCGGTCACGCGCGTTGTGACTCCAGGCACTCTGGTTGATGAAGCGTTGCTTGACGCCGGCGCCGTCAATCGCGTTGCCGCCGTGGCCATGAGCGCGGACGGCGCAAGCGTTGGAATTGCATCGGCTGAACTTTCCACCGGCGCGTTTGAAGTTTTCACAGTGGCCACAAATGAATGGCTTGATTTGATCGCGCGTTTGGAGCCCGCGGAATTATTGCTGCCCGAAGGCTTTGCGCACAAGGATCATGCGGCCACCTTGGTGAAGTCATGCCTTGAGCGGCCGACGTGGAACTTTGCCGCGCAGGACGCCGCGCAATTGTTGCAAAAGCACTACAAAGTGGCTGCTTTAAGCGGCTTTGGATTAACCGACGATGGCGCTGCCACGAGCGCGGCCGGCGCCCTGCTTCGCTATTTCATAGAGACGCAAGCCGCGGGCAATGGCGCCGCGTTGGCGCATCTGCGCGCTCCGCTTCCAGTTGAGCATTCGCAATCACTCATTATGGACGCGGCATCGCTGCGCTCGCTTGAAGTGGAACGCACCATGCGAAGCCAATCCACCGAAGGCTCGTTGATCGCGTGCTTGGAGTCGCCGCGCACCGCCATGGGCCGTCGACTTGTGCGCGCATGGTTGGTGCGACCATCATGTGATCGAAATGAAATCATGCGCCGACATGATCGCGTGGCATTGTTGGTTGCCGACACGCGCCGCCGCGGCGAGATTGAACAAACGCTTGATATCGTTCAAGACATCGCGCGCATCGGGGCACGGCTGGCACTTGGTCGCGCGACTCCGCGCGACTTGCTTGCGCTGGGTCGCAGCGTGGTGGCCACGGAGCAACTCATTGCGCTTCTTCCCACGGACAGCGCGTTTGATCACGATCGACTTTCGCTGCAAGAACCCGTGCGCGCTCTGAAGTCGTTGTCCGAAAAAATTGTGGCCGCCTGCGTGGACGCGCCACCGGCGCACATGCGCGAAGGTGGCTTGTTTCGCAGCGGTTTTAACGCGGAATTGGACGAGTGCCATGTTCTGCAACGCGACGCCGACGGCTGGCTTGCGGATTATCAGAAGGCGTTGATTGAGCGCACAGGCATCACCACGTTGAAGGTTGGATTCAACCGCGTCTTTGGCTATTACATTGAAGTCACCAATTCACATGTTGGAAAAATTCCCGTGGACTTCACGCGCCGGCAGACCGTGAAGAACGGCGAGCGCTGCATCACGCCGGAGTTACGCGAGTTTGAAGTGAAGGTGTTGGGCGCCGAGCGGCGCGCGCTTGATTGCGAGCAAAAACTTTTCGACGCGCTGTGCGTGGAAGTGTCCTCGCACATTCGCGTCATTCAACGCGTGGGTGAACTGGTGGCCGAAATCGACGCGCTGACTTCGTTCGCATCAACGGCGCAGCGGCGCAACCATGTCCGCCCCACCATGGTGGATGAACCGCTCTTGGACATTGTGGATGGACGCCACCCTGCCCTTGAAATGTCCCTTGGCCGAAAATTAATTCCCAACAGCGCGCTGCTTGGTCCCGCCAACCAAGTGAACAAGTCCACGCTTGCATTGATCACCGGCCCAAACATGGCTGGAAAAAGCACGTATATCAGGCAAAATGCGCTGATTGTGATTCTGGCGCACGCTGGCGCTTTCGTGCCCGCGCACAGCGCCACCATTGGAATCACCGACCGCATCTTCACTCGCATCGGCGCGTCGGACGAACTGCACTTGGGCCAATCCACGTTCATGATTGAAATGTTGGAGGCCGCGCGCATTCTGCACCAGGCGACCGAGCGAAGTTTGATTGTGATGGACGAAATCGGTCGCGGCACCAGCACCCTGGATGGCTTGAGTTTGGCGTGGGCCATCGCGGAGGGACTTGCGGCGCGTGGTTGCCGAACATTTTTCGCCACGCACTATCACGAGATCACTTCGCTTGCGGATCGATTGCCGCGCATCACAAACCTGCATGTGACGGTGCGTGAATGGGACAATGGAATTGTGTTCCTGCACAAGATCGCCACGGGCCACGCCGATCGTAGTTACGGAATTCATGTTGCGCGCTTGGCGGGCTTGCCGCTGGATGTGGTGGCGCGCGCCGAAGCTATTTTGGATTCACTGGCGGTTGAAACAGAAAGCCAAACTTCCGACCCTGGGAAATTGAGGCGCGCCGAAAAAAGTTCCAAAGCAGCCCCCACCGCCCCCGACTTGTTCTCGCAACTGCCAGGCTCAGATCAACAATTCGCCACCAAACCCATTCTGAAAAACGTTCAAAAACCAAGCCAAACGCTGCAAGAACTGCAAGCCGTGGACTTAAATCAACTCACCCCATTGCAAGCCTTCGACGCCCTGCGCCGCCTTCAAGCCGCCGCGCTTGAAGAGTTGGGGAAAACCAAATCTTAAAAAATGCGCTTCCCTCCCGCCATTTTAAAATTGCCCCTTTTTCTCAGCCACGCTAGGATTGCGCCATCAATGCAATCTGAATTTTTCAACCGCTTCATGACTGTCTCGCTGATTGGCAGCGCGCTTGTTGGCTTGAACGCTTGCCAAAGCGACGACCCGTGGAACGAGGCGCGATTTGAAAAACTTGTTTCGCAATCCTCCGCAACTCCATGGTCATTGGAAAAAGACAATGCGGCGCCACAAGACGCCAAAGGCCGCGCGGAAACAGAAGCGGAAAAACAATTTCAAGCGCTTCCAAAAGATGGCCCCAATACTTTGCCGTCACTTGTGGAGTTTGCGCTGGACAACAATCCAACCACCCGCGGCGAATGGCAGAAAGCCAAATCGCGTGCGGCGCAACTTGGTCGCATTGAAAGTTTATATCTGCCAACCCTCTCCGCCTCTGGCTTTGGCGGCTACGTGCAACAGATCGGCTACATCAACACTGAACGCTTCAGAAACACCGGTCCAATGATGCAAGGCTCGTTAAATTTGGCTTGGATCTTGGTGGATTTTGGTCGCCGCGACGCGCAAACTGAATCCGCGCGCCGCGCCTTGATGGCGTCCAACTATTCATTCAACCGCGGCATTCAAAGAGTCATCTTTGAAGTGCAGGATGCGTACTTTAGTTTGGACGCCAAACTTGCCTTGCTTCAAACCGCCGAGCAAAATCTAGAGACCGCGCGCGTGCAACTGGAAGCCGTTGAAGATCGCCTGATTGTTGGATTGGCCACGCGCCCCGAAATGTTGCTGGCCAAACAGCAATTCACGCAAGCTCAATTCGCGCTTGAAGCCGCGGGCAGCGCAACCTTTGACGCGCAATCCACATTGGCGCGCCGCGTTGGCTTGTCCGCAGAAACAGAAATCAAAATCACAAGTTTGCAACGCCTCGCCCTTCCCGAAGATATGAGCGCGCAAGTGGATGAGTTGATTCGCACATCCATTCGTGGCCGTCCTGATTTGCTTGCCGCGGTGGAACGCGTGCGTGGCGCCGACGCCGACATTAAACTTGCTGAAGCGCAGTTCTTGCCCATCGTGAACGCTGGCGCCATGGTTGGACAAACTCGATTTTGGTACGACGGCCACACATCTTTGGGCGATCCAACCACAAATCAAAATTTCTGGGGCCCCGAGTACTCCGCTGGTTTGAACGGTTCTTGGCTGCTTTTTGATGGTTTTGAGCGCACCAACGCCGTGCGTCAAGCGCGCGCGGACCGCGCCGTGGCCGCGGCCGATCTTGAAAAGATGCGCCTTGAAGCCACAAGCGAAGTGTGGGATTCCTACTTTGTGCATCTTGCCGCCATCAAGCAATTTGCGTTCGGCGAGTCACTGCTCAAAGCCAGCCAAGATTCCTACGACTCCGTGTTCGAGTCCTATGTGAATGGATTGAGCAACATCAACAATGTCCTCACCGCGGAATCAGCGCTGTTCACCGCGCGCTCCACACTCATTCGCACGCGCGCGGAGTTGCTGGCGTCGGCGGCCAAGCTTGCCTTTGCCGTGGGATCACCCGAGGACACATCGCGATGGACCCGCAAATCCAATATGGCGTCCAAATCTTCCTCCACCACGCCACGCGAATAATTTCGATTGTTCGAGTAATCCCCGCGCCACCAGCTTCTGCGCGTTGCATACTATTGAGCCATGAACGCAACCCTTCTCAAAAGCGCATTTGAACAGTCACTGCCCTACGACCGCTATTTAGAAAGCGATCCCGGCCGCGCCGGCGCTTGGCGCAGCGTTGAGAAAAGCGTGCATATCACCGCGGATCAGCACACACTTCTGAAATCTTTTGTGCGCCACATGCCCGTGCTTGTTGTGAGCGGCGTGTGGTGCGGCGACTGCGCGCAACAAGGTCCCATGCTTCATGCCATTGCCCAGGCAAGTCCACATATTGATTTGCGCTGGATCGACCGCGATGCGCGGCCCGATTTGACCGAGCACACCAAAGTGTGCGGCGGCGCTCGCGTTCCCGTAGTTGTATGGATGGCGGAGGATTTTGAATTTGTCTCCATGCTTGGCGACCGCACTCTCAGCCGCTACCGATCTATCGCCCGCAAGCAACTTGGTTTTACTTGTCCCGTGCCTGGAGTTGCGCTGCCCGCCGATGAAGGCGCGGAAACTCTGCAAGAGTGGCTGAACGAATTCGAGCGCGTGCAACTTTTGCTGCGGCTTTCAGGCCGCTTGCGCCAAAAACACGGCGATTAATTCGCGCGCCTGTGATCTCGTTGCGCTGAGCCCAGCGATGCCACAAAATTTATTTAAGAAATCGCGCGCCACGGAGCGGCGACATCATGCTCCGCCAATTTCCAGCACGCCTCAAGCATGTCGCGCAAGCCTTCACCCGTGGCGCCACTCACCACCACGCGCCGCGCCGCGGGCACGCGCAATGCGTTGCACATTTTCATAACTTTCTTGGCGCGCTCGGCCTCCGGAATTAAATCCACTTTGTTCAACACCAACAACTCGGGCTTTGAACCAAGTTCGGCGCTGAACACCGCAAGCTCGTTGCGGATCAATTCCACATTCGCGATTGGATCAGAGCCATCATCTGGAACCATGTCCACCAAATGCAAGATCACGCGCGTGCGCTCAATGTGGCGCAGAAATTCATATCCCAAGCCCGCGCCTTCGGAAGCGCCTTCGATCAATCCCGGCAAATCCGCGAACACAAGACGCCGATCGCCCGGCAACTCGGCGATTCCCAACTGCGGCGAAAGCGTGGTGAATGGATAGGCGCCAATCTTGGCTTCGGCGCGGGTTAACGCGCAAAGCATCGTGCTTTTGCCGGCGTTGGGCAAACCAACCAAACCAACATCGGCGATCAATTTCAATTCAAAGCGCAACATGCGCTCAATCGCGGGCTCGCCCGGCGTGAATTCCGCCGGCGATTGATGCGTGCTGGTTTTAAAATTCTCGTTGCCCAACCCGCCCTTGCCGCCTTTGGCCACAACTAATTCTTGATCGGGCAACACCATGTCGCACAACAACTCGCCGGTCGTGTCATCAAACACCAGCGTGCCACACGGCACTCGCACAATCACGGATTGACCGTTGGCGCCGTGGCAACTTTTGGAAAGCCCCTTCTCACCATCGGTCGCGAAAAAATGTCGTTGATAACGAAACGCAAGCAGCGTGTCCAAGTGCGCGTCGGTCACGATTGTGATGGTGCCGCCGTCGCCGCCATCACCGCCGTCTGGACCGGCCTTGGGATTGGATTTCTCGTGGCGCATGTGGCTCGCGCCATTGCCGCCCTTGCCAGATCGCACCATGATTTGCGCACGATCAACAAGCATGTTTCATCTATCCGACCCTAGGGGTCAATATGGCCGGTGAAATGCGCCGGCCAATTGCAGTGTGTGAAATTTAGTTCGACGGAAGAATGTCAACAAAGCGTCCGCGGAAAGCCACCTTGCCATCGGCGCCCGCCATGATGGCGTCGTCCTTGGCGCGGAACGCGTTCTTGCCTGGCTTCCACTTGGTGCCGCGCTGATGCAAAATAATGCAACCAGTTCGGGCAGCTTGACCGCCGTAAAGTTTAATGCCCAAGTGTTGCGCGTTGGAGTCGCGACCGTTTTCAGTTGAGCCTTGACCTTTTTTGTGTGCCATAGTTTGGTTCCTTCAAATGCGTTTCCAGAAATTCTGGGTCGGGCAGTTTAGCGAACATTTCAACTTTCGCCAAGCCTTTGAACCAAGTCTTTCAACGTTTTTTATATGGGATGAAATGGGCCAGCCAGCCCCAAAAATCACCACAAAATTCAACTGAATGAATTACCGCATGATCCAGCGTGGATTCTGCTCGTTCCCCGCGGGCGCCAAAGGCACTTCGCCAATCAACGCAACGCGATCGCAATTCATTTGGTAATCCACGCGCCAAGTCTTCTTCAAAACGATCGGCTTCTTGGTGGTCGGGTCCACAACAGGTTTCTTGATATTTGAAAGACCCGTGACCAGAATTGAAAAGCGCTTGACTTCTGGTCCCGCTTTCCAAATCGCCACGCCGCTCTTTGCATTTTCCTCGCCTGTCATGATGTCGCCAATCAACGCGGATTGATCTTCATGCAATGGATTGGCCAACAGCGCTTGCACCGCGCGTTGCACACGTCGTGGAACTCCTTCACCGGCGCTGAAGAGTCGCCCCTCCTCATCAAGAAGTTCCCACTGCGGCGCGATGCTTCGCTCACGCTTGGTTCGATTGACGATGGTGTAAGTGGAGTACCAAAATAATTCGCCCGACTCGCCGTCCTTAAAAATACGCAATGGACCAACTTGATAATCCATCACCCACTCATCCGCATTGCGAATGCGCGCGAGCGGCGCGGTTGGCGTGGTTGGCTCGGTCGAGTCCGCGGCAGGTGGAGTGGTCGCATTTATGGCGAGCATCAACAATACGACAAAGGAAAGCATCGGGGTCATGGTAACCAATACGCAGCCAATCCTGAATCGGTGCTACGCTATTTTTTGTGAGTCACCAACCCAATATGGATGATCGGTCGCTGCCAGTTGAGCCCTCACAAAGGCTGCCCGCCCTTGAAAAACTCCTGGGAAAGCGCCGCGCCGAAAGCAGCCGCTTTTTGGAGGCTTTCAATCGCGAAGGCATATCCCTGAAGGACTTATGGAAGCGCGTTGACCACCGCGGCGACCTGGTGGCCGCGGGCCTTTTGTCGAGCAATCCGGGGCGAACCGCGTCTTTATTGATTTCACCAATTCATAATCGCGAGCAAGCCGCCGAAACAACTTTGTTGATCCGAAGCATGGTTGAACATGCCATTTCGGATGGACAAATCGATTTGATTCAATATCTGGGCGAGCCCAATGACGATTTGGAGCTGCGCGTTCTAAAAGACGCGGGCTTTATTGATCTGGCCCTATTGGTTTCCATGGAGCGACCCAATCGCCGCGGCGCCAAGCCTCCGCGCGCGCTGGACAATATTGTGTTGACCTCTCATCCCATCGCCGACGAGGCCATGTTGGAGTTGCTGGAAAAAACATACGAGGATTCGCTTGACTGTCCGGGCTTGTCCAAGCTGCGACATGGGCAAGATATTTTGGATGGTCATCGCCGCGGTGGAAATTTTGATCCGCAGCTTTGGACAGTCTTGCAAATCAACGGCGTCAACGCGGGTGTTTCAATTGTGAATTGCACTCCAGCCGCCGATTGCATGGAGGTCGCGTACTTCGGCTTGGCAAAATTCGCGCGCAACAAGGGACTTGGCGCGCATTTGCTAGACCACGCTTTGTTTCTTGCCGCAAAACAACCTCAACGCAGCATTCTTCTTGCTGTGGATGAGCGAAATATCCCCGCTTTACGCCTGTATTCGTCCAGGGGATTTCGCATGGTCACTCGAAGAGTGGCGTTGGCTTTGTCAAGTTTAAAATCTTCCACATGATGTTGACAGTTGGCGCAAAAATGCGGTGCACAAGTTTTATTTTGTCGAGAACTCCAACGAATGCAAGCCTTTGCGCGCGCAAGATTTTTTTTATGCGAATGAACGCTTGCGCAACAAAAAACTCACACTATTCTCCATTCACTGCGCAGGATGCGCAACAGTTTGAGGCCAACTTGAGTTGGTCACAACCCTAGGAATGGATGACGCCATGCGCGATGGGGATCAACTGAGTTTGACTCGGTGTGGTTGTTCTATGCGCGCATGGTTCCGCTTGAATCGATTTGGTGCGTTTGCTTGCCTGGCTTGGTCCAGTTGGCTTTTGTTGGCTTGGTTTGGCTTGGTCTGGCAAGGTCTGGATTTGTGGTTGCGGTATCCGTCAATTTGTTTCAAAACTCTTGGAGTCGCTTGCCCAATGGTCACAGAACGCGCTTTGGAATTACCAAGTCGGATACGAAGCTTGTTGGGTGAGCGTTTGGGAAACCGCCGCGCCGACATGTGGTTTGATTCCGCGTCCACGGTGAGCGTGGAGGGCGGAAAGTTGGCGGTGGAAGCTGAAAGTTCCTACGCCGCGGATTGGATTCGCAAGAACTTTGGCGGCGATTTGCGCGCCGTGTCCCAAGAGGCGTTGGGTCGCGACGACTTTGAACTGCGCGTGAAAGAAACCCCCGCCACCAACATCATCGATGCTCCCGCGCGCTCCACCGCCACCTCCGACCCATCGGACAATCCTCCACTGCGCGCGTCGTTGCACACGCGCCACCGTACAACCGAGGCTTGGCGCCGCCTTGAGGATTTTGTGGTGGGTCCAAGCAACAAGATGGCGTTTGAATCGGCGCTGAATTTCGCCACCACGCATTCAATTGGAAATTGCCTTGTGATTCATGGAAGTTGCGGCGTGGGAAAAACACATCTTCTTCAAGGGCTTTGTCGACGAAGGCGCGAGTCGCGCACGCAACAGCGCGTTCGCTACGTCACGGCCGAGCAATTCACCAACGAATACATTCAATCGGTTCGCAATGGAACCATCGACGCCTTCCGCGCCCGCGTTCGCCGCGTGGATGTCCTTGCCATTGATGACGTGCATTTTCTCGCCGGCAAGACCGCCACGCAAAATGAATTTCTGCACACGCTTGACGCGGTGCAACTTGCCGGTTCACAAGTGGTGCTCGCCACCGACGAGCATCCGCACCTGGTGCGGCGCTTGAGTCAATCGCTCGTCAGCCGCATGCTCGCTGGCATGGTGGTGCGCGTGGAGGCGCCGGATCTTTCGCTGCGCAACGCGTTGGTCAAGTCCATCGCGCTTGGTCGATCCATCGCGCTATCACACGAAGCCGTTCAAGCCATCGCTTTGCGCTGCGTTGGTGGAGCGCGCGAAATCGAGGGCGCTATTTCCAGTTTGCAAGCTCTGCAATCCACGCAAGAGCAACCCAGCGAGATTTCCTGCGCCATGGTTGATTCACTGTTGCGCCACGAGAAGGCGACCAACGGCGGCATTCCCGTTCGGATCTGCGCGATCATGGATTTGGTGTGCTTGACCACCGGAGTTGAAGCGGAGCAACTCGCGGGCCAGAACAGACATCGACGCGTCACATTGGCCCGAGCGTTGGTGGCGTGGCTTGCGCGGCAGCACACATCGATGAGCTTTCCAGAAATCGCGCGGGCGCTTGGGCGAAATTCACATTCATCCGTTCACGCAAGCGCGGTGAAGATTGATTCCCTGATCAAATCCAATGAGAGCGTGGACGCCGGCGCCGCTGGAACATGCTTGGTTGCTGAATTGACCTCGCGCCTAAGTCACGCCCTTCGCAACTCGCCCAACATGACCTCACGCAATTCCGCCAACAATTCTGCCAGCAATTCTGCCAGCAATTCTGCCAGCAATTACTCGGGCAATTCCCAAAGGGGCGTCCAACGCAACGCCGTCCGTGCGAATCGCCGTTGATCAAACACTCTCAACAACGCGCCGCTGCATCCAAGCGCCGCTGCGTTCTATCCAAGCGCCGCTGCGTTCTATCCAAGCGCCGCTGTGTTCTATCCAAGCGCCGCTGCGTTCTATCCAAGCACTTGCATTTGCATTCAAGCACTTGCAGTTGCGCTCGCCAAATCGAAAGCGCTGCGGCTACACTCGCCGAATGAAATTCGCGGCCGCTGTGATTCTTGCCACACTCATGCTCTTCACGTTTTCCGCGCAGGCCCAATACGCGCGCGCTGACCCCTACGAAACAGCGGTGACGCAAATTCAAAAAGCCATGTCGCCCAATTCCAACGGCGTCCAACATTTTCGCTGGGTATCGCTTCGCCTCTTGGCGGATCCCGCCATGAATCCTTTGTTTGAAACCTTGGTGGCGAAAAAAGATATCGCGCTTCGCATCGATGGATTCATGGGAATCGCCCTGGTGAGCGCCGACAAAAGTCTCGACGCGACGCGCGTGATTCAACTCAAAGATCCCGCGCTGCGAACTCTATTAATCACGGAGGCGCTGGGGCTGGAACTGCTGAAACCCGCCGCGCTCAATGAGTTTTTGCAGGCGCCGGATCTCACAAACTACGAACGCACTCTGTTGGTTGCGGAACTCAATCGTCAAGGTCAACCATGGGACCCATCCTTGCTGATCAACGCGCCCGCTGACGACGGCGCCGAGGTGGCGGGTCTGGCTTGCATGCTGTTGCTTGAGCGCGGCGATCAAAGCGCATGGAGAAATTTTATGGGCAAATACAAAACCCTTCCCGCGACGGATCAAACGGATCTCATGCGGCAACTTGCCAATGCGGCACGGCAATATCGCATTACGGCGGCGGCGGCGCCTCTTCTTGAAATCACAAAGGAATCCACGGGCGCGGATCGAATCGCAGCGATCACCACTGCCATCAACCTTGCGCCAAAAACTTTGGGGCGCGCCGCGGTGTTGGCGCAACTCAAGAGCAATCGATCGCAATCCAACCTGGTTCAAATGGGCTTGTTGATGTTGGCGAGCAAAGATGGATTTGAAGCCGATGATTTCGCGCAGTTGCGCAGCGGCGATCCACTGCTTGAAGCCATGGCCAACGCCGGCGTGTCTATGCGAACTCCAAACTCCGATCAAGTGGCCGCATTGACCGCGTTGCTTGAGAACGGAAATCGATCCACCACTGAATACGTTCTTGGCGTGACGCCCACTTTGGCGCCTGAACTTGCGAAAAAAGTTTTACTCAATTTACTCAACCGCCGCGCGCAAGCCAAGGGCATCCGCAATGAGGAACAAATTTCAACGCTCTTGGCGGTTCAGCAATTGCTGCGCATGCCTCAAGCCCACGAGGAATTGCTCAGCATCACGTTGCAAAATCTAAACAACAACCTGGAGCTTGTGGAGACAATCATGTCCGTCGTGGCGGACTCCTCAAGTGCGGATGCGGCAAAATTCGCCCGATTGATTCGCGGCAAACTTCCCCGCCATGGCGACTCTTTGGCGCTGCTGGCTTTGGCCAAAGCATCCACCCCACTCACCGCCGCGGAAGTGCAGGAACTTGGCTCCATCGCATCGGGCGGCGGCAAGGTGGATGAGTCATCGCAAATCCAGGCGGCGTGGCTTTATCTGAAATATTCCAAGCGCGAAAATGACGCCATCGCCCAACTCACCCGATAATCCACAATGTATCTTTCAAACTTTTTCACTCTGAACATTTTCCTCATGGAGCACGCCTCTTGATCCCACTTTACAAACCAAAATATATCCAAAATGACTTTGACGCGGTCATGCAAGCGCTTCGCTCTGGTTGCGGAACAATGGGACCGCAACTTCTTGAATTTGAGCGGCAGATGGGACATCGAACCCGCCGCACTCACGCGATTGGCGTGAATTCTGGTTCGCTTGCGATTGAAATTTCGCTGCGCGCTTTGGGCATCGGCGTTGGCGACGAGGTTCTTGTGAGCGCGTTCGGCTATAGCGCCAATGTGAATTCTATTTTGCATGTTGGCGCCAAACCTATTTTTGTGGATATTGATCCAGCCACCATGAACATGGATCCGCTCGCCGCCGAGCAGAAGTCCACGCCAAAAACCCGCGCCATGCTTGTGGCGGAAACATTCGGCAATCCCGCGGGCTTCCGCGATTTGATCGCATTGTGCAGCCGCATGGAAATTCCAATGATTGAAAATGGAACCGAGGCTTTGGGCGCCTCCTACGGCGTGGACAATGTCGGGCGCTTTGGACGTATCGCGTGCTTTGGATTTTTCGCCAGCCGTCCAATCACCACGGGTGAGGGCGGAATGATTGTCACGCATGATGATCATCTTGCCGCGGCGTGCCGCGCCATGCGCCATCAAGGCCGGGTGGATCGTTTTTCTTTTCCCGATCAAGCCAGTGAATTGGGAATGAAAATGGAGCATGCATACGATGGATATGACGGACGACTTCCAGAAATGAACGCGGCCTTGGGATTGAGCCAACTTCTGCGTCTCGATGAAACCATCGCGCGCCGCTCCGAAGTGGCTCAGAGTTACACGCGTCGACTTGGTGGCGAATCCGATATTTTGCTGCTAAATCCGCCGCAAGATTGCAAAATGAGCTGGTCCAATTTTGTGGTTCGCCTTTCGGATCGATTCACCAAGGATGATCGCGATCAAATTATCGATGGCATGCATCGGTTGGACATTGGCGCAGCGGATTGGTGGCCGTGCGCCGCTCTCTTGCCGCATGTGCGAAAAATCACCGGACATCACCCTGGCGATTTTCCGCTTGCCGAGCGCCTGAGCCACAGAACCATAGCGCTGCCTTTTTACGAGACAATTTCAGAGCGTGAAATTGATGATGTGTGCCAAACTCTCAAGACGCTCATGGCTCGCGTTGGCGCCAACCGACAAGAGAAAAAAGATATCGGCTGAACCCAAACGATTCTGTGGCGGATGATGACTGGCGTGTCTGTCGCAAGAAAAAGGGATTTTCAACGAGTGGCAATATGCCGCACGCAAAACTTGCACGCGCGTGCGTCAGCCACGAGTGATTTTTTTTGTGTCGTCCGCTGAAACTCGCAGCAGCAACAACGCCAGCAACGTCGCGCGCTCGGACAAACTATCAAGCTCTATAAACTCATCGCCGCGATGTAAATTTCCGCCGCGCACTCCCAAGCCATCCAAGCATGGAACTCCAGCGGCCTGTATTAAATTGGCGTCGCTCACGCCGCCGGTGCTTCCCGTGGCAAGATCAAATCCAAGATCCTTTGCGACAGACTGCGCCATCAAAGCCAACTGCGACACTTCTTGCGTGCACGGTTTGGCTGGGCGATTCACCGCCATTTCTATTGTGATCCGCGGCAAATGCGTGGCGTCACCAGAAGCCATCGCTTGAATCTCTCCGCTCAATTGCTGGCCATCCTGGGCGTTGGCGAAACGAATATTTCCCCAGGCTCGGGCGTGGTCGGCCACAATATTCGTGGCCGCTCCACCTTGCAGCGGACCAATATTCACAATGCGCTGACGCTTGAGATCGGTCATGCCAGCGACTTGAAGCACGCATTGGGCGAGCGTGTTCACGGCGCTGATTCCATTGGCGAAATCTCTACCCGAATGCGCCGCGCGCCCCAGCACATCGATCATGAATTGTCCGCTGCCAAGGCGCTCAACCACCAATCCACCATTGGGCAACGCGGGCTCCAAAACAAATCCCGCGTCGCATTCCTTGGCGACGCTGGCCAAATGCTCGGCGGAGCGGAAACTTCCAGCCTCCTCATCGGCGTTGATGATAAAAATCCAGCGCACGGTGGGTGCGAATTTTTCCAGCGCCTCCAAGGCGCTCAGCGCAACTTCAAGTCCACCCTTCATGTCCGCGGCGCCCGGCCCCGTTGCGCGCGGGTGATTCAGCGGAGAGAGTGTTTGAAAATCTCCCGCGGGATCATGCACCGTGTCCATGTGCCCCGCGATCAATAGCGTGGGTCCGCCGCGGCCTTGTAATTTTCGCGCCACCAAAGTTGGCGAACCAATTTCACCGCGGTCATTGGGAGTGATCCATGTTGGCCTTTGCGCCGCAGCCATCTCCACTACTTGCGCGCCCATGGAACGTAGTCGCGCGGCAATCGATTCACGCATGGAATTCAAACCCTTCGAAAAATCATGCCCCGTTGGAATGGCGACCATGTCGGCCAATCGGATTTCCATGGCGGATTGCTGGGCGCGAATGTGCTGGGCGATTTGTGTTTCGGTTTGAGGCAACGTCATGTCAGTTGGCTTTCTGGGCAAGTTCATTGGACAAAGTTCCGCGGCACACTTCAACGGCTGGCCCCGTCATGATCACGCAGTGGCCTGGGCCAGCCCACTCCACTTGCAGCGCTCCGCCCGGCAATTGGACTTGGCATTTCTGGGACAACTTTCCTTCAAGCGCTCCGGCCACGACTACGGCGCACGCTCCGGTTCCGCACGCCCGCGTGATTCCACTGCCGCGCTCCCATGTTCGCATCGTCACGCGTGAATCACTTTCGCGTTGCGCAAAGTGCGCATTGATCCGCTGCGGAAATGCGCTGTGATGTTCAATCATTGGTCCAACAATCTCAAGGGGAACTTTTGAAACATCATCGCACCAAAAAATAGCGTGGGGATTTCCCATGCTGACAAGCGAAACCTTGCCATCGAAGCCACATGTATTTTTCCAATGTGAGAAATTTGACGCAGTTACATTGGCGTCAAATGTCCACCACGATGCGGGCAACTCCACGCCCACAACGTGTGACTCCGCTGTAATTCCTTGTATTTTTGCGGGAATCAAGCGCATTTCCAAAATGGGCAACCCCATATCAACGGAAACTTCTTGCACCTTCCCATGGGCGTCGGCGCGCCATGACACGGCCAGCGTGCCTCGTTGGGTTTGAATGCGTAGCGGATTCTTGCGGCTCAGTCCCCGCTCCACCGCGAACTTGGCCACGCAGCGAATTCCGTTGCCACACATTTGCGCTTCGCTTCCATCGGCGTTGAAGATGCGCATGCCCACATCGGCAGCAGCTTCGGCAGCAACTTCGGCAGCAACTTTGGCATCGGGCGCGCCCACCAAAATTAATCCGTCGCTTCCAACACCGCTGTGGCGATCGCTGACCGCGCGCGCCAACTGCGACGGGTTGGCAACTCTCTCTTGAAATGTATTGATGTAGATGTAATCATTTTCAAGCCCGTGCATTTTGGTGAATTCCATGGTCATTCATCTTTCTTTGGTCGCGCGATGCAACCCAAATCAACCACCATCGGACCATGTCGGTAAAAATCCACATTCAATTCTTTGCGTGAAACAAAGCTAAAAACCAGGCAATTTGCGCGCGTGCTATCGGCGTAGGCGAAGTCCCCCAAGTGCGGCCCCGCATATTGCATGTTGTCGTAACTTTGGCAATGCAAATGAAAATGGAACAAACCCGTGTAGGCGTTGTCAAACATTTTCTGCGACGATTCATAGCGCAAATCATTTCCTCGAACGCGCGGAGTCATCTCCAGGATCTCAGGCTTTCCGGCCGCGCCAATTCGAATCACGCCGCCGTATTCCGTATCGCGATCGGCCATGTCTCGATCGGCAAGATCAAACATGTGCTGGCGCAGAATTGGAGAGTCAAACATTTCCATGGCGATGACCATGGACGCCAGATCGCCCCATGTCAGTGTGTTGCGCATCTCGTACAAATTTTCCGTATGGTCCCCGCCGTAGCCTTCGAAACTGGGGCTGACAATTCGTGAACCGTTCGCCTGCCGCCGCGCCTCCACAATTTGATAAAGCTCCAGTGGAGTGAGTTTCAATAATTCTGGTTTCAGTTTTGAAACCGCCACCGCGATAGGCAACTCGCGGATTTCCAACTTCAAACGCACGTCCGGCGGCAATTGCATGGTGGCTTCCTTGGCTTGCGCCCAAAAAGCCAGATTTTTTGTGTCAAGCAACGCTTGCAGCCACAGGATTTCCTCCTTGGTGGTGGGAACAATTCCAAGTTCGCCGGCGCAGCTGCGCAAATTGCTCAGCAACCGATCATCTGGTTTCACCGACGCGTCTGCGAGCAAACGCACAAGCCGATCGCGCTTGCCAAGTTTCTGCAGCATTTCCCAACAGCGCAATCGAAGGTTGGCCTCCGTGATTGGATTTGAATCCACCAACATCTTCACCAACAAATCCGTCAGTTGATCTTTACCGTTCAGTTGCTCAATCGCAATGCGTTCAGGCCGATCCTTGTCTTGTTCTATCCAAGCCGCCATCGGAACGCTCCACGCACGAACAAGAGTTGGCGTCATGTCGACCCACTGATGCTCGACAATCAGTTCGCACAATTTTTGCCGCCAAGCGAATGCCATCAACTTTGGCAATTGCAGTCGTATGATTTCTTTCAATCCAGGCTCGTCCAGTTTCACCAATCGATCAAACGCCGCCAATCGCGATGACTCCGCAAAGCCTGGCTGCCACATCATGCGCTTCAATGCTGAGATGTATTCGGGCGTTGGCGCTTCGTCTAATTTTTCCATTGCCGCCACTTGCACAACTGGCAATGACTCCGGATTGGACAGCGATTTCATTGGGTCTTTGCCAGCGGAAACCGCGCACGCTTGAAGCGAGCACAACAGCGCAAGCATCAGCGCGAACGCGAATAGCGCAGGAAAAACTCGCGCGAAAAACTCAACGCATCGAAAGTTGTTTGATTGAGAAATTGATTGAGCAACTCCAGCAAAGCAAGTCTGCGGGGAATACACACGCGCAATCCAAGCGCAAGGACATGGACGCAATTTCATGGCGCAAGTCTAACGACGAACACTTGGCATCAACAGCGCCCAATGAACGCCAAGTCCACCGCTTGCGGTCTACAGTTTCAATTATTGCTGAGCTTCGCCACCCGAAGCGGGACGAATTTTGCCGACGATTGGGTTGCCATCTTTTTCAGTGGCATTGATCTGGTTCGCAACCTCACGGCGGTGAACCATCACTTCGCGGGGAAAGTCAAATGCGATCTTGACTCGGTCCCCTTTGATGGACGAGATACGGACAATTCCCAGCGGGGCCGCGGGATCACCAATCACAACTTCTTCACCTTCTCTACGGGTAATCACCAACATTGCTTTAGACCTCTTTGTCAAAGACCATCTCGCCGCGGTGCTCCAAGCCTCCACGAATCCATGCGATCAAGTCTGCCGTTTGAAATATCCGAGAGGTCAGTCTACCTAAATCCACGCAATTTCAACCCGTAAATAAAACGCCCCCGCACCGGTTCACGGTACGGGGGCGACGACGGATAGAACCCCAAAAAACAGGGTTCCAGAGTCCTAACCGCCATCCTTGGCGGATCAAACCCTTCTCAACGAGCCGTCCATGGCTCGTTTGTTCTGTTCGAATGGTTCCCACTTCGCCGTCCTTGGCGCAGTGAGGTTGCCATTCGTTGCTCTCCCGCGTTGGGCCGTCCTTGGCATCAACGCAAGTCTTGAATCAAACCGCCGCGCACTGCGACGGATTAAAAGTTTTTCCAAAGATCAACTCGAAGTTCTGTTTCGAATTGCCTCGCGAGCACGTCGCCAAATATCCGCGGCGGCGGGCTCAAGTAATTCACGTTCTTCCTTCCACTTGTCCGTGGTGCACAACTCCAAATGATCTCGAACACCAAGAATCATCACGTTTCCCGCCAATCCGTAGCGTGACAACATTCGGTCTGGAATGCGCACGCGCCCCGCTTTGTCCAGTGGACAACGCGAAGATTGACTGAAGATCAATCGCTCGAAATTCTGAACGCCCTCGTCGCCCAACAACGAACCGCCGAGAGCGTTGGAGAGATCCGCGAATGTTTTTTCCGGCCACAGCCAAAGAAATCCGTTGGGTCCGGGCGCTGAAACAAACACTGCGTCGTTGCCATCGTTGGGCAAACAACTGCGAATTTCCGATGGAACAGCGAGTCGCTGTTTCGCATCGAGAGAATGTTCGAATTCGCCTAGGAAGAGCATTGTGCACCTGTGAAGAGAATAACTTCATTTCCCCACTTTGCAACACTTTGCCCCACTTCTTATCAAATTTCTTGAAATTTTTAGTCTTAGAACAAAATTAAACCCCACCAAATTACGTCCGATATATACATAAATACTTGTAAATAATAGATTTACACTAGTAATGTATTTATTTTGGGCTACTGTAATAAATATGGCATCTCGATCCGACTGGACTCCGATTGAACGCTCTGGAATTGGTGATCTTTTAGATCAAATTCCAAGTGGTGTTTTTCTTTTAACCGGAGCCTTTGGCGACATGCGTGGCGCCACATTGGTTCGATGGGTGCAACAGGTCGCGTCAAACCCACCAATGCTTGTGATTGCGATTGAAAAAGGTTTGCCACTCAGTCCCATCATTCGTGATTCGCGTGGATTCGCGCTGTGCTTGATCGCCGCGAATGATCCAGTATGCACGCGACTGTTTCGCCAACTTCCTGAACACACGCAAGATCCAATGATTTCTATTCCGTGCATGAAAACACCTTCGGGTGCGCCAGTTCCACTGCGCGCAACGGCGTGGTTTGATTGTGAAATCATGCGGCACTTTGATATTGAAGCCGATCACGAGGTGTACATCGGTTGCATTCATCATGCTGGCCGAAATCCAGACATCGCAATTGGATCGGCGAAGTCCATGAAGAAGCGCGTGGCTCAAACTCCAAAAGCAAAATCAGCTGCGTCGCGGATTACCGCACGGGATAAATCCCGTCCACGCCGCGCGCGTTAAGTTTGACTCGCGCTTGAGACACGGACTACGATTCATCGCGTGAACCATCCCGATTCAACCACCATCGAGTCACCCGCGCGGATCAATTCGTCAAATAGATTTGGCTGGAATTACCGCGCTCTTGCGCAACAATTGCCAACTCTTCCATTTGCGATCACCGACGCGCATTCACATGTGAACGGCGCGCGCGCCTGCAAAATTTTGCGCGAAGCAATGGATCTCTATGGGGTCGGGTCGATTTGGTCCATGACATATCTTGAACAAGTGGACGTGGTGCGCGCCGAACTTGGCGCGCGCTTGCGTTTGATCGCGGTGCCTGATTTCGCATCCAAAGATCGCAAGCATGCTTTGGGCGCCGGGTTTTTGGAACGCATTGGCAAGTACCGCGAACTTGGTTCAACCATTTGTAAAATTTGGGCGGCTCCGCGCAGCGTTGATTTTGCGATCGCCGCCGGCGACCCGTCGATGTTTCAACTGGACGCTCCCCTGCGAGTGAGCGCGATGGAATTGGCGTCAAGTTTGGGAATGTCGCTCATGGTGCATATCGCCGATCCCGACACCTGGTTTCAAACCCGCTACAAAGACGCCAATCTTTACGGCACAAAGTTGGATCAATATCTTCCGCTCGAGCGCTTGCTTGATCGATTCACCGTGCCTTGGCTCGCGGCCCATATGGGCGGCTGGCCCGAGGATTTACATTTTCTCACCGGCCTTCTTGATCGTCATCCAAATTTATTTTTAGACACCAGCGCCACCAAATGGATCGTGCGTGAAATTTCCAAACATCCACGCGGTGCCGCTGAAACATTTCTGGAACGCTTTCGTGGACGCATTCTTTTTGGAAGCGACATTGTCACAACGGACGAGCATTTGGCTGCCGGCGAAGCCAAAAGCGAAATGGCGGCGAAGGCCGACCGTCCCGAAGACGCGTTCGATTTGTACGCGAGCCGCTATTGGGCCTTGCGTACTTTGTGGGAAAGCAATTTTGATGGCGAGAGTCCGATCGCCGACCCTGATCTAGCCATGGTCGATGCCACGCGCTTCAGCGCGACGGATGCGCCAACGCTTCGAGGACAAAATCTTCCGCCAAGTTTGTTGAAATCAATTTATGTTGACGCGGCCGCAAATTTTGAAGCGGCTGGCAAGCCGGCTGCTTGAGAAAAAATCCCGGGGCAAACGCGCTGAACGCTTTCTTGTATCGCGGTGAAAAATCCTTGGCGAGCACTTTCAGAGGCGTGCCTCACTCTGGACGCGCTTGCCATCTGGGCGAGCATTGATGGCTTCTTTGCAGCCTGAATCATCTCAAATGCGAACGCGTTAATTCCTGAACGCGCGATGAGACCATCCACTTGATGCTCGATGCCCGCCGCCGCGAAACTTCCGGCGCTGGTCAACACCGGCGCCCCAAGCGCGGCGGCCATGCAGGGATGCAAAGCAGTTTCATCGCGATTGATGTCCTTGAGTGAAAGCCACAGATCAACCGCGGGCGATATTTTCCAAGGACAGTTTAAAGAAGAATCAAAGTGCACGCGCGAATTCAATTCCAGTTTGCTGGCGATGGCTCGAACTTCCCCGGCGTTTCGCATGTTTGGATCAAGCACCAAGTGCGCGCCGTGTCCCGCAAAAGCGAAACGCCCCATGGCATGAAACGCGAACAACGCGTCGCTTGAATGATCGCAAAGCGGCAAGACGCCAATCACCCAATCCGTATCCGCGGCGTTCCAATTTCGACGCAGTGAATTTCGATCAAGCGAAGGAACTTGCGACCACTGCGGCATCGGCGCATGCACGGAGCGAATACGAATTGGCAGCCACCCGGAACCACTCGCTTGATCGGCGAGGGCGTCACCCATGCAAAGCACCTCGGCGAATTCCGCGTTGCGCACAAGCTTGGCTTCGCATGGCGCGTCAAGCACAACAACCAACGGCGTGTCCGGCAATGCGTGCGAAACCAACATGGCCGCGCGCGCGCCCCAGGCCATGACAACCATCGGCAAGTCCCGTTGCGCCACGCGCGACAAAGTTGGCCGCGCCAGACGAGTACTTTCACATGGAATCGGAATTCGCCACGCCGCAGAAATGCCGCACTCAACAGCAAGTTGATGGGCGGCGGGAGTTCCCAGCACGCCGACTTGTACGGATCCAATTCCCAAAGATTGCTCAAGCGCGCGAACAGCCATGGAGCACGCCGACAACGTTGCGGCTCCAGCGCCTGTCCCCAATGGATCCACAACGCAAACAATCCGCCGCGCAGAACTCACTTACGAATACCCAAATTTTTACCGAGTTCGGTGACTTCATGCTTGTAAAACAACTTGGCGACTTCGGCGCCAATTTCGGCCGCGAGAATATCTTCAATTTGCCTGCGTCCCGCGGTGCTTTGATACAAATCTTCACTCACTTCGCGCATGGATGTGGACACGGGTTGCCC